>NZ_JBEZLW010000011.1:0-224153 GCF_040652395.1 Streptomyces sp. NPDC048269
GGGACGGTCTGCAGCGGGTTGCGGGTCCCGTCGGGGCGCTCGCGCAGCTTGCCCGCGTCGATGTAGTCCTGCACGGACGCGACGTGCAGGCGCAGTCCGTGCTCGGCGACGGTGCGGTCGCGGTACTCCAGCACCTCGGGGAAGTTGTGCCCCGTGTCGACGTGCAGCAGCGTGAACGGCACCGGCGCCGGCGCGAACGCCTTCAGCGCCAGGTGCAGCATGACGATCGAGTCCTTGCCACCGGAGAACAGGATCACCGGCTTCTCGAACTCACCCGCCACCTCACGGAAGATGTGCACCGCCTCCGACTCGAGGGCGTCCAAGTGGCCGAGCTGACGCGGCACTTCGGACGACGGGCCTGCCATGGCGGCCGCCACCGGTATCGGCGGGTTCATCGGAGGAAGTGCCTTTCGGCCAGCAGGCCCAGCAGCATCGAGGCCGACTCGGCCACCGACTGGGCGTGCGCCGGGATCCGCATGTCGGGCTCCACCGGCACCTCGTAGGGGTCGTCGACCCCGGTCAGGCCCGATATCTCGCCGTCGCGCTGCTTGGCGTACAGGCCCTTGACGTCACGCTCCGCGCAGGTCGCGACCGGAGTCGTCACATGCACCTCCAGGTAGGGGGTGCGACTCTTGGCGTGCCGCTCGCGGACGGCCGCACGGCTGTCCGCGTACGGAGCGATGACCGGCACGAGGACGATCACCCCGTTGCGCGCCAGCACCTCGGCCACCATGCCGATCCGTCGCACATGGGTGTCTCGGTCGGCGCGCGAGAAGCCGAGCCCCTCCGACAGCGTCTCGCGCACCGCGTCGCCGTCCAGCACCTCCACCCGGCATCCCTCGGCCCGCAGCCGCTCGGCGAGCACCTCCGCGATCGTCGACTTCCCTGCACTCGGCAGTCCGGTCAGCCACACCGTCACACCGCAGTCGCACGGCCTGGCCGAGGCGGCGCGGGGTGTGTCCGGCCGGGCGTCGTGCTGCAGCCCATGACGTACCACCATGTTCGGGTCGACCTCTTTCTGTCCTAGGCGGTTTGACCGGTGAGACGCTCGAAATGCGTCGAGGTACGGGCGGAGAGGAACTCCATGACCCGGTGCAGCGCGGCGAGCCGGTCGGCGTCGGGGGTCCAGAGCCAGGTCTCCCGACGGGAGAGCCGTGCCCCGCGCCGCAGCTTGGCGCTGAACGCCTCGAAGCCGAGACGCACCGTGCGCAGCCCGTGGTCCGCGGCGTGGCGCAGCGGCTCGTAGAAGGTCAGGCACGGGTAGACGGGGCCGGCGTCGGAGACGGACTCGTCCGCCCCGTACATGAGGACGCAGTAGCTGTCGTCGTCGGCCATGTGGATCCCGCACGCGGCGAGTTCGTCGTCACCGGCACCGGCACCCGTGCGAACGGCGACCGGCACCCGCAGGTGGTCGCCCAGCAGGCCCGCCATGGCGGACCGGGCAGCGATCAGCGCCTCCCGGTCCGGGAGCCCGCCGTGCTTGGCGATGTTGCGGGCCTCCAGCGCCACGACCCGCTCCACGTTGCCGTCCAGGGGCCACACGCCGAGGCTCAGCGCCGAGTCCGCCACGGCCTGTTCCTCCTTGCGGTACATGCGGCGCCGGCGGCTGGGCAGTGCCTCCAGGTACGTGGCGTACGAGGAGACCCCGCCCAGGTCGAAGTCCGAGACGCCCGTCAGCACGGCAGAGCGGAATCCGAGTTCCGCCAGCACCGCCCGCAGGTCCGTGTCCTGCGGGCGTACGTAGGGCAGGCAGACCGCGCCGGCGAGCCCGTCGCGCACCGCGTCCTGGGTGTGCGCCAGCAGGGCGCGCAGCGTACGGCGCCGGGCCGGTGCGTCCAGGCCGTCGCGCAGCCCGGCTTCGGTCGAGTCGAAGCCGCGGAAGACGACCGCCTCGCCGAGTACGGCGGTGAGCGCGGCGGCGTCGGGGACGGCGAGGCCGTCCGGCCCGGCGGACTCGCCGAGGGCCGTCCGCAGCAATGCGGCGTGGGTCTCGCAGGCCTGCTGCCCGCCGTCCTCCTCGGGCCGGCGCAGTTGCTCGGCGGTGAGCAGTTTCCAGGGGTGGCTGAAGAGTGCCGAGGCCGGTGTCGTCACAGCCCCGTGCAGTGCGCCGCACCAGCCGGTGCCGTCGGCGGCCGTGACGAGGGCGGACGGGCCGGCTTCGACGCGCTCCCGGAACAGGGCGTATCCGTGGCCGCGGTCGGCGTACCCGGAACCGTACAGGTCTTCCCACTGCGCGGTCGTGAGGTGCGCCGCGCTGTCGTGCAGGTGCGTTTCCACCGTTTCCACCGTTTCCACCGTTTCCACCGGTCAGCCTTCCCGTTCTTGTGCCGGCTGCGGCCGCTGCGTGGCGGCCGCCGGTACGTAGGCCCGCAGGTCCGCTCCCGCCTGCTCCACCCGGCGTACGCGTTTGACGGGCGAGGCCAGCAGGGGCAGCGAGGACACCGCGAGCGAGACGGCGATGGCCAGCAGCGCGTCGCCCGCCCCGAGTGCGTCGGCGAGCGCGCCGCCGATCAGGGCCCCCAGCGGATTGGGCCCGAGGGCGACCAGCCGGTAGCTCGCGGTCACCGAGCCGAGGAACTCCCGCGGTGGGATGGTCTGCCGCAGGCTCATCACGTAGACGTTGTAAGCACCCAGCGCCAGGCCGTTGGCGAGGAACGCCAGGCCGAACGCCACGACCGGCGGCAGCGGCCCCGAGAGCAGCGGGCCGAGGAGCAGCGAGCCGGAGGCGATCAGCAGTCCGGTCGTGAGGGTCTTCCCGGCGTGCAGCCGGGACGCCAGGCGTCCCACGCCCACCGAGCCGACCAGTGCGCCGATGCTGGCGACGCCGATGATCAGACCGACGGCGCCGGTGGACAGGTCCGCCTGCCGCACCCCGTAGATCATGAAGGCGGTGAGGAAGGCCTGTTCGTGGAGGTTGAAGAGGCCGGACTGGACGCACAGGTCCCGGATGGGCCGGCAGGTCCAGGTGAACTTGAGCCCGGCGAGCAGCGCGCGGCCGCCGGGCCGGGAGGGTACGGATACCTCGTCCTCCGCGATCCGCAGCGACCAGAAGCTGATCCCCGCGCCCGCGAACAGCGCGCAGGTCACCGTGACCGCGAACGGCAGCCCGGCGAGCTGGACGAAGACGCCTGCGAGCGCGGGCCCGGCCATCTGGGTGGCGGAGGTGCTGGCCTGGAGGATGCCGTTGCCCTCCGCCAGCTCCGCCGGCCCGAGGAGTTTGGGGACGGCCGACTGGTATCCGATGTCGTAGAAGACGGTGGCCGATCCGACCACGAAGGCGATCGCGAGGAGCATCCACAGGTTCAGGCCGAACAGGGCGTATCCGACGCCGAGCAGGGCGAGCGCGGCGCCGCGCACCACGGTGCACACCACGATGAGCGTGCGGGTGGGCGCGCGGTCCGCGAAGACTCCGGCGACGAGGGAGAGGACGACCACCGGCACGAACTGCGATGCCGACACCAGTCCCGCCTGGGCGCCGCTGCTGTGCAGTTCGACGACGGCCAGCAGCGGGAAGAGGAAGAGGGCGACCTGGTATCCGAGCCGGGACACCGCGTCCCCGATCCACAGCCGGCGGAAGACGCCCAGCCGCATCAGCGAGCGGGGCTCGTGCGCCGACGCCGGGGTCTGCCGGTCGTCCTCCATCGTCCCCTCCCCCTTCTCTTGTCGCAGTCGTCAGTTGATGAAGGGCTGCCACTCCCGTGACTGCCGCATGGTCACGCCCTCCGTACGGAAGTACGGGTCTGCGGCGAGGAGTTCGTCGAGGGCCGGCCGGTCCGGGACGTCGAACACGAGGACCGCGCCCGAGTCGTCGGCGAGCGGGCCGGCCATCCTCAGCAGGCCCTTCTCGTGCAGAGCGGTCAGCTTCTCGCGGTGTGCGGGTCGTGCGGCGAGCCGCTCGGGGGCCTGGGTGAAGGCGAGTTCAACGATCCACATGTCTGACTGTCCCTTTCCATACCGTGCGTTCCGTGACGGACCCGGTCGCCGTCACGGCTGCGCCGGGGCGATCGAGACCTCGATGGAAGCACGCACTTCCGCCTCCAGCACGTCGAGTTCGTCCACCGTCCGCGCGTCGAGGAGGAAGGTCACCACCCGGTCGCCGGATTCGGTGAGCGGGCCGACGCGTGCGCCCCGGCGTTTGAGCGCGAGCACCGCCCGCAGGGCCGCCGGCCCGTCGGGGTCGCCCGGCGCCATCTCGGGCCAGGGTTCGCCGTTCGCGGTCCAGGCCACGTCGGTGGCCTGCGGGTGGCGTACCTTCACGTCCTCCAGTACGCCGTGCGCCGTCTCCAGGTAGACCTGCCGGGCGTACCGTACGGGCGCGGTCCGGGTCACCGGTTCGCCCAGCGCGATCCGCAGGATGTCCGGCTCCACGGGCCGCCCGGTCGCGAGGTGGTACAGCGGCAGCAGGCCGTCCCCGGGGGTGCGCGCCGCCAGTTCCATCAGCACGACGCGGCCGTCGCCGGTCAGCCTCAGCTCGGTGTGGACGATGCCGTTCTCGAAGGCCAGCCGTTCCGTCATGGCCCGGTTGGCGGCCAGCAGCCGCTCGTTGTCCGGGGACGGGGGCGCGGGGACGGTGTGGCCCAGTTCGACGAAGAAGTCGGTCGACTCCTCGTTGGTCCGCTTGTGCGTCACCGACTCGAAGACGATCCGCCCGTCCTGGAGCATCGCCTCGACCGAGTACTCCTGGCCGGTCACCTGCTCTTCCACGAGCAGGGTCTCCGCGGACGGATAGCCGTCGCCGGAGATCAGCTCCAGGAGCTGCTCCCGGTCCGTGACCACCCGTACCCCGGAGCTCTCGCGGCGGCCCGACGGTTTGAGCACCGCCGGGTAGCGGATCTCGTCGTACGGTGCGCTGTCGCGTCCGCCCGGCGGGATCACCACGGTGCGCGGGCTCCACTCGGCGAGGTAGGCGCGCTGCAGGTACTTGTTGCGGCAGACCCGGGTGGCCCGCAGGCCGGGTGAGGGAAGGCCGAGCAGGTCGGCGACGATGCCGGTCTGCTCGACGAGCATCTCCCCCGCCGCGAACACTCCGACGATGTCGTAGCGCTCGCGCCAGGCCATGACCTGTGCGACGACGCCGCCCGTGAAGCCCCCTTCCGTACCCACCGTTCCGGTGACGAATCCGGCCTCCGTGATGAGCGAGCCGGGCCGCAGCCCGGATGCCATCTGGCGCGAGGTCTCCTCGCGCCACTGCTCGGAGGTGAGGACGAGGGGTGCGATGCCTCGCTGTTCCAGTTCGGTCAGGTAGCGCCAGTTCCGCAGGATGACGCGGAGTCCGCCGAGGAGGACGAAGGCGCGGGGGCGGTCACGGGCGGCGTCGTCCATCACTCGTAGCCGTACTGTTCGAGGAGGTCACCGAACTGCTCGTTGAAGCGGGCCGTGTTGTTCGCGGTGAAGTGCTCGCGCCACGCCCCCGAACGGCCCCGGAAGAAGCTCCAGGAGTCCTGGTTGTAGATCTTGTCGGCGACTTCCTCGGGATCCTCGCCCGAGCTGATGTGCGTGAGCAGCCTGCTCAGCGCGTCCACCTGGCGCTCTCGGGAGCCGCCGCCCTTGGGGCCGACCAGGTCCTCGAAGCGGACCTTGCACACGTCCGGGTGGCGCAGCAGCCACATGGAGCGCTCGAACTGGTCGCGGCCCAGGAAAGAGGGGTCCCGCAGCGCGTAGTCGATCTTTGCCTCCCAGGTGGGGAGGGATTTCAGGATCTTGTGGAAGACGTCGAACTCGTAGAAGTTGCCGTAGCCGGCGGCGGTGCGGCCCTCGAGGAAGTTGATCATCGAGATGACGGTGTCGCGCGGATCTCGGTAGTTGAAGACCAGCGGCGGGGCATCGGTGGCCACCCACTCGCTGAGGAAGGTGCCGTCCACCTTGTCGATGTCGAGCTCGTGGAAGATCCAGCACAGTCCGCGCGGGGTGTCGGCGAACTTCGAGTACGAGATGTGCCCGTTGCTGATGACCTCGTCGGCGAAGTCGACGCGGGTCTGTCCGTACCGGTTGACGACGCGCTGGCCGAGCCGCTGCTGCCAGTGCCAGCCGAGGGCCGCCCAGTCGTCCCGGGTCGCCTTGCGCAGCGGCTCGGAGTCGAGGCCGAGCAGCTCCTCGTACTCCTCGCGGGAGCGGGTGATCGAGGCGATCTCCAGCAGCTGGGCGTCGTCGAACTCGGGCATGTTGCCGGGTACGGGCCGGGGTACGCCGGTCATCTTGTAGCCGAGCTTGACCATGAGTCCCTGCATCAGGTGCGTGCCGGCCTTCTGCAGGGAGATCACCATGGTGCGCGGTGCCTGGGGCATGTCTCTCCCTTCCTACTTCTCGTTGCCGAGGCGGCCGTCGTGGCCGACCGACCGGCGGTACAGGACGCCTTCGGACCACACCATGTCGACCTGGCCCCACTCGATCGCGGAGGCGACGTCGGGGAAGAAGCTGCGGCCGTTGTAATTGGCGCTGGTGTTGCAGAGCACCGGGATGCCGCTGAACTTGTGGTACTCGCGCAGGATCGCGGCCAGCGTCGGATCGTCCTCCACGCTGACGGTCTGGAGCCGCGCGGTCCCGTCGAGGTGCATGATCGCGGGCACCTTGTCGACCCACTCGGGCCGGACGCGGTGCTCGAAGAGCATGTACGGGTCGGGCGTGCCCGGGTCGAAGATCGTGGGCGCGTGCTCGACCAGGCACAGCGGCGCGACGGGCCGGAAGTGCTCGCGCTTCTTGGCGTCGTTGAGCCGGACCTTCATCTGCGGGTCCACGGCGGGCGCGATGATGCTGCGCGCCCCGAGCGCGCGGGGACCGAGCTCCGCGGGGCCGTTGAGCAGCACGACCGGCTCACCGGTGTGGTGGATGAGACGGGCCAGTTCCTCGGGGCGGCACGGCGACACGGTCCAGCCCTGCGGCACGTGCGGGGTGCGGACCAGGGCGGGACCCTGCCGCGTACCCCATTCGAGGGGCCGCAGGCCCTTGCCGTCGGCGGCCCGCAGGCAGGCGGTGCCGATCGAGGAGCCGGAGTCGTCGGGGAACGGCGGCACCCACATGGCCTTGATGATCGGGTGCGCACGCAGCGCGCTGTTCCACTTGATGTTCAGCGCGCAGCCGCCGGCGAAGCACAGGTTCCACGCCTCGCCGCCCTTCCAGGCGCGGATCTTGGCGGCCACCCGCTCCAGGAGGAGCTCCTCGATGAACGTGTGCACCGTCGCGAGGACGTCCTCGTCGGAGACGCCCATCTGCTCGGTGCGCGTCGCCACCTCCGCGAGGAAGGCGTGGACGTAGCCGTGCGAGGGCTCGCCCGTCGAACCGCAGCCGATGACCTTCTCGCGGTACTCGCGCACCCGGGGCGTGTCCGCCTCGAAGTGCTCGTGGAACAGCTCCTTGAAGACGGCCTTGATCTCGGCCCGGGGCGTGCCCAGCGCGATGTAGGCCATCATCTTCCCGGCCACCGAGAGGTCGTCCACGTTGGTGGACTTGTTCTTCCGTGCGTACGGGCCCCAGTGCTGGGAGGCCATGGAGTAGGTGTGGCCGATCAGCGGGAAGACCTCGCCGCCCGGCTCGATCCGGCCGTCCGCGTCGACGCAGTACAGCCTCGGGAAGCAGCCGCCGTCCCAGACCATGACCATCGAGGGTTCACCGCGGCGGGCGAACGGGCTGGTGCAGTACGCAGCCGCCAGGTGGCTGGCCACGTGCACGTAGCTCTGGTACTCCTTCGACTGGCCCGCGATGACGATCTTCCCGCTGTAGCCGGGCATGGCCGGATCGGGCACCTTGCCGGTCTCACGGTAGGGCGCGACCATCAGGTCCAGCGGGATACCGCCGCTGAGGGTGGAGACGTGGCCGTTGACGGCGCCGTCCCAGCCGTCGATCACCCACTGGCCCACGTCGTTCACGCCGTACCCGTAGCGAGCAAGGATCTTGGTGATGTCATCGAGTTCGTCGACGTTGCTGTAGCGGCGGCCGTTGTCCAGCTTCTGCATCTCGACGTTGAACTCGAGCTTGTCGCCGTTCAGCAGCGCGACACCACCGCTCTGGGTCAGCTTCAGACCCGCAGTAATCATGCTCGTCCCTTCACGTGAACAGCCAGGCAGCAGCTCATGGCGTCGTGGCTTTCATGTCGTCATGGGTGTGGCGTACCGCGCAGGTCGCGGCGACCACGGCGGACCGGGCGGTGCCCAGCGCCTCACGTGCCGCCTCCAGATCCCCGGCCCTGCCCAGCAGGGCCGAGGCGTCGGCCGCGCAGTCGATCAGGTGGAGCGCGACTCGGGCCAGTTGGCCGTCCGGGCCGTACGCGTCGTACTCGTCGTCGATGAACTGGCGCGCCCGCGCCAGCATGGCCAGTACCTCGCCCAGCGCCGGGTACGCATCGGCCTCGATGCACCCGGCCGCCGCTTCGGGGCTCCTCATGGCCGGCTGGAGCCGCCGGGGCGGGTGGCCGAAATCATGGCCATCCCTCTCGAGGCCATCCCAGGGAAACAGGAAATCCTCGGTTCCGAGTAGATGATTCGTTTCACCGTCGCCACTCCCGCCATTGATTGCGTGGGCCGCTTCTTGATCACCGACTGGTTTTGATCCTGCCTTGCCCCTGCCGCCGCATCAACGAGTCGAGGCATCATGATCCGGCACTTCCGAAACAAGAAGGGGGCCCACAATGGGAATTTGTGAGGCAAACTCGGACGATACGACCTGTAAATCGGTCTGCGATGAGGGAGTAGCCAAATACCGTGAAGCCTGGCGCAGAGGAGGCCTGTCGGGCCCCGTTCCCCGATGTCTGGTCACCCTCGGCCTGCTGCGCCGGACACGGGGCGGCGCGGAATGCCCGGGCGGGGCGGCGGCCGCCGCGGCACCCGCCCACTACCTCCCCGTACCGCCCTCGGTCGCCGCCCTCACCCTGGCGCGGCCCATCGACGAGGCCATCGAGAAGCTGCAGGCACAACTCGACACGCTGACCGCCTCACTCGCCCCCATGGAAGCCGTCTACCAGCACGAACAGCAGCAATGGGACACCCACGTGCAGCCGGTGCACGGCGAGGAGACGATCAGCGCGGCGATCCGGCAGGCCGTGGAGTCCTGCGACAGCGAGCTGCTCACCGCCCATCCGCGAGGTGGCCGCCCGGCCGAGACCCTCGCCGACGCACTGCCCCGCGACCTGGCGCTGATCGAGCGCGGCGTCCGTCAGCGCACCCTCTACAGCCACACGGTGCGCTCCCACGGACCCACGCTGGGCTACATGGAACACGTCACGCGCGTGGGGGCCGAAATACGTACCACCGGCGAGACATTCGAGCGGATGATCGTGTGCGACAGGTCTGTCGCCTTCATACCGGTGCTCGGTTCCGAGGGACAGGAACAGCGTGCCCTGGCCATTCGCGATAATGGCTTGATTCAGTACCTTGTCAGCACGTTCGAAGCGCTGTGGGAACGCGCCGATCCGATCGAGTTCGACGCGACGCACCATTTTCCGCCACAACTCACCGATGAAATCCAGCGGACGATTCTGGAACTCATGGTGAAGGGGCACACCGACGAAGCCATTTCGAAGCGCCTCGGTCTGAGCGCGCGCTCGATCGGCACCCACATCAAGCGCGCCTCGTCCCTGTTCGGCAGCCGCAGCAGGGCCGAGCTCGGCTACAGCCTCGCGAAGGCCGGGGTGCTCGACCTCGACTGAGCGCGCCGCGTGGGGGTCGGGGGGCCCGTCCTCGCGGACGCCTCAGATTCCCACGCGGTCCGGCGCCGGCAGGAACTGGTCGTAGAAGCTCACCTTGAGCTGGAGCGAGCGCTCCTCCGCCTCCTTGAAGGCCTCGGCCGCCCCCTCGCCCCCGCTGATGAGGAAGTCCCTGAGCCGGGTCGCCAGCCGGTCGGGGTGGGCCGTGGACAGCATGCCCCCGCCCTCGAGCGTGCGCGTCTTGGCGTCGTGGACGTGGTGCGGGTAGTAGAAGCGTGAGCGGTACTCGCCCTCCCGCGCCATGAGGGGTTCCATCCGCTCCCACAGCCGCCCGTACTCGACGGAGACCAGGATCTCGCCCCAGAAGCGCAGGAGCGTCAGCACGCGCAGATCGGCGTCGTCGTGGGTGCCCGCCTCGGCGATCAGGCCGAAGGTGTCGCTGATCGCCTTCTTCGTCGCCGCCGTCGGCCTCGTGTGGAGGAGGTCCGTCCGGGAGACGCCGAGCCTGAGGATGTCCTGCATCATGTCCTCGCGGTGCGAGGGCGTGTCCCCGCGACCGTCCGGATACTCCTCGCGCAGGATGACCCGGGCGATCCGCACCGCCGCCTCGTCACGCAGGAGATCGATCGCCAGGTCGTAGGCCGGCGTGAAGGCGAGCGAGAGGAAGCGCCGCTGCAGCAGGATCGCGGCGAAGTCCTCGTCCGGAAGCAGCGTGACGTTGGCGAGTACGGGGTGCTGCTCGTACCGCTCGATCAGTTCGTCCTCGAACCTGTCCAGTTCCTGCACGACCGTAACCTCACTTCCGGATCGGATCACTGATTGATGCTGTCGATCGACCTGTGCCAGTCACCGAGATCCACGTCGTGGCCGATGCGCCACAACGTGTCCAGTTCCCTCTGGACCTCCCCGCCCATCAGGGTGTCGCACCCGTCGATCTCGGTCTGGGTGGACGCGATGGCCAGCTGCCCGTGCAGGAACGAGCTGACCAGGTAGCGCTCGTCGACCTTGTACACGGCGATGGACGGAAGGGAGTTGTACACCCGCACCCGGAGCTTGTCGCGGAGCTCCGGAGCAATCTGGCGGTGGACCAGTTCGAGGCTCCGCAGGCTCGCGTCGACGTCCACCGCTCCCGCTCGCTGGCCGGTCGAGCGCAACGCCTCGTCGCGCAGCCCCGCCACGGGGGACGACGGATGCAGCAGCAGGATGTTCACCTCGATCTGGCGCTCGTTGACGGCGTTCGCCAACTCGCTCTGGAAGCTGCCGAGGTTGGGTATCCAGGTCTGCAGGATGGCCACCTCCCGCCTGGCGGCCCGCACCAGCCCGATGAACGCGGACTCGGGAAATTCCCTGTGCACCTGGACCACGCCGAGGTAGTGCCCGCGCCGGAGCTCGCCCGTCAGGCCGTCGACGGTGAGCCCGGAGATCTGGCGGTTGATGTTGTCGAGCACCTTCAGGCGGTCGAACTCCATCAGGAGGAACAGGGTGACCGTGCTCAGGATGAGCAGCGTGATCTTCGGGAGAGTGCCTCCGGGGGCCATCTTGTCGAGCCACCCGAGGAGGTCGGCGACCAGAACCGCGATGCCCGCCGCCGCCATGGTACCCAGTGAGATCCGCTCGGCCCGGTAGCGAAAACCGTTCCCCATGACCACCCCAGCCCCCGACGTCGTTGTCGTTGGCGACGACTGTACACACGCACTGCCGCAGGCGCGTCTCGGGCCCATGTCTCCTTTGCCACAGGGGGAGTTGGAGGCTGCAGCGGGGCCGGCCTAACGGCGGCTCAGGAGCCACATGTCCCCGTCGTCCGGGTCGCCGTACAGCTGGAACAGCTCCGGGTGGGCCGCGCTCCCGCCCACCTCCCAGGTCGGGTGCCAGTCGTCGCAGTCGCGGACGACCAGATCCACCCCGGCCCGCCGGCCGCGGTCCGGGTTCGCGGTCCGCGGCGACCAGGTGCCGGCGGCGGTGCAGTACGTGATCCCCTTGCGGACGCCGTGCGCCGGTACGCCCTCGACCACGGCCCCGCCGCCCTCCTTGAGCCGGACCACCCCGCCGTCCGCGCCGCGCCATTCGCCGACGTACTCCGCGCGCTCCAGCCGGGGCGGCTCGTAGCCCTTGACCAAGCCGTGCTCGACCAGGAGGATTCCGGCCGCCATGGCGGCATACACGAGCACCGCGGTGACCAGGCCCGTCACCCCCACGACGGAGCCGGGTCGCCTGCCCTTGCCGATCGCCCGGTGCGCCACCAGCAGCGGAGCCGCCCCGAACCCGGCGATCCCGGCCCAGGCGGCGAAGTACGGGACCCCGCACGCCCACGGGAACAGCGCGCAGGCCGCCGAGAGCGCGAGGAGCCAGGCCGCCGCGGCCACCCCTCGACCGTAGCGGTCGGCCAGGGCGAGGGCCGGCCGGGTGAAGACCATGGCGTGCACGAAGGCGAGGCCGAGGAGCACGGCGAGAGCGATGACGCACAGGAACGGGAGCATGAGGACGGCACCGAACCCCCAGCCGCCCTGGCCGTAGTCGTCGGTCCAGGACGGCAGGACGATCCAGAGGCCCAGCCCGACCGCCAGCTGTCCGGCGGCGACCGCTTCCGCCCCGGGGGCCGACTGCCACCACCCCGGCCCCGTCGCGACCGGCTCCCACGCGACCTGCGCCATCCCGCCACCCCTGCCTTGAACGCGTTCAACACTCTCGGCCCGGGACCCTACACCCTCCATTGAACGCGTTCAATCAAGGCGGAGCGGCACGGCGGGCCGTCAAGGCGAGCCGCACCCCCCTTCCAATCTGACGAACCGTCAGCTTAAATCGCCTGTGTGATGGGACATGCAGGGATGGCGGCCACCGTCGTCCGGTACCTCAGGGCAGTCGGCGCCCCCACCTCCGCCGCGGCGGGTCCGGAGCCCGTGGACGTGCTGCCGCGCCCCGACCTGCGGGCCGTCGGCGAGGACGAGCGCGCACCGGTCTCCCCCGCCGAATTCCGGGCCGTGCTCGGAAACTTCGCCAGCGGGGTCACCGTCATCACCGCGCCGCCCGGCCCGGACGAGGACGGACCGGCCGGTTTCGCCTGCCAGTCCTTCGCCTCGCTGTCCCTCGACCCGCCCCTGGTCACGTTCATGGTGGCCCGTACGTCGACCACCTGGCCGCGGATCGCCCGCGCCGGGGTGTTCTGCGTCAACATCCTGGGCGCCGAGCAGGGCGGGCTGTGCCGGTCCTTCGCCGTCAGCGGCGCGGACAAGTTCGCCGGGGTGTCCCACACCCCGGCCCCGGTCACCGGCTCCCCGCAGCTCGACGCCGTGCCCGCCTGGATCGACTGCCGGATCCACGCCGTGCACACCGGCGGTGACCACCTGATCGTCGTGGGCCGCGTCGTGGCCATGGGCGCGGCCGGCGAGGGCGAGCCCCTCCTCTTCCACAAAGGCCGCTTCGGCCGCTTCAGCGACTGAGCCGGCGCCCCGGCACCGGCGACGGACCCTAGGCCGTCGCCGGGCGGCCCCCGGGGAGCCGGGGCGCCGCCCGCCCGGGACGACGTCGGCTACCCGGCCCCGGGCGGCGCGGCGTTCCCTGCCCCACCCGGCTGGAACGTGAGCACCCCGCGCGCCACGCGCCCGTGGTGGGCGTCGTCGGCGGCCTTGGCGAAGTCCTCGATCGGGTAGACCTCCGTCACCAGCTCGTCCAGCAGCAGCCGGCCCTGCCGGTAGAGGTCGGCGTAGAGCGCGATGTCGCGCTGCGGGCGCGAGGAGCCGTACCGGCAGCCCATGATCGTCTTGTCGAGGTACATCGACGAGACGAGGAAGGAGGCCTCCTCCGTGAAACCGGGTACTCCGAGCAGGATCGCCTGACCGTGCCGGTCGAGGAGGTCGATGGCCTGGCGGATCAGCTTCACGCTGCCCACGCACTCGAAGGCGTGGTCGGCGCCCGTCGGCAGGATCTCCCGGACCGCCGCCCCCGTGTCCCGGGCCGCCGACGCCTCGATGAAGTGCGTGGCCCCGAACAACCGGGCCACCGCTTCCTTCGCCGGGTTCGCGTCCACCGCGACGATGGCCGTGGCACCGGCGATCCGCGCGCCCTGCAGGACGTTCAGCCCGATCCCGCCCGTGCCGATGACGACCACCGAGTCGCCGCGGTCCACCTTCGCCCGGTTCAGGACCGCGCCCACGCCCGTCAGCACCCCGCAGCCGATCAGTGCCGCCGAGGTCAGCGGGATGTCGGCCGGGATCTTCACCGCCTGCACGGCCTCGACGATCGTCCGCTCGGCGAAAGCAGAGTTGGAGGCGAACTGGAACAGCGGCTTCCCGCCCCGCGAGAACGGCTGCGCGGGCATCCCGATCGCCTTGCGGCACATCGTCGGGCGGCCGCGGTCGCAGTCCGCGCACGCACCGCAGTTGGCGAGCGTGGACAGCGCCACGTGGTCGCCGGGCGCCACGTGCGTGACCCCCGAGCCAACCGCTTCGACCACCCCCGCCCCCTCGTGCCCGAGCACCACCGGCGGCGGGAACGGAATCGTCCCGTCGATCACCGACAGGTCGCTGTGGCACAGCCCGGCGGCGGCTATCGCGACCAGCACCTCCCCCGGCCCCGGATCACGGATCTCCAGGTCGTCGACCACCTGGGCCTGCTTGCCGTCGAACACGACGCCTCTCACCTGGACTCCTTTGGCAGGCCGAGCACGCGCTCGGCGATGATGTTCCGCTGGATCTCGTCCGAGCCGCCGTAGATGGTGTCGGCACGGGTGAACAGGAAGAGCCGCTGCCCCTCGTCGAGTCCGCGCTCGTACGGGACCCCGGGCGCCCAGCCGGCCGGTCCTGCCGAGGCCGCCGCGCCGCGGACCTCCACCGCCAGCTCGCCGAGCCGCCGGTGCCACCCGCCCCACAGCAGCTTGGCCACGCTGGGGGCGCCCGCGTCGCCGGGGGCGCCGAGGGTGCGCAGCGCGTTCCACCGCATCGCGCGCAGCTCGGCCCACTGCCGTACGAGGCGCTCCCGCAGGACCGGGTCCGGAGCACCCGAAGCCGCGTAGGCCCGGACCACCCGCTCCAGCTCCGCCGCGAAGCCGATCTGCTGGACCAGCGTGGACACCCCCCGCTCCAGGGCGAGCAGTCCCACGGCCACGGACCAGCCGTCGCCCTCCGCACCGACGACCTCGGCCGCCACCGCCCCGTCGAAGAACACCTCGTTGAACTCCGAGGTCCCCGACATCTGCCGGATCGGCCGGACCTCGATCCGGCCCGGCTGGTCCATCCGTACGAGCAGGAACGACAGCCCCCGGTGGCGCAGGGACCCGGGGGCGGTGCGGGCCAGGACGAAACACCAGTCGGCTTCCCGGGCGAGGGAGGTCCATATCTTCTGCCCGGTCACCCGGAACAGCCCGGCCGCCCCCAGGGAGGGATCCCGTACGGCCGCGGTACGGATCGCCGCGAGGTCGGAGCCGGCGCCCGGCTCGCTGTAGCCCTGGCACCACAGCTCCTCGCCCCGCGCGATGCCGGGCAGGAAGCGGTCCCGCTGCTCCCGGGTCCCGTAGGCGATGAGGGTGGGCGCGAGGAGGTTCTCCCCGATGTGGCCGACCCGGCCCGGCGCGCGCAGCGCCGCGTACTCCTCGGCCCACACCACCTGCCCGGTCAGGGACAGCCGGCGGTTTCCGTATCCTTCGGCCTCCCAGCCCTGCCCGATCCAGCCGCTGCGGCCCAGCTCGCGCTCCCACGCGCGCCGGACGTCGACCTGCTCGTGCTCGCTCCCCGGGCCGCCGAGGCCGCGGGCGTGCGCGTACGGGCCCACGAGGTGCTCCGTGAGCCACGCCCGGGCGCGCCCGCGCAGCTCCTCGTCCTCGGCCCCGAAGCTGAAGTCCACACCGCTCCCCTATGCGTTGGCGGCCTTGGAGGTGCCGGCGGTGCCGGCGGCGCTGGCTGCGCTGGCGGTGCCGGCGGCGTTCGGGCGGTCCTTGGCGGCCGCCGCCCTGGCCATGGCCTCCAGCTGCGCGAGCATCGGCATCGGGTCGGTGCCCACCGTCCCGGGCAGGAAGTCGGCGATCTTCTCCGGCGTCCAGGCGCCCTCGGCGTACCCGGCCCGCAGCTCGCGCGGCTGCGCCCAGACGGCGATCTTCGGGCCGGCGATCGTGTAGACCTGCCCGGTGATCTTCTCCCCGCCGACGGCCACGGCCCTGTCGCTGAGCAGGTAGGTCACGAGTGCGGCGACGTCCTCGGGCTCGCCGATCTCCTTGAGCTCCATGGGGACGTTGGCGGACATGCGGGTACGGGCAATCGGGGCGACGGCGTTGGAGGAAATCCCGTACTTGGCCAGGCCCAGCGCGGCGGAGCGGACGAGGGAGATGATCCCGCCCTTGGCGGCGCTGTAGTTGGCCTGGGCCACGGAGCCTTGGTGGTTGCCGCTGGTGAAGCCGATCAGGGTGCCCGAGCCCTGCCTGCGCATGACGGCGGAGGCGGCGCGGAAGACGGTGAAGGTGCCCTTGAGGTGGGTGGCGACCACCGGGTCCCACTCCTCTTCGGACATGTTGAAGAGCATGCGCTCGCGCAGGATGCCGGCCACGCACACGACGCCGTCGATGCGCCCGTACCGGGCGAGGGCGGTGTCGACGATGCGCTGGCCGCCCGCCATGGTGGAGATGTCGTCGGCGACGGCGACGGCCTCTCCGCCGGCGGCGAGTACCTCCTTCACGACTCCCTCGGCGATCTCGCTGGTGGGCTCTCCTCCCTCGATGCCGACCCCGTAGTCGTTGACGACGACCTTGGCACCCTCGGCGGCCGCGGCGAGTGCCACGGCCCGCCCGATGCCCCGGCCGGCGCCGGTGACGGCGACGACCTTGCCTGCCAAGAAGTTCCCCACGTCCGGCCCCTTCCCGCGTTTTCTGACGGTCCGTTAGATTCTATGGGCACCTCGATGCGCGAGCACAAGCCCTCGTTGCCGTTTCCACGCAAGGAGCTGTTGAGGCCCATGTCACTGCCCGCCGAGTTCCACGACATCGCCAAACGCGTCAACAACTGGGGGCGCTGGGGCGCCGAGGACGAGATCGGCACCTGCAACCTGATCACCGACGAGGTCGTCCGGGCCGCCGCGGCGGAGATCCGCACCGGCCGCCGCGTACCTCTCGCCCTCCCGCTCAAGGAGGACGGGGTGCAGGCCGGTCTGATCCCCGGCAGGATCAACCCGCTGCACACGATGGTGCAGATCAACCAGGAGATATTCGGCCCGGGCACGGTGGCGTGCAGCGACGACGCCGTGACCATGGGCCTCCAGGCGGGCACCCACTGGGACGCCCTCACGCACGTCTCTCACTCGGGGAAGATCTACAACGGCCGCCCGGCCTCCTCGATCACCCCGCACACCCGCGCCCAGTACAGCGGCATCGACAAGGCGGGGCACATCGTCTCGCGCGGCGTCCTGCTGGACGTGGCGCGCGCCAAGGGCCTGGACCGGCTCCCCGGGGGACACGCGGTGACCCCGGAAGACCTGGCCGAGGCCGAGGAGTTCGGCGGGGTCACGGTCCGCTCCGGCGACATCGTGCTGGTCCGGACCGGCCAGGTCCAGGTCTACCTGGCGGGCGACAAGCACGGCTACGGCTTCCCGTCGCCCGGGCTGTCCGTCCGTACGCCGGAGTGGTTCCACGCCCGGGACGTGGCGGCGGTCGCGAACGACACGCTCACCTTCGAGATCTTCCCGCCGGAGCTGGAGAATCTATGGCTGCCGGTCCACGCCCTGGACCTGGTCGAGATGGGCATGCACCAGGGCCAGAACTGGAATCTCGAAAAGTTGTCCACAGCCTGTGCAGAAGAGAACCGGTACGCCTTCCTCCTCTCCGCCATGCCGGAACCCTTCGTAGGCGGAACCGGCACCCCGGTGGCCCCGGTGGCCGTCCTCTGAGGCCAGGGGGCGATGCGCGCCGGCAGGCGAGGACGAACCGTACGGCCGCCGCGGCGGTGAGCAGGGGGACCGCCCCGAAGGCCGCGAGGACCGCGGTGTCCGGGCGGACTGGGGACCGGCCTTGACCCGTACCGACTCGCCCAGCAGGGTCCGGCCGTCCACGGCCGTTCCGCAGCGGACCACGAGGCCCGCCCGCTACAGCGGCGCCTCGTCCCCCGCCGGGAACGGTCCGCCGTGGCCCGGCACGATCACGTCGGCCGCCGCCACGACCCGCAGGCGGGAGGTGCGCAGTACGTCCCGGTCCGGGGCCACCGGGTCCTCGGCCGGGCCGTCCGGGCGCCACCAGAGGTCACCGGCGAAGGCGACCACGCCGTCGGCGGTGCCGGCGAGGAGGGTGATGTCCTCGGGGCTGTGGCCCGGGGTGCGGATCAGGCGCAGGGAGTCGGAGAGTTCATGGCCCTCGGCGTCCCGGTCGATCCACTGGTCGTTGCGGTACTCCGCCTTGTGGTCGTGGACCCACGCCTGGGGGAACAGGGCCACGTTCATGGTGTTGTCGGGGTGGTGGTGGCTGAGCACGACATCGGTGATGTCGTCCGGCCCCAGGCCCAGTTCCGCGAGCGGGCCGAGGATGCGGTCGCGGTGGGCCACCATGCCCGGGTCCACGATCACGTGGCGGTCACCGTCGGAGACGTACGAGACGGTGGCGGCGACCCCGGGCCCGGTGGAGAGGGTGTAACCGGTAGTCAGGACGGTGAACACGGCGCTGCGGCCGAGGGGCTTGTCTGTCATGGCTTCAGCTTCGCGCCGCGGGCCCCCATGCCACGAGTGGCTCTTCTGCCGGTGATCGCGGGTTTCGTGCCACGCAACTGTGCCACGCGGCTTTCGGGGTACCCGGCTTTGATGCCACGCGCGTTTCGTGCCACGCGGTTTGCATGCCACGCGCGTTCATGCCCCCCGCGTTTCATGTCACGCAGCCGCTCCGTACGGGGGGACGGGCGACGACCCCCCTGCCCCGAGGGGTCCCGGGACGGCCCGGTACCCTGCGTTGCCCCCGACCGCCGGGGGCCGCGTTTCCGCTCAGGAGTCCCCCATGGCCGTCAAGAAGGCCACGATCCAGCAGCAGGTCGCAGAGGCCATCACCCAGGCCAACCCGGCCGACCGTCCCCACGTCACCATCCAGGCCGTCGCCGGGCCCAGCGTGTGGCTGATGAGCATGCTCGGCCTCATCGGCCAGGCGTTCCTCACGTACTACTTCGTCACCGTGACCGACCAGGCCGTGGTGATCCACAAGGCGAGCCGGATGAGCAACCGGCCGCAGGAGATAGCCTTCGCGATCCCCAAGGAACAGACCGCCGGCCTGGTCTCGGAGATCAACCGGAACGCGGTCTGGAGTCACTTCCACATGCAGCTCCCGGGCCAGCCGAAGCCCACGCGCATGAACGTCCACCGCATCTGGCGCACCGAGATGGACCAGCTGCTGACCACGCTGACCGGCCAGCCGGTCGCCTGAGCCCCGCCCGCCGGCGCGGGACTCCCCACCCGCGTCGGCGGCCACGCCCGGGCCCCGCCCCACGGTCACCCGGGCCTCCCCCACCGTGGAACCATGAGGTGTCCATGACGCGTCACCGTTCGCGCGTCACACCCCGGACCCACCACCCTCACCGCAGGAGGAGCGCATGGCCAACCCGTACGAGGCAACGCCGCCCCAGGCCCCCAGACGCCGGTCGAACGGCGGCCTCGCCGGCTTCCTGACCGTCGCCCTGATCGTCGGCGGCATCTACGGTGCCTCCCGGTACCTCGGCCACGACGACGGCAAGCCGTCGGCATCCGCGTCGGCCTCGGCGTCCCCCTCCGCCAAGCCGTCGGACCCCGGTTCCCCCGAGTCCTCCTCCGACACCTCCAGTTCGTGGAAGGTCGGCGACTGCGGCGGCCCCGACCCGGACAACAAGCCCGACGGGTACCGGCCGCAGAGCTGTTCCGCCTCCGGTGCCACGTTCAAGGCGATGGACATCAAGGACGCCAGCATCATTCCGGGCTCGATCCAGTGCCCGCCCGGCACCGACCTCATGATCGAGGTGAGCATCTCCTACGGCAGCAGCAAGAAGGGCGGCATACCCACCAACACCGTCTGCGGCCGGAACCTGTCCAACGACCACCCCGGCGACCCGGGCGCCGGCGGCGGACAGCTGGTGAAGGGTGACTGCGTGACCGACCAGGCCCAGGAAGTCGCCTGCGCCTCCGGCGGTTCGGGCACCTACAAGGTGCTCGGCCTCGTCAAGCAGAAGAGCGAGTGCCCGTCGGGAACCAGCGAGCCCATGGAACTGACCATGGCCGTCGGCCGCCCGTACGACGTGATCTGCGCCGACGGCTGAGCCCCCGGCCGACCGCCCCTCGCCCACCCTCCAGGCCCTGCTCGGCGGCCCGCCGCCCGCCGCCCGCCCGCCGCCACGAGGCCTTCCCCACCTCGCGCCGGCGGGCGTTGCCACTGCTACGCACGGCCACGGTGTACCGCTACGTCCGCGAGGCCGTCCCTCAAGGGCTGGCGCCTCCTGCGGGAACTCGGTTGCGGCGCCCCCGCATCACCGAAATCGTCGAAGTCGTCCTGGCCTTGCAGCTCACCGAGTCGACGCGCAGGGCACCGCCGACAGCAACGACACCGAGGGAGCCGGCCCAGCGTGGCAAACCTCAAGGTCACCTACGACAAGACCGCGAACGCAGCGTACGTGCACTTCACCGATCCGCAGGTCCGCGCGAAGGTCACTCGCATGCACCCCAGGCGACCCGGTCGACGTCGCGGCATGATCAACCTCGACTTCGACGAGCAGGGCCACCTCATCGGCATCGACGTGTTGGCGGCCAGTTCAAAACTGCCCGAGTACCTGCTCCAGTCCGCGGAGCGCCTGGACACCGAAACGGCATGAAACACGCGGAGCCCGGCGCCACCCGCCGCGCTCTGCACCAGGCCGGAAGTGACTCACTGTCGAACGACGGACTTCGCCGGGACTGTGAGGCTATGCAAAGGTACGTTCGATTCGTTAAGTGTCTGACGTACTGGCCTGGTTCAGCGGGGGCGGACCGGTGAGGGGTTTCGGGTGGGGTTCGACGAGGAGTGGGGCCGGCTGCGGGCGGAGGCTGCGGAGCGGGCGGGTGAGCCGGATCGTCCAGTCGCGAAGGCTGACCCGGTGGCTGTGGCCCGGGCGGCGGTGCTGGATCGGCTGGCGGATTTCCGTGCCGGGGTGGTGTTGGTGCCGTAGGACGAGCGGGGCGGGTTGTGGACTGCCGAGCTCGGCGGGCTGGACTGGATCTGTGCGTTCTCCGGTGAGGAGACGCTGGCTCGTTTCGCCGAGGCCCGGGGCGAGGCGGAGCGCGAGTGGGAGTACCGGCGGGTGGTGGGGGCGCGGTTGCTGGATGAGGTGATACCAGCGCTCGACTTCCCGTGCGGGGAGGCGTTGGACGCGGCGGGACCGGACGGCATCGTGTTCCCGCCGGTGCGCGGGATCGTGCCGGATGCGGCTGCGCTCGACGGTCAGGTGGTGGCGTGAGCGGGGACGCCGCGACTCCACGGCCTACACACCCCTGCGCTTCCCGGGCCAGTACTTCGACCCCGAGTCGGGCCTTCACCACAACTACTTCCGCACGTACGACCCCCAAACGGCCCGCTACCTCTCCCCGGACCCCCTGGGCCTCGCCCCGTCCCCCAACCCGGCCACCTACGTCTCGAACCCCCACACCTGGTCCGACCCGCTGGGCCTCGGCCCGTGCCCCATTCCGTGGTCGAGCGGTAGCGTTTCATCCGCGGTACGAGCGATCGATGAAGGGTCGACTCAGATCAGTGTCCGTTCCCGGAGCGAGGCAGAGGAGATATATCTTGGCAAATTCCATGGCGACGGATACCGGAACGCCGAGGGTTTCGACGGAAAGGGTACTCGCCAGCACTTCGGATCCAAGAGTGGCACATATCACTGGGATGACAAGCTCGGAGAAGATGGCCGAGTTTTGGGCCACGGATCAGAGAACAGGGACGGCGATCGACCCCACTTGCAGATTCACACACACGAGGACTCCCCTTACAAGGGCTCGATCATACGAATATTCTGGGGAGAGGAGAGGTGAAGAGAAATGAGGCCCGAGGTCGCCAACCGCTTGACGATGACCCGCTCGACGGTATCCGCACGACACAAACCGAGCTCTGAGGATCTCTACGCTTGGGTTTGGGTATTCCCTTCGCAAGATGGCACTTTCCGCGTGTCCATGGTGGAAATCCCCAAGAACCTGATAGACGAGGACGAATGCTTCTCCGAGGAGGACATTTCACGCATTCACATCGCGACCGTGGGCAAGTTGTCGGAAGTCGATGAGGTGGTCAGCAATATAGGGGTGGACCCGAACGACTTCGACGCTCCATGGAAGAACGACTTCCCTCTGTAGGATCCGTCCGTTCCCAAGGCCAAACCCTGGAAAGCGACGCCATGCTCGTTCACCCTGCCCCGTGTCCGCACAACCAGGGAACACATGCGGGTGGCGGCGGCGCGCATGCACGCCCCGAGCGCGGCACCGCGGCCGCCACCCCGCGACCCGCACTCGTCAAGGCAGGCCCTTGGCGTCCCCTCGCGTCGAATCGCTCCACACCAGGGTGATCAAGATGTGACGGAACGTCAACACCTCGTTAGAGGTACACGCGCGGTTCCCGCACCTGAGGGTGAATCTCCGAAGGGCCGTCCGAGGCGCAGTCCGACGCCGCCTTCTCCGCGCGGTCGATCTCGCACCAGATCCGCTTGCCCGCGCCCTCGCGCTGCCAGCCCCAGCGGTCCGCCAGGCCGTCCACCAGCTCCAGGCCCCTGCCGCCGGTGTCGTCCCCGGCGGCCTGGCGGGGGGCCGGCGCCCGGTCGCTCGTGTCGGCGACCTCGACCCGCACGCCCGGCTCCCCGAACAGCATCCGCAGCACGGCCGGACAGCCCGTGTGCACGACCGCGTTCGTGACCAGCTCGGAGATCAGCAGGATGAGCGTCTCGGCGAGCGGCTCGTCCTCACCTATGCCCGACCCCGCCAGCCGGGACCGGGCCCACCGGCGCGCCCGGCCGACCTCGGCGGGGTCCGGTCCTACCTCCAGCTGAACCTGAAGCACCTGCACCGCTCACACCATCCGAACCGGCGGACACTTCGCCTCGCGACAGGATGGGATCACCCAGTGTGATCCCCTTGCGGAGCAGCATGGTTGACATACAGTCACGACAACAAGCGCTTCGGGCATATTCCCGCGCGAAGGAGTGGGCGTGGTGCATACTGTGCGACGCCTGCGCCGCTCAACCGCTCGCATTCGTGGGAGCGTACCGGAGCGGCCCCCTGCCTTCGGGCCGCAAAGGGGTGGGCGAAGGACACAAACCGATATCAACTCTCTGTAATCGGACATGAGTCCCTCGCCGTCCCTCCCGTGCCCTCCGGTGACAACGCGCTACGACGACGCTACGACAGCGAGCCCAGCAGTTCCGCCGCCAGCAGCTCCTCGGCCTCCGCCGCGGTCCGCCACTGCTCGGCCCGCACCCAGGCCCGCTTCAGGTGCAGGTGCACGTCCGCCTCCCATGTGAAGCCCATGCCTCCGTGGACCTGGAGACAGTCCCGGGCGTTGCGCACGGCCGCCTCGTCCGCCAGGAGTTTCGCGGCCGCGACCTCACCCGACTCCGCCCCCTCGCCCGACTCCGCCCCCTCACCCAGCTCCGCCCCCTCGCCCGACTCCGCCGCCCCCTCCGCCATCACCGCCGCCGCGTACACCGCCGTACGCGCCACCTCCGCCCGCACCAGCATCTGCGCGCACAGGTGCTTGACCGCCTGGAACGCGCCGATGGGCTGCCCGAACTGCTCGCGCTCCCCCGCGTACCGCACCGCCAGCTCCACCGTCCGCAGCGCACTGCCCACCTGGAGCGCCGCCGTCAGCAACGCCCCCACGGAGCGGTACGGGGACACGTCGCCGGCGGACGCCACCCGGTGCAGCGGGGTCAGGGGGTCCACCGAACGCACCGGCTCCCCCGCCGGCAGCTCCGCCGCGCCCAGCACCGCGTCCGCATCCGCCAGGTGGGTCACCAGCCCCCCGCCCAGGTCGAAGGCGGTCACCACCGCCGTGCCCGCCGCCGCGCCCGGCACCAGCCCGGCGGCCAGGTGCGTGGCCACCAGCGGCCCCGGGAGCAGGGCCCGCCCGGCCTCCTCGAAGACCAGGACCGCCTCCGGGAGGCCGAGGCCCACGCCCCCCGCCGCCTCCGGCAGCCGCAGCGCGAAGAGACCGGCCTCGCCCAGCTCCCGCCACAGGTCGCGGTCGACGGCGGTCCCCGTGTCCACCGACGCCCGCAGCGCCTCCCGTCCGTACCGCCCCGCCAGCAGGTCCCGTACGCCCGCCCGCAGGTCCCGCTGGTCCTCGGTCGGCTGGAAGTCCATGTCCCTCACCCGCCCTTCGGAAGGCCGAGGATCCGCTCGGCGACGATGTTCTGCTGGATCTGCGAAGTGCCCGCAGCGATGGTGTAGGAGAGGGACGAGAGCCGGTCCAGGACCCATTCCTCCTCCATCACCAGCGAGTCCGCCCCCAGCACCTCCGCCGCCGTGTCGTACAGCTCCTGACGCGCGTGCGAGTAGGCGAGCTTGAAGACGGAGCCGCCGGTGCCGGGGACCCCGCCGCAGCGCTCCGACTCGCTGACGTTCCACTGCGTGAGCCGCCACAGCGCGCCGAACTCCCCGTACAGCCGCCCCAGCCTGCGCCGCAGCACCGGATCGTCCCAGCGCCCGTTCGCCTTCGCCGTGCGGGCCAGATCGCCCAGGGTCCGGCGGCAGGCGACGACCTCGCCGACGAAGGCGGTGCCCCGCTCGAAGGACAGGGTCACCATGGTGACCCGCCAGCCGTCGTTCTCCGCCCCGACCCGGTGGGTGACGGGGACCCGTACCTCGTCCAGGAACATCTCCGCGAACTCGGTCGATCCCGCGAGGGTGCGCAGTGGCCGTACGGTCACCCCCGGGGCGTCCATCGGCATCGCCAGCCAGGAGATCCCCCGGTGCTTCTGCGCGGAGGCGCTGACGGGGTCGGTCCGCACCAGCAGCTCGCACCAGTCGGCGACCTCCGCGTGCGAGGTCCATGTCTTCGACCCGGTGATCACGTACTCGTCGCCGTCCCGGACCGCCCGCGTGCGCAGGGAGGCCAGGTCGGAGCCAGCCTCCGGCTCGCTGAACCCCTGGCACCACACCTCGTCGCCCCGCAGTACGGGCGGCAGCCAGCGCGCCCGCTGCTCCGCCGTGCCCTCGGCGGCGATGGTGGGGCCGGCGTGCAGCAGCCCGACGAAGTTCGCGCCGACGTACGGGGCGCCCGCGCGCTCCGTCTCCTCCAGGAAGATCAGGTGCTGGGTCGGGGTGGCCCCGCGGCCGCCCGCGTCCACCGGCCAGTGCAGGCCCGCGTACCCGGCCTCGTACAGCCGGCGCTGCCAGCCGAGGTCGTACGCGCGGCGCCCCGGCCAGTCGTCCGGGGACGGCTTTGCGGGCAGCTCGGGCAGCACCTTGCCGAGCCATTCGCGCAACCCCGCCCGGAAGGCCCGCTCCTCCTCGGTGTAGGTCAGATCCATCAGACGAGGTCCAGGCTGAGCATCCGGATGGCGTTGCCGCGCATCAGCTTGTAGACGGTCTCCTCGTCCAGTCCCTTCACGTGGTCGAGGGCGACCTCCTTGGTGTGCGGGAAGGTCGAGTCCACGTGCGGGTAGTCGGTCTCGAAGGTGGCGTTGTCCCGCCCGACCACGTCCAGCGAGGCGATGCCGTGCTTGTCGCGGAAGAAGCAGCAGAACATCTGCCGGTAGTAGTACGTGGACGGCGGCTCGGGGATCAGGTCGCGGACCCCGCCCCAGGCGCGGTGCTCCTGCCACACGTCGTCGGCGCGCTCCAGGGCGTACGGGATCCAGCCCATCTGCCCTTCGCTGTAGGCGAGTTTGAGCGTCGGGAACTTCACCAGCACACCGCTGAACAGGAAGTCCATCATCGAGGCCATCGCGTTGTTGAAGCTCAGCGAGGCCTGTACGGCGGGCGGCGCGTCGGGCGAGGCGGCGGGCATCTGGGAGCTGGACCCGATGTGCATGTTGACCACCGTGCCGGTCTCCTGGCAGACGGCGAAGAAGGGGTCCCAGTAGCCGGAGTGGATCGACGGCAGTCCCAGGTAGGTCGGGATCTCGGAGAAGGTCACCGCCCTTACGCCCCGCGCCGCGTTGCGCCGGATCTCGGCCACCGCCAGGTCGATGTCCCACAGCGGGATGATGCACAGCGGGATCAGCCGGCCGCCGCTGTCGCCGCACCACTCCTCGACCATCCAGTCGTTGTAGGCGCGGACACACGCCACCGCGACTTCCTTGTCGCGGGCCTCTGCAAAGGTCTGGCCGCAGAACCGCGGAAAGGTCGGGAAGCACAGCGAGGCCTCGACGTGGTTGAGGTCCATGTCGGCGAGGCGCGCCTTGGGGTCCCAGCAGCCGCGCCGCATCTCCTCGCGGGTGATCCCCTCCAGCGTCATGTCGTCGCGGTCGAAGCCGACGGCGGCGATGTTGCGCTTGTACGGGAACTTCAGGTCCTCGTAGATCCACCAGTCGGTCGGCGGGCCGTCGGGGTCCATGGAGATCACGTACTTGCCGCCCGTGTACTCGAGCTCGCCGATGCCGGCGGTGAGCGCCTTGGGCCCGCGGTCCCGGTACCTGGCCGGCAGCCAGACGTCGAACAGGTGGGCGGGCTCGATCACGTGGTCGTCGACGCTGATGATCCGAGGCAGTTCCATGGTCTCCCCAATTCCCCGATCTGATGGATCGTCAGAAACAAGCTAGCCCCGCCACCCCTGGACCGACAAGCGTCGGCGCTCTACGCTCTGCGCTTGATCTGACTAACCGTCAGCTATCGAACGACCGGCCATCTCGCGTCGGCCAAGGGGAGGTCCGGGATGACGGACACCGCGACAGAACTGAGCCGCTGCGCGACCCTGTGGGAACTGATCACCCGCCGGGCCGCCCTGACCCCGGACACCACCGTCCTCATCGAGGCCACCGACCACCCCGCCGACGACCGCCGGCTGACCTTCGGAGAGCTCCGCGACCGCTCCGAGCGCGTCGCCGCGGGCCTGCACGGCATGGGAGTGCGCCCCGGCACGGTCGTCGCCTGGCAGCTCCCCACCCGTATCGAGACCGTGCTGCTCTCGGTCGCCCTCGCCCGGATCGGCGCCGTCCAGTCCCCCGTCATCCCCTTCTACCGGGACCGGGAGGTGGGCTTCGCGCTCCGCGAGTCCAAGGCCGAGTACTTCGCCGTCCCCGGCCTCTGGCGGGGCTTCGACCACCCGGCGATGGCGGAGCGGCTCGGGGCACGCGGCGTCTTCGAGGCGTACGCGTCCCTCCCCGACGGCGACCCCGCCGTACTCCCGCCACCCCCCGCCTCCGGCACGGACGTCCGGTGGATCTACTGGACCTCCGGCACCACCTCCGACCCCAAGGGCGTCCTGCATACCGACCGCTCCCTGATCGCGGGCGGCTCCTGCCTCGCGCACGCCCTGCACCTGACCCCGGCCGACGTCGGCTCGATGGCCTTCCCCTTCGCGCACATAGCCGGGCCCGACTACACCGTGATGCTGCTGCTGTACGGCTTCCCCGCGGTCCTCTTCGAGAAGTTCGCGATGCCGGACGCGCTGGACGGCTACCGCCGCCACGGGGTCACGGTGGCCGGCGGCTCGACGGCCTTCTACTCCATGTTCCTCACGGAGCAGCGCAAGGACCCGGACGTCCCGCTGATCCCCACCCTCCGCCTCCTCGCGGGCGGCGGAGCCCCCAAGCCGCCGGAGATCTACCACGCGGTCGTACGCGAGATGGGCTGCCAGCTGACCCACGGCTACGGCATGACCGAGGTCCCGATGATCACCATGGGCGCACCGGACGACACCCCGGAACACCTCGCGACCACCGAGGGCCGCCCGCCGGCGGGCATGTCCATCCGCATCACGTCGGCCGACGGCACCCCGCTCCCCGCGAACACGGACGGAGAGGTACGGCTGCGCGGCGAGGCGGTCTGCCAGGGCTACTTGAACCGGGACCAGTCGGCGGAGGTCTTCGACCCCGACGGCTATCTGATCACGGGCGACCTCGGCCACCTGACGCCGGAGGGATACCTGGTCCTCACGGGGCGCAGCAAGGACGTGATCATCCGCAAGGGCGAGAACATCTCGGCGAAGGAGATCGAGGACCTGCTGCACCAGTTGCCGGGGGTGGCGGACGTGGCGGTGATCGGGCTGCCGGACCCGGAGCGGGGTGAGCGCGTCTGCGCGGTGGTGGAACCCGTTCCGGACGCGGGCCCGGCGCTGACCCTGCCGGCCCTGACCTCGTACCTGCGCGGGCAGGGCCTGTCCCCGCACAAGCTCCCGGAGCAGTTGGAACTCCTGGAGTCCCTCCCGCGCAACGACGCCTTGCGCAAGGTCCTGAAGTACCGCCTCCGCGAACGCTTCAGCTGAGCCCGCCGGGCGGCGCGGGGGTGCGGGTGCGGGTGCGGGTGCGGGTGCCGGGCAGAATGCGGCCCTTCGGCGTTCGAGGAGCGGGGTACGGGGCGGAGGCCCGGACCTCCCGGACCTTCGCGCCGCACCCGGACCGGCGCCCCACCGCCCCGCCCCCACCGCCCCGCCGGGTGGCTACATCCGGCTCAGGGACGCCGCTGCGAACAGGACGTCGCGGATCGCCTCGCGGTCACCGTGCTGGCCCGCCGCCGCTTCCTCCGGCGAGATGTGGCCGGCGGCCAGCTGGCAGAACTCGATCCCGTCCAGGGCGATCTCCGCCACCGTCCGCTCCGCCGACGGCACCGCCCCCGGCGAGTCCAGCGAGATGTCCCAGCCCCCGCCGCCCGCACCCTCGATCTCCAGGTGCAGCGTCCGCCCCGGCGCGCCCGCCGCGACCAGCCCCCGCGCCGGCGCCGCCAGCCCCGCCCGACGGCGCCGCGCCAGCGCTCCCGGCAACTGCCGCGCCGCGAGGTCGATCATCCGGTACAGATGCGGCCCGGACGGCGGCTCGTACGGGTAGTCAACGGCCTCCGCGATGTCCCACGCGTGCACCCAGCACTCGAAGGCCCGCTCCAGGAACGCGTCCCCGAGCGGCAGCGCGAAGCCCCCGTAGTCCACGGCAAGCTCGGCGACACCGCGGCCCGCGAACGACACCGTACGCACCAGCGTGTGTCCCTGCTCCCGCCACGGCTCGCGGACCTTCCGGGTGGCCGGGTACTCCGACGCGTTCCAGAAGTGCTCCGTGCGCGCGGTCGTGCCGCCGCCCTCCGGCGCCTCCTTCCCCAGCGGATCGTCCAGCCCCAGCGCGGTGGCCACCAGGCCGTCCACCGTCAGCAGATGCCCGATCACCCCCGCCACCGTGGTCCGGTGCGTCGTCCGCCGCTCGTCCTCGAACCACTTCAGCCGGACCGGGGTGTGCCACTCGGAGTCCCCGAAGTCCTGGAGCAGCGCGTCGAGCCGCGCGGTCTCGGTGTCGTACGGGTTCGCCCACACCGGTACGGGGATACGGGCCGGCCGCTTGCCCAGGCAGTCCTCCAGCACCCGCGAGCGCAGCAGCGGCTTGAGGTCGAGGTTCTCCTCCGGGTGCAGGAGCCCCACCGCGTCGCGCAGCCGCAGCGCCTCCTCCGCGCAGGGAGCGCACTCGGTGAGGTGGTCCTCCACCGCCTGCGTCTCCTCGGCGGAGCACGCGGCCAACGCCCACGCCCCGAGCAGGGACTTCAGTACGGCGTGCGACCGCGGCGGCGGCACCGGCGCCGACAGGGGCTCCGGCCCCGGCGGCTCCGCGACCAGCGGCGCGTGCCGCGGATCCATGTCGTCGGCGGCGCCGCGCGGAGCCGGTATCCGGGCCCGGCCGCCGGGCCGCTCGTATCCGTCGTCGTGGGACTCGGCGGGGCCGTTCATCGGGGCGTTCCGTATTCGCGCGGGCCGTATCCGGGCGGGGCGGTGTCCTCCTGCGGGAGGGTGTTGGCGGTCGACAGCAACTGCAGCCCGAGACGCAGCCGGCGGCGCGCCTCGTCCTCGCTGATCTGGAGGTCGGCGGCGGCCTGCCGGTAGTCGCGCCGCTTGAAGTACGCGAGTTCGAGCGCGGCGCGCAGCGGCGCGGGCATGGAGGTGACGATGTAGTCCGCGCGGGCGGCCGCGTTGGCGCTGCGCACCTTCTGCTCCAGCTCCTCGCGCGAGCCGCGGCCCAGTTCGGCCTGGCGCAGCCGGTCCACCGCCTGGCCCTGGGTGATGCGGGCGACCCAGGAGCGCATGGAGCCCTGCTTGGGGTCGTAGGCGTCCGGGTTCTCCCAGATGTAGCCGAAGACCTCACGGGTGATCCGGTCCGCCGCCTTCTCGTCGCCCAGCACACGGTGCGCCAGGCTGTGTACGAGCGAGGCGAACCGGTCGTACAGCTCCCCGAGCGCGGCGGCCTCGCCGCGGGCGAGGCGCTGCTGCATGCGGCGGTCCCAGCGCGGTGGTACGTCCTTAGGCATGATGCCCCCAGCCGTGTGTCGACGCATCGAATGTAGTGGCCACATGGCCAGGTGCGCCCGTTTTGCGGGAAGGTCACTCTGGAAGTGAGCCCTGCGTGATAGGCGGGTGGCAGCGTGTGAACCGTGGTAGGGGCGACGGCACATGGGCACATGTGTACGCGCCCCGCCGCGCTCCCCGTGCGCGGGTTCGATGCGGCCGCCTGCTTGACCGCTTCGCTTAACGCGCAGGCCACCTAGGCCTTACGCTCCTGCCTGTCTTGATCTGAACCCACCGCACACGTGAAGGCGGAACGCCGAACATGGACAGCGCAGAATACGAGCGCAAGATCGCCGCCCGATTCGCCACCTTCGACCAGGACGGGTCCGGCTATATCGACCGGGAGGACTTCAGCGCGGCCGCGAAGGCCGTCCTGGCCGAATTCGGTACCACCGCCCGGTCGGACAAGGGCCAGGCCGTGTTCGCCGGGGCCGAGGCCTTCTGGCAGGGGATGGCCGGGATCGCGGACGTCGACGGGGACCAGCGGGTGTCCCGCGAGGAGTTCATCACCGGGGCGGCGAAGCGGCTGCGGGACAGCCCGGAGCGGTTCGCGGAGATCGCGCGGCCGTTCCTGCGGGCCGTGATCGCGGTGGCGGACGGGGAGGGCGGCGGCGCCGCCCCCGCGGCGGCGGCGCGGGTCCTGCGGGTCCTCGGCACACCGCCGGAGCTGGCCACACAGGTGGCGGCGGCCCTGGACGCGGACGGCGACGGCCGCATCTCGGAGGACGAGATCCTGACGGCCTTCGCCGCCTACTGCGGCGTGGAGGCTCCCGACGCCTGACGCCTGCGGCGAGCTCGGCGGTGAACGGCGGGGCCCGCGGCCCCGCCACCGCTCCGCTGCGCCTCCGGCCCGGACCCCGACCCTCCAGCCCCACCAGGCAAATTGGGCCCTCGGGCCGAAACGGGCACGCCGGGGCCGATCCCGCGCGCCCCAGGCCGACGATCCGGCCGCCCGGGGGCCGACCCAGCCCCGCCGGCGATCGAGGCGCGGGGCCCGGGGCAGCGCCCCGGCAGCCGGCCCGCACGGACCCACCCCGCGGCACCCCGCCGCACCGCAGGCCCCAGCACCGCAGGCCCCAGGGCAGCCCCCGGCGGCCGACCCGCACGGCCGGCCTCCCGGACCCCGGACGCCGGTCCAGGTCCAGGTCCCGGACCGCAGCAGCCCGCAGGGCTACGCGAAGACGACCGTGCGGCTGCCGTTGAGGAGGACGCGGTGCTCGCTGTGCCACTTCACCGCGCGCGCCAGCGCCTGGCACTCCACGTCGCGCCCGATCGCCACCAGCTGGTCCGGGGTCACCTCGTGGCCCACCCGCTCGACCTCCTGCTCGATGATCGGCCCCTCGTCCAGGTCCGCCGTCACGTAGTGCGCGGTCGCGCCGATCAGCTTCACACCGCGCGCGTGCGCCTGGTGGTACGGCTTCGCGCCCTTGAAGCTCGGCAGGAACGAGTGGTGGATGTTGATGATCCGCCCGCTCAGCTCCTTGCAGAGGGTGTCGGACAGCACCTGCATGTACCGGGCGAGCACGACCAGCTCGACGTTCTCGGAGCGCACGAGCTTCAGCAGCTCCGCCTCCGCCGCCGCCTTTGTGTCCTTCGTCACCGGGATGTGCACGAACGGGATGTCGTACGAGCCCACCAGCTCCGCGAAGTCGGTGTGGTTGGAGACCACGGCCGCGATCTCGACCGGCAGGGCGCCGATAGACGAACGGAACAGCAGGTCGTTCAAGCAGTGGCCGAACTTCGACACCATCAGGACGATCCGCATGCGCTCGTCGGAGCGGTGGATCTGCCAGTCCATCTTGAAGGATTCGCCGATCGCGGCGAAGCTCGCGCGCAGCTTCTCCACGGTCACCGCCGGCTCGGCCTCGAAGTGCACCCGCATGAAGAAGAGCCCGGTCTCCCGGTCTCCGAACTGCTGGCTGTCCACGATGTTGCAGCCGGTCATGAAGAGGTAACTCGACACGGCGTGCACGATGCCCTGCTTGTCGGGGCAGGACACGGTAAGGACGTACTGGGGCTGCGGCTGTGCCTCGGGCTGCGGGTCGCTCATGACCGCATAGCCTTTCACACCGCGCGGGTGAGGATCCTCAGCACTTCCAACGACGTCGGCCGGGCGTCCGGATCGTCCCCGTCCGCAACGGCCAGCCGTACGTGCGCCTCGCGCGCAGCGCGGACCGCCTCGGGCCAGGCGTGGTGCTCCAGGTAGACGGAAACGGGTGCGTCGGGCCCGACCTGGTGCAGGATGCGCAGCACCCGCAGCACGGCCAGGTCGACCAGGGCCGCTTCCTGTGAGTCGCGGAAGATCGTGCCGACGTACTTCTCCGCCGACCAGCTGTCGAGCCAGGTGTCCTCGACGAGCCGGTACACGGCGTCGGTCACGTCCCCGTACCCCTCGGCGCCGGCCAGCCAGGTGTCCTCGTGGAAGGCAGGGTCGGAGAGCATGTGCAGCGCCGAGCGCACATTGCTGCGCCAGCGCCACCACGGCATGTCGTTCAGGGGCATGCCGCCCATGGTGGAGGAGCGGCCACCGCGTCGGGAAGGGTTCTTCGAACCTTGGGCGAATGTCACGCGTTCGATCGTACGTTCCCGCCCCCTGTGATCTTGCGCCGCATGTGAACAAACGGAATATGACCTTCCCCCCGGTAATTCACCTGGGCGTCACCCAATGTTGCGGACTCCTCACTCTCCAGTTCCCCACGGGGCGGAATGGTGCATGGACATGACCGATCGGCGACGCGCAACAGCCCTCTCCCGCACCCTTCTGGCCACGGCGATGGGCGCGTGCCTCGTCGCCGGGTGCGGGGTGCTCCCCGGAGACTCGGGGGGCTCCGGGGACACCCTCACCGTCATGACGTTCGCGCCCGAGGACACCAAGGCGACCAACATGCCCGGAATGCCCGGCATGGCCAAGGCGTACGAGCGCTGGGTCAATGCCAAGGGCGGCATCAACGGGCGCAAGCTGCGCGTCCTGACCTGCAACGAGAAGAACACCCCCACCGGCGCCGCCGACTGCGCCCGCAAGGCGATCAGCGAGAAGGCCGTCGCCGTCGTCGGCTCCTACAGCCAGCACGGACGCGCCTTCATGGCCCCGCTGGAGGCCGAGGGCATCCCGTTCATCGGGGGTTACGGGGTCACGTCCGAGGAGTTCCAGTCGACCCTCTCCTACCCCGTCAACGGCGGCCAGCCGGTGCTCCTCGCCGGCGCCGGTCACCAACTGGGCCGCGTGTGCGGCCAGGTCGCCCTGGTCCGCCCCGACACCCTCGCGGGCGACTCGATGCCCGTCCTGCTGAACGCCGGGCTCAAGGCCAACAAGATGGCCGACGCCTCTGACATCCGGGCCGCCGAGGACTCCGCGGACTTCGCGCCACAGGCCCGCGAGGCCCTCTTCGGCACCCTCTCCCCCACCGGTGCCGCGAGCACCAAGGACTCCAAGGACGCCGCCAAGGACCCGAAGGATTCCAAGGACGCCAAGGAGAGCGGCAGGGGGTGTGTGACCGCGGTGCTCGGCGAGCGCACCGAAACCTTCTTCGACGCCTTCCGCCGGGCCGACACCCAGAACCGCAAGCCGCAGATCTCCTCGGTCCTGGGCAGCGTCAGCCAGTCCCTGGTGGACCGCACCGGCGGCAAGGAGAGCCCCTTCGAGGGCGCGTTCCTGACCAGTTGGTACCCGGTGGCGGGCGACCCGCTCTGGGAGCCGATGCGCAAGGTGATCTCCGAGTACGCGTTCGGCGACGACACCGTCGACCCCGACGACAGCGGGGCGCAGACCACCTGGATCGCGTACACCGTGTTGAGCGAGATCGTGAAGCGCTTCAAGGCGGACGAGGACATCACGGCCCGCAAGGTCGGGCGCATGCTCAACCAGTCGCAGGCGGTCAAGACCGGCGGCCTCACCCCGGACCTGAGCTGGCGCTACCAGGACATGCGCGCCGTCGCCGGCTTTCCCCGCATCGTCAACGGCCGGGTCACCTTCCAGGTCGTCCGGTCCGGCCGGCTCGTCGCCCAGGAGGGCGAGGGGTCGCTGGACATGACGGCGACACTGGAACAGGCTCCCCGGGCGGCGTGAGCCCCGGCGGGCCTGTCGGTCCCCCTGGAGGGGGAGGTGTCAGAGCTGCGACTTGTCGCGCTTGGTGAGTCCGTACTTGGCCGCGATGTTGTTCCACAGCGCCGCGGCCGACTCCTTCGCCTTCGTGGCCTCGCCGCTCGCCTTGTTGCCGGCGACGGCGTTCTCCGAGTTCTTGGCCTTGCCGTCCTTGCACTTGTCGTGGTCCACGTCGTCCGCCCAGGCCGCGTAGCTGTTGTCGGCGGCCGCCGAGGACTGCCAGGCCTTGGTGAGGGCGGCGGTCAGCTTCGCGTTCTCCGGGAGCTGTTCCACCTTCAGCTCCTGGAGGCGGGTGACGAGCTCCTCCCGCTGACGGGCCGCGTCGCGCAGGTCGCCGGCCGCCTGGGCGAGGTTCTTGCATCCCTTGATGTCGTCCACGGCCTTGATCACCGAGGCCCGGCTGTCGTTGCTGTCCGCGAGGACCTTGTCCAGCTGCACGGCCTGCGGGCGGCCGGGGTCCACGGGGGCCTCGCCGGCGGGCGCCGCCGTGCCGCCGCTCGTGCTGGGCGCGGCGGCCACCGCGCCCGGGTCGTTGTTCTGCGGCTTGTCCTCGCTGAGCAGCGAGCCGACACCGAGCCCGACCACGGCGAGGCCGATGACCACCGCGGCGATGATCGCGGGAGACACCTTGCGGGACGGCTCCGGCGGCGGGGGCGGCGCGTACTGCGCCTGCTGGAACTGCGGCTGCCGGAGCTGCTGCGGCGGGGGTACGGGGCGGCCCTGCGCGCGCGGCGGATAGGGGCGCGGCGGCGGCTGCCGCAGCACCGGCTCCTGGACCGGCGGCAGGTGCTGGGTGTGCCCGGCGGAGTCGTCGCCGCGGAACAGCCCGTCGAACGGCTCGAGCCCGCCGGCCGCGGGTACCGGCGGTATGTACTGGGTCGCCGCCTCCTCGTGCGCGGGACCCGCCGGCACGGGCGGGATGTACTGCGTCGCCGCCTCACCCTGACCCGGACCCGCCGGCACGGGCGGGATGTACTGCGTCGCCGCCTCACCCTGACCCGGACCCGCCGGCACGGGCGGGATGTACTGAGTCGCCGCCTCACCCTGACCCGGACCCGCCGGCACGGGCGGGATGTACTGGGTGACGGCCTCGGGCAGCGGCGGGTAGCCGTAGCCGTGCGGCTGCCCCGGTCCCTCGTACCCGGGCCCCACCACGTGCCCGGGCCCGCCCTGCGGCTGCTGCCCGGGGTCCGGACCCCACGGGGCACCCGGCTGGGGGGCGCTCCCCTGTCCGTTCTCCGTCACCGGGACTCCTTCTCCGACTCGCCCGAACCTACGGAACCGTCGGCTCACGCTACCGGGTCACGCCCCACCACGGTGAGGCCACCCGCGCCCCCGGCCCCGTCCACCCCGCCGGAGCCGTCCCCAGCCCCGCCGGAGCCGTACCCGGCCCCATACCCAGCCCCGCCGGCGTTTGAGGCGCGGGGGCCCGGGGGCAGCGCCCCCGGCAACGGCCCCGCACCCACCCAACGGGCCCGACCCGACCCGAACCCCGCCCCGCCGGAGCCATACCCAGCCCCGCCGGCGTTTGAGGCGCGGGGGCCCGGGGGCAGCGCCCCGGCAACGGCGCCGCACCCACCCAGGGGGCCCGGCCCGACCGAACCCGGCCCGGCCCGGCCCGCCGCTAGGCGACCCGCGCTGCGAACTCCCTTACCGCCGCCTCCTCCCGGTACGGCTCCAGCCGCTCCCGGAAGTCGTCCAGGTACTCCGTCCCCCGGTTCGAGCGGAGCCCCTCCAGCAGGTCCGCCGCCTTCGTGGCCGTATGGCAGGCCTGCTCCACCTCCCGCTGCTGCACCTGCGCCGCCGCCAGCAGCAGCAGCCCGATGGCCCTGCGGCGCGCCTTGCCCGCCGGGAGGCCCCGTAGCGCCTCCTCCGCCATCCGGGCCGCCGCCTCCCCCTGGCCCAGGTCCCGGTGGCAGTGGGCCAGCTCGTCCGCGAGGTACGCCTGGTCGAAGTGGCGGATCCACACCGGGTCGTCACCCGACTCCGGCTCCGCCCGCTCCAGCGCGCTGACGGCCCGCGACGACAGCACCGCCGTCGCCCGGGTGTCCCCGAGCAGCGCGTGCCCGCGCGCCTCCGCCGCGTAGAACATGGCCTCCACCCGCGGGGTGACCTGCCCCCGTGTTCCCTCCTGCGCGGCCCGCGCCAGCTGCGCGATCTCCCGGGGATTGCCCAGCTCGGCGGCGAGATGGCTCATGGAGGCGGCGAGCACGTAGCCCCCGTACGCCCGGTCGCCGGCGGCCTGCGCCAGCCGCAGCGCCTGGATGTAGTAGCGCTGGGCCAGGCCGGGCTGGCCCGTGTCCACCGCCATGTAGCCCGCGAGTTCCGTCAGCCGGGCCACCGCCGCGAACAGCGCCCGCCCGACCGGCTCCCGGTAGGAGCCGCCGATCAGTCCGGACACCACGGAGTTGAGGTAGTGAACGACCACGGGCCGGACGTGCCCGCTGCCGAAGCGGTGGTCGAGCTCGGTGAGCGCGTCGGTGGTGGCCCGTACGGCCTCGACGTCGGACATGCCGACCTTCGAACCGCCACTGCGGGCCACCTGCGTGTCCGTGCCGGTGATCAGCCAGTCGCGGCTCGGCTCGACGAGCGCGGAGGCTGCCACGCTGGAGCCCGCCAGGAAGTCGCGCCGCCCCACGTCGCTGCGCCACAGTTCGCAGACCTGCTCGATGGCGCCGACGACGGTCGGGGAGAACTGCAGGCCGACGCCGGAGGCGAGGTTCTTGCCGTTGGCCATGCCGATCTCGTCGATGGTGACGGCGCGGCCGAGTTTGCGGCCGATCGCCTCGGCGATGATCCCGGGGGCCCGGCCGCGTGGCTGCTGGCCGCGCAGCCAGCGGGCCACGGAGGTCTTGTCGTAGCGGAGGTCGAGACCGTGTTCCGACCCGCACATGTTGACGCGCCGGGCGAGCCCGGCGTTGGAGCACCCGGCTTCCTGGATGAGCGCCTGCAGCCGTTCGTTCGGCTGGCGGGCGACGAGAGGCCTGGCTGCCATGAAAACCCCCTGAGGCCGCGGGTGATCGTGGAATGATCACTTCCCGCCTGATGTGCGGAGAATCTTCCGCTCTGCGTCTTGTCGCTACCCAGCGGCCGCGCCCCGCCCTCCCACGCGCCCCCGCCCGTGCACCAGTGCGCCCCGCATGCAGGATCGATGCTCCGCCCACCGGCCGGTTTACGCCCGTAACCCCGGGTGGTCCGGGTAGTTGTGATGGGCGTGAAAGAGACCATCGGAGTCACGGAGACCGCACCCATCCCCAAGCAGCGCGGCGAGCAGCTGCTGGACCATGCCGTGCGGTACGCGGAGGAACGGCACTGGGACGTCTTCGCCGGAACCTGGCTGGAGGCCGGTGACGGGCGGGAGTTGTGCTCCTGCGGGGCGGAGGACTGCGTGGCGCCCGGCGCACACCCGGCGGTGAAGGACTGGGCGTCGCTGGCGACCGGCAGCGCGGTGCAGGTCCGGCGGATCTGGGCGAAGCACCCCGAGGCCTCGATCCTGATGCCCACGGGCCGGGCGTTCGACGCGCTGGACGTGCCGGACGCCGCCGGGTTCCTGGCCCTGGCGCGGCTGGAGCGGATGCAGCGCACTCTGGGGCCGGTCGCGCTCACGCCCGACCACCGGATGCTGTTCTTCGTCCTGCCGGGCGCCGGGGCCAAGATGACGGACCTGGTGCGCAAGCTGGGCTGGTCGCCGTCGGCGATCGACCTCGCCGTGCGGGGCGAGGGCGAGTACGTGGCCGCCCCGCCCACCCGCTTCGGCGGCCGGGGCTCGGTCCAGTGGGCGCGGCGGCCCACGCCGGCGAACCGGTGGCTGCCGGACACCGAGGAGCTGATCGACGCGCTGGCGTACGCGTGCGGGAGCGAGGCGGCGGCGGGGCGCAAGCGGCGGCAGGGCTGACCACCCGGTCCGCGGGCGGGAACAGCAGGGACATTACTGACCGGAAACTCATGACATAAGTAACTGCTCAGGCCTCTTCCCCTCCTCCTATGGTGAGGAAAGAACGACCAACGGGGACGTGTGACGAGAGGCAGGCGCATGCCGGACCAGGGTGATGCGACGGGCGGGACGTACGGGACGGGTGGCGCGCGATCCGCGCCGTCCGCCGTGCGGGTGGAAGGTCTGTGGAAGCGCTTCGGCGAGCAGGTGGCCGTCGCCGGGATCGACCTGGAGCTGCCCGCGGGCAAGTTCATCGGTCTGGTCGGCCCGAACGGCGCGGGCAAGACGACGACGCTGTCGATGGTGACCGGGCTGCTGCGCCCGGACATGGGGCGGGTCCTCGTCGCCGGGCACGACGTGTGGGCGGACCCGGTCGAGGTGAAGGCCCGGATCGGCGTGCTGCCGGAGGGGCTGCGGCTCTTCGAGCGGCTGTCGGGGCGTGAACTGCTCGGCTACATGGGCCGGTTGCGGGGGCTGCCGGGCGAGGAGACCGACAAGCGGGCGACGCAGCTGCTGGACGTCCTGGACCTCGCGGGCTCGCAGCACAAGCTGGTCGTGGACTACTCGACGGGCATGCGCAAGAAGATCGGCCTGGCGGCCGCACTGCTGCACAACCCCGAAGTGCTGTTCCTGGACGAGCCGTTCGAGGGCGTGGACCCGGTGTCGGCGCAGACCATCCGCGGAGTGCTGGAACGTTACACCGCGTCCGGCGCGACGGTCGTCTTCTCCTCCCACGTGATGGAGCTCGTCGAGTCGCTGTGCGACTGGGTGGCCGTCATGGCGGCCGGGCGGATCCGCGCCGCGGGCCCGCTGGCCGACGTACGGGGCTCCGCGCCCTCCCTGCAGGCCGCGTTCCTCGAACTGGTCGGCGCGCACGGGCGCGAGGCGGCCGGGGACTCGCTGGACTGGCTGGGCGGCGGCTCCGGTACGGCGGCCGTCCGATGACCACGACCGGCGCTCTCGCCACGCCCGCCGCTCCGGCCACTGACGCCGCACCCGTCTCGCTGACCGGCGTCTTCGTCCGGCTGAAGCTGTCGCTGCTGCGCAACGGGCTCAAGGGCTCCTCCAAGCGCAAGGCCGCCTGGATCACTTCCCTGGTGTTCGCGCTCGTCGTCGGCTTCTTCGTCACGCTCGGCCTGGCCATGCTGCACGGCAAGGCCCACGCGGGGACGGTCGTCGTCCTGCTGGCCGCGATCCTGGCGCTCGCCTGGACCGTCATGCCGCTGTTCTTCCCCAGCGGGGACGAGACGCTCGACCCGAGCCGGCTGGTGATGCTGCCGCTGCGCCCGCGTCCCCTCGTACGGGCCCTCCTCGCCTCCTCGCTCGTCGGCATCGGACCGCTGTTCACGCTGTGCCTGGCGGTCGGCTCGGTGATGGCCGTCGCCCGGGGCGGCGCGGGGGTGGCGGCCGCGGTCGTGGCCGTCCCGCTGCTCCTGCTGGGTTGCGTGGCCCTCGCCCGCGCGGTGGCCACGGCCAACGTACGGCTGCTGACCAGCCGCAAGGGGCGCGACCTGGCGCTGCTCAGCGGACTGCTGATCGCGGTGGGCGCGCAGCTGGCCAACTTCGGCAGCCAGCGCCTGCTCCAGGCGGGCGGCCTGGCCCAGCTGGAGCCCGCCGAGGCGGTGGTCCGGTGGCTGCCTCCGGCGACCGCCGTCGGGATGGTGGACTCGGCGAGCGAGGGCGCGTACGGGGTCGCCGCGGCCCAGCTGGCCCTCACGGTCGGCGCGCTGGCCCTGCTCCTCTGGTTCTGGGAGCGCAGCCTCACCAAGCTGATGGTCACCCCGGACGGTTCGACCCTCGCGGCCGCCAAGCCGGAGAAGGACCGCGGCGCGGGCGGCTTCTGGTCGCTGCTGCCGGCGGGCCGTACGGGCGCGGTCATGCAGCGGACCCTCCGCTACGCGGTCCGCGACCCGAAGGCGAAGTCGGCCTTCGTGACCGCGCTGGCGATCGGCCTGATCATCCCCGTCTTCAACGCCCTGCAGGGCACGGGATCCATCTACCTGGCCTGCTTCGGCTCCGGAATGCTCGGCGTCCAGATGTACAACCAGTTCGGGCAGGACACCTCGGCGTTCTGGATGGTCGCGCAGACCATCTCCACCCCGCGCGACGCGTACGTGGAGCTGCGCGCCCGCGCCGCAGCGCTGGCCCTGGTCACCGTCCCGTACACGGTCTTCGTCACGGCGGTCACCGCCGCCCTGGTCGGCAACTGGTCGGCCTTCCCGATGGCCTTGGGCCTGGCCCTGGCGCTGCTGGGCGCGATGCTCTGCACGGGGGCCGTGTGCTCGGCCCGCTTCCCGTACTCCATCCCGACGGACGGCGCCTTCAAGAACGTCGCCCCGGGGCAGGCCGGGCTGGCCTGGATGGGCATCTTCGGCGGCATGCTGGCGTCGGCGCTGCTCTGCTCCCCGGTGATCGCCCTGACGATCTGGCTCAACGGGGCGGACCACCAAGACGTTTCCTGGCTGCTGTTGCCGCTGGGCGCGGCCTGGGGTGCGCTGGCGGCCTGGACGGGCCTGCGCCTGTCGGCCCCGACGGTGGCGCGGAGGCTGCCGGAGATCCTGCTGGCGGTCAGCAAGGGCTGACGGGTCAGCGGGCGGCGAGGGAGCCGACGGAGACGACGCCGTGCCGGGGTTCTGGAGGTAGGGGCGGGTGAGCGTCCCCGGCCGGGTGGTGGTTCTGAGGCGCGGCCGGGGGCGGCGCGGCGGCCGCGGCGCCGTGACGGCACGCTGTGGCTGCGTGCCGGTGACGTCCGGGTACGCGTCGAGACCTGAGCCGCCGCCGCGCGGCTCAGATCCGAGCTGCCTTGACGCCGTCCAGGAAGGGTTCCAGGGCCGCGCGCCAGGCCGTCGGCTGGTCGTAGTGGAGGTAGTGGCCGGCGTCCGGGATTTCCGCGTACTGGCCGGCCGGGAGGACGCGGACCATTTCCTGGGCTTCGGCGCGGCCCAGTTCGCCGTCCAGGCCCCGGACCACCAGAGCGGGACAGCGGACTTGGGCCAGTTCCTCCCAGTGGGCGTCGTGGACCCAGGTTTCGCGGGCCGTCAGCATCTGGCGGCGGGAGAAGAGGGGGCGCCAGCCGTCTGGGGCCTCGTGCATGACCTCGGCGAAGAAGGAGCCGCGGCCGGGGTCGGGGCGTTCCACCCGGGGGTCGTCCTCGCCGAACCAGCGGCGGGCCGCGTCCTGGGTCGGGAAGGGCAGGGGCCACCGGTGGAACCAGTCCTTCCACTCCTGCTGCGAGGCTTCACCGAGGGCCGAGGCGCGCATGTCGCAGATGACCAGGGCTTCGACCAGGTCCGGGCGGCGAGCGGCGAGCTGCCAGGCGGTGAGGGCGCCCATGGAGTGGCCGATCAGGGTCACGGGGGCGAGGTTGAGATGCTCGACGACGGCCTCCGCGTCGGCCACGAAGGCCTCGCGCGTATAAGGACCGTCCGGCGGGCGGTCGCTCTGGCCGTGGCCGCGCTGGTCGAGAGCGATGACGCGGCGGTGCTCGCCGAGCCAGCGGGCCGTTCCGGCCCAGTGGAAGGCGCGGCCCATGAGCCCGTGGAGTAACAGCACCGCGGGACGGGAATCCGCCTCGGCATGCGGCGGGGCATGCGGCGCGGAGGCCGGTTCCGTCGCGGGACCCGACGCGGCTTCCGTCGTCGGTTCGCGGAACTCCCAGGCTGCCAGGCGTACGCCGTCGGCCCCTGTCACATCGATGCGCTGTACCACCGCAGATGCACCCCCTTCACTCCCGGCCAGACTATCGAACCCGCATTCGAAAACGGCCGTCTCGCCGACAACACCGCTCTTTCGAGTGACCTTGCTCAAGGATTGACCGCCACTGCCGATGGAGATCCTTTCAACAGGGAGGCGGGCCGCTCGGGGAAGACGGTCCGAAGGGGACGACCTTGAGAGCTCGGGGCTCCAGGTCACAAGGGGAGGACCGGTCCCGGCGCCGTGAGGCGCCGGGACCGCCCACACCGGGGACCCCGAACGGGATCGATCCCTACGACGTCAACGCGCCGTCAGCGCTTCGCCACGAACACGTGCGAGGCGATATCCGCCGCCAGCTCGGCGGCCTCGCCGCCGCTGCCCACCAGCACACCACCCGCGGACGCGGTCACGCTCACCACCGAGCCGGGCTGCACGCCCGCCCGCCGCAGCGTGTACATCAGCTGCGCGTCCGTCTGGATCGGCTCCCCGATCCGGCGCACGACCACGGTCTTGCCGTCGGCGCCCGGGTCCAGCTCGGCCAGGCTGATCATGCCGTCCGCCAGGAACGGGTCCGCCTCCGCCTTCTCCCCCAGCTCCTCCAGGCCCGGGATCGGATTCCCGTACGGCGATTCCGTCGGGTGGCGCAGCAGCTCCAGCACGCGCCGCTCCACCGCCTCGCTCATCACGTGCTCCCAGCGGCAGGCCTCGGCGTGCACCTGCTCCCACTCCAGGCCGATGACGTCGACGAGCAGGCACTCGGCCAGCCGGTGCTTGCGCATGACGCGCGTCGCCAGCCGCCGCCCCTCCTCCGTCAGCTCCAGGTGCCGGTCGCTGGCGACGGCCACCAGGCCGTCCCGCTCCATGCGCGCCACCGTCTGGCTCACCGTCGGTCCGCTCTGGTCGAGCCGCTCGGCGATACGGGCGCGCATGGGGACCACACCTTCCTCTTCCAGCTCGAGGATGGTGCGGAGATACATCTCCGTGGTATCGATCAGTCCGGACATTCGTGCCCCTCGGATTGCGTGCGCTGGCCCTGCCCCCAATTCTGACGCATCGGGCCGACAACCGTCCCGTGCCGAGCGTCAAGCCCTCTCCAGGACATCTCCCCGGACATCACCCGGACATCTCCGCGTTGCCTTCGTCCCGGGATTGACGTTCGTATTGACACGCCCTTGGTCCAGACCGCACGGTGAGCGGCGGACACGGACGCACCCCACCCCCGGAAGGCCATCGGCGTATGAGCGAGAGCAAGCTGGCCGGTCAGTTCTTCGACGCCGCCATCGGCCTGCTGGAGCGGGTGCGGGACGAGGAGGGCGCCCGGATCGCCGAGGCCGGCTCCCTCGTCGCCGACGCCGTCGCCTCCGGCAACCGGCTCTTCGCCTTCGGCGCCGGGCACTCCTCGCTCCCCGCCCAGGACGTCGTCTACCGGGCCGGCGGACTGGCCCTGATGAACTTCCTCGCCGTGCCGGGCACGGCCGGCATCGACGTCATGCCCGCGACGCTCGGCAGCGCCCTGGAACGGGTCGACGGCCTCGCCGGCGCCGTCCTGGACAGCAGCCCCGCCTCCGACGGCGACGTCCTCGTGATCATCTCGCTCTCCGGGCGCAACGCCCTGCCGGTCGAGATGGCCATGAACGCCCGCGCCATCGGCCTCAAGGTGATCGGCGTGACCTCGGTGGCGTACGCGACCGGGACCAAGTCGCGGCACGTCTCCGGCACCTTCCTCAAGGACCACTGCGACGTCGTCCTCGACAGCAAGATCGCGGTCGGCGACGCCGAGCTGTCCCTCGACGGCATCGACGCCCCCTTCGCCCCCGCCTCCACCGTCGTGACCAGCGCGATCATGCAGGCGGTCATGGCGGCGGCCGCCGGCGAGCTCGCCGCCCGCGGCGTGGAGCCCCCGCTGCTGCGCTCGGGCAACGTCGACGGCGGCCACGAGTGGAACGGCCGCGTGATGCAGGAGTACGGCGACCGGATCTTCTTCCGCCACTAAGGGCTTGCAGAGAATTAACCTGCGATCGAACACCCTGCATGAGCTGGCCTGTCAAGAGCTGAAACACGCACGTTAATTCTCTGCAAGCCCTTAGCCCCCCTTCCGGGCGATCTTCGGGGGCCAGGCGGGGATTGCGGAACGGTCCTCAGCGGGCCGCCAGGTCCAGATCCGCCGCGATCCGGGCCGCGACCTCCTCCGCGTACGCCGCGTCCGCGCGCTCGAAGGCCGCCCGCGAGGGTCCGCGCACGAACGTCAGCGCGCCCAGGGTCCGCCCCCGGCTGCGCAGCACCGTGCACAGCACGTGGGCCGCGCCCTCCGGCCACTGCCGGGTCCGCGCCCACTGCGGGTCCGCCTCCCCGCGCGGGGCGCTCGTGCGCACCGAGCCGATCCGGTCCAGCGCCTGCAGCGCCGGATGACCGGCCTCGTACCGTACGGGGATCGACCCGGGCCCCGGCAGCGCGGGCGGCGCGACCGCGGAGCGTACGAGCCGGCGCCGCTCGGGGCCGGCCGACGGGTCCAGTACGTCGAGCAGCGCGTGCTCGGCGAAGCCCGCGAGGGCGAAGTCCAGGCGTACGGCGGCCGCCTCGGCCGGATCCTCGCACTCCGCGGCGGCCCGCCCGGCGCGGTGCAGCTGATGGGACCGGAACCGCAACTGCGCGGTGTCCAGCTGGGCCTGCCGGGCCTCGGTGACGTCCTGGAAGAGCCATCCGACCCCGAGCGGCACCGGCTCCTCCGCCAGCGGCGAGGCCAGCCGCAGGAACCCGCACCGCAGGCACCGCCGCCGCACCCCCTCCGCGGTGCGCACCGAGACCCACAGCTCCACCGGCGCGGGCGGAGCCCCCTCCGCGAGCACGTGCTGGAGGGCGCCCTCCAGCTCCTCCACGCCCTGCGCGAGGAGCTCCCCCAGCGGGCGGCCGAGCAGTGCGGTGGGCCCGGCCCCGAGGGCGCGCGCGGCGTGCGCGTTGACCACGGCGGGCCGCAGGTCGACGTCGACGAGGACCACGCCCCACGCGGCGTCCTCCAGCAGGGCCTCGCTCAGCGCGATGGACCGTTCCAGGTCGATCTGGGCGTGCACCTCGCTGAAGGCGCAGTACACCCCGGCGGGTTTCCCGTCCGCGCCCGGCACGCCGGCCGACTGGGTGCGTACGAGGACGCGCCCGCCGTCCTTGGTCAGCAGCGCGAACTCGTGCACCCGCCGGCCCGGCACGTCCTGGGCGGCCATGAGCCTGTCCTGCACGTCCTGCGCGTCGGCGGCGCGCACCGCCCATCCCTCGAAGCCCTTGCGCCCCACGGCCTCCGCGGCGGACCAGCCCAGGATCCGCTCGGCCTCGCGGTTCCAGTGGGTGATCACGCCGTCGGAGTCGAACGCGCACAAGGCGGCGTCCATCCCGTCCAGCAGCGCTGCGAGCAGATCGTCGTCGGTCTCGTTACGTCCGGTCTCGTTACGTCCGAAAGCACTCACCTGGCACCCCCAGCAGGTGTTCGCGTGTGCGGCACGTCAGATCATTGAACTGGAACGTGACGCAGCCCACACCCCGTTCCTCCGAATACCCCGGAATGATCCGGTTCGGGCGGGGCTGGTGGGGGGCGGCCACACACGACCGCGGGGGGTCAGCCGCCGGCGAAGAGGAACACCAGGAACACGATCAGACCGAGGAAGAGCAACCCGGAGAACCAGGCCACCGCCCCCAACGCGCGCGCCTCCCGCCGGTCGCGCCGCTCGATCCGCCGCTCCGCGTCCGCACTCGGCTCCCAGCCCTCGCCGCGCAGCTCGGCCCAGGCGGCCCGGATGACCGCGATCTCGCGGTCGACGGCCACGTGGATGTCGTCCACGTACATGAGCTGCACGCGCTTGCCGTCGGCTCCGTAGGCGTACGCGATGACCTTCGGCGCGTTCGCGGCCATGGAGGCGCTCGGATTGGGCACGGCGCGGATGTCCTGGACGTCCTCCCAGGCCAGGCGGCGGGTGCGGACCAGGGTCCGCACCCGGATTCCCTTGAGGTCCACGGAGGTGACACACCGCCGGGCGGCGATCACCAGCCACCCGAAGAAGGCCAGCAGCCCGCCGGTGACCAGCGACTTCACCCAGCCGGGAATGGCCTCTTCGCTCCACACGGGCGTCAGGACCGCGAGAGACCCGACCCCCATGACCCCGAGCAGAACGGCCGTCCGGCCGGGCTTGATCCGATAGTCGCGCGGCAGCGCCTGCACGCCCATGTGCCCACCCCCTGGGTCAAGGGGCTCAGTGTAGGGGTGAACTCCCTTTGAGTGGAGGCTAGTTGTGAAACAGACGGGCCGCGGCTCGTGCGCCGGAACCACCCCGGACCGCTGCGGCCTCCCGCGCCTGCGGCGGCCTCGGAAGGCTGGCCCGGCACCCCGATGGATACGCGAATGAATTCACCCCGGAAATTCGATTGAGCGGGCAGCGCGGACCTGCTTAGAGTGGTCCCACACTGAAAGGAGGTGATCCCGGAAATGTACGAATTCCGGACGCGTGAGGTGACTGCGGGCTAGCGCCCGTCGTCGCACGCACCCAGTGCGGTGCCCGGCGGGAATGCCAGGCGCCAATCCACAGCAGTCACCCGACCCGCGGGCTCGCCGGCACGTCCGGCCGGCTTCTCCCACTGCAGGGGGAGAGACCCGAGCCCGCGGGTCGTCTGCGTTCGCGGGCCCGCGGGGCTACGGATCTGCGGGGTCCATGCGTCCAGCCGGTCTCAGAACCTACGGGTCTCGGCACTCACCGGTCTCAGGACCTACGGGCAGAGCCGCTCGACGCGCCACTCGTCGGGCTCCGCGCCCTCCCGGACGTACCGCAGGCGGTCGTGGAGGCGGTTCTCGTGGCCCTGCCAGAACTCCACCTCGTCGGGGGTGACCCGGATGCCGCCCCACTCCGGCGGGACCGGTACCTGCTCGCCCTCCGGGTAGCGGGCGGCGAGCTCGGCGTAGCGGCGGTCCAGTTCCGCGCGGGAGCCGATCACGCTGGACTGCTCGCTCGCCCAGGCGCCCAGCTGCGAGCCGTGCGGGCGGGAGCGGAAGTACGCCGCCGTCTCGTCGCGGCCGATACGGGCCGCCGTGCCGGTGACGACGACCTGGCGGGAGATCGGGTGCCACGGGAACAGCAGGGCGATGTGCGGGTTCGCGTCGAGTTCACGGCCCTTGCGGGACGCATAATTGGTGAAGAAGACGAAGCCCCGCCCGTCGAACTGCTTGAGCAGCACCGTACGGGAGCTGGGGCGGCCGTCGGGGGTCGCCGTGGAAACGATCATGGCGTTGGGTTCGAAGAGGTGCGAGGCGGCGGCCTGCTGGAACCACCGGTCGAACTGCCGCATCGGGTCCTCCGCGAGGCTGTCCTCCTCCACGATCTCCGAGCGGTACTGCTTGCGCATGATGGCGGGGTCAAGGTCCTGGTGGGTCACGCTGGCCATCCTGCCGCAGCGGGACCGTCGGCGGTGTGCCGTATGTCACGCTTCCGCAGTCCATCCGGAACGGACAAAATCTTGGGGCCGGTCCGAGGGTCCCCGCACGGATGACCATCGGCCGTGCCGGGCATCAACGGGGATGACCGCGCCGGACCGCGAATCACGCCGGGAGCCGCGCGTGTTCGCACTATCTGAGGAGCCGCCTGATGTCCGACTTCGTACCCGGGCTCGAAGGGGTCGTCGCGTTCGAGACGGAGATCGCCGAACCGGATAAGGAAGGCGGTGCGCTCCGCTACCGCGGGGTCGACATCGAGGACCTGGTCGGTCACGTCTCCTTCGGGAACGTGTGGGGTCTGCTGGTCGACGGTGCCTTCAACCCCGGGCTGCCCGCCGCCGAACCCTTCCCCATCCCGGTCCACTCCGGTGACATCCGCGTCGACGTGCAGTCCGCGCTCGCCATGCTCGCCCCCGTGTGGGGTCTGAAACCGCTCCTGGACATCGACGAGCGGACCGCGCGCGACGATCTCGCGCGGGCGGCCGTCATGGCGCTCTCGTACGTCGCCCAGTCCGCCCGCGGCCAGGGCCTGCCGATGGTGCCGCAGCGGGAGATCGACAAGGCCGAGTCCGTCGTCGAGCGGTTCATGATCCGCTGGCGGGGAGAGCCGGACCCCAAGCACGTCAAGGCCGTCGACGCGTACTGGACCTCGGCCGCCGAGCACGGCATGAACGCCTCCACGTTCACCGCGCGGGTGATCGCCTCGACCGGGGCGGATGTGGCGGCCGCCCTGTCCGGCGCCGTCGGTGCGATGTCGGGGCCGCTGCACGGCGGGGCGCCGTCCCGCGTCCTCGGCATGATCGAGGAGATCGAGCGCACCGGCGACGCCGTGGCGTACGTGAAGAGGGCCCTGGACAAGGGCGAGCGGCTGATGGGCTTCGGACACCGCGTCTACCGGGCCGAGGACCCGCGTGCGCGCGTGCTGCGGCGCACGGCCAAGGAGCTGGACGCGCCGCGCTACGAGGTGGCCGCCGCGCTGGAGAAGGCCGCCCTGGAGGAACTGCACGCGCGCCGCCCCGACCGGGTGCTCGCGACGAACGTGGAGTTCTGGGCCGCGATCATGCTGGACTTCGCGGAGGTCCCGGCGCACATGTTCACCTCGATGTTCAGCTGCGCCCGCACCGCCGGGTGGTCGGCCCACATCCTGGAGCAGAAGCGCACCGGCCGCCTGGTGCGACCGTCGGCCCGCTACATCGGGCCGGGGCGGCGTGACCCCCGCGACATCGTGGGGTACGCCGACATCGCCGAAACGGCCTGACCGCCGCGTTTTCAGGGCGTCGCATCCCCACGTGCCGGGGTCGCGGCGCCCTTCGCGTGCCCGCGTTCAGCCGAGGGACGCGTCCAGGATGCGGGCCCACTGGGCGACCACGCGGGCGCGGCGGGCCGTGTCGTCGGTGAGGACATTGGCGAGGCCGAGGCCGCGGGCCATGTCGAGGAGGCCCTGCACCGTCTCGCGTACGCCGGGGACGGATTCGTCGGCGCCCAGCAGTTCGACGGCGATGCGGTGGGTCTCGCGGCCGACGCGGGCCTCCAGTTCGGTGACCCTGGGGCGCAGCTGTTCCTCGTTGGAGGCGGCCACCCACAGCTGGAGGGCGGCCCGGAAGAGGGTGCCGGTGTACAGGTCCACGAGCGCCTCCACCACGGAGGTGCGGGCGGCGGGGCCGGCGTGGAAGAGGTCCCGCAGGGCGGTGGACCGCTCCTCGGCGACGTACTCGACGGCCGCGGTGAAGAGGTCCTCGCGGGTCGGGAAGTGGTGCTGGGCCGCGCCGCGGGAGACGCCGGCGCGTTCGGCGACGACGGAGACGGTGGAGCCGGCCCAGCCGTGTTCGGCCAGGCAGGAGACGGCCGCCTCCAGGAGGTGGCGGCGGGTGACGCGGCTGCGGGCCTGCTTGGGCCCCTGCGCGGGGCCCTGCTTCGGGCTGGTCACAGCGACCATGACGGGTCCCGGCGCTCGAAGCGGGCGGTGATGCCCTCACGGGCCTCGGCGGAGGCGAAGAGTTCTGCCGACAGCTCCGTCAGGCGGGCGCCGTCGCGCTCCAGGACCTCGCGTACCGCGGCGGAGGTCAGCGCCTTCGTGGCGGCCAGGCCCTGCGGGGAGGCCTTGCGCAGGCCGGCGAGGACGGGCTCCAGGGCCCCGTCGACGTCGTCGGCGTGCAGGGTGAGCAGGCCGATCCGGGTCGCTTCGGCGGCGTCGAAGCGTTCCGCGGTCAGGAAGTAGCGGGCGGCGGCGCGCGGGTCGAGGCGCGGGAGCAGCGGCATGGAGATCACGGCGGGGGCGAGGCCGAGGTGGGTCTCGGTGAAGGCGTACGAGGACTGCGGTCCGGCGGCGGCGATGTCGCAGACGCCGAGCAGTCCGAGACCACCGGCCCGGACGTGGCCGGTGACGCGGGCGGCCACCGGCTTGGGCAGCTCCGCGATCTCGCGGAGCAGGGCCAGGAAATCGGCAGGTGCGGAAGGGGACTTGAGGTCGGCGCCGGCGCAGAAGGTGGTGCCGGTGTGGGTGAGGACGAGGGCGCGGACTTCCGGGTCCGCGGCGGCGGTGGCGAGAGCGGAGCGGAGGTCTCCGACGAGGGCCGCGGAGAGCGCGTTGCGGTTGGCCGGGGAGTCCAGGGTGAGCGTGGCGACGCCGGCGGCTTGCGTGGCGTGCACGGTTCCTCCGGAGCGGGTGTGCGGATGGGCCATGTCTCCTCCGGAGGGGGTGGGCGTAGGGGCTGGGTCTCCCGGGGGGAGGGTATGCGGTACCCGTGCCGCGGGCGGGCTCGGGTGCGCCGGGGCCGGTGCCCTGCCGGGGGCTTGGCAGGGGCGGGCTCGGCTGCGCCGGAGCGGGTGCCCCCCGCGGGGGCTTGGCCGGGGCGGCTCGGCTGCGCGGGGGCCGGGGGTGGGGCAGGGTGTCGGCCGGGACTGCATGTTTATGGCGCCATGGGTCGTGCTTCGGTCCTTACGGGCTTGGTGCGCGCCACAAATCACGTTCTACGTCCCGGTCGACACCCCGCCCCACCCCCGTCCCCGGGCGAAGCCGAACCCCGCCACGTCGGCGATTGAGGCGCGGGGTCCGGGGGCGGGGCCTCGGGAGAACGGGCGCACGGACCTAGTACGACTTGGGGAGGCCCAGGGTTTGGTGGGAGATGAAGTTGAGGATCATCTCGCGGCTGACCGGGGCGATGCGGGCCACGCGGGCGGCGGTGATCAGGGAGGCCAGACCGTATTCGCGGGTGAGGCCGTTGCCGCCGAGGGTGTGCACGGACTGGTCCACCGCCCGCACGCAGGCCTCGGCGGCCGCGTACTTGGCCATGTTCGCGGCCTCGCCCGCGCCCATGTCGTCACCCTCGTCGTAGAGATGGGCGGCCTTCTGCATCATCAGGCGGGCCAGTTCCAGTTCGATGTGGGCAGCCGCGAGGGGGTGCGCCACGGCCTGGTGGGCGCCGATGGGGTGCTTCCAGACCTGGCGGGTCTTGGCGTAGTCGACGGCCTTGGCGAGGGCGTAGCGGCCCATGCCTATGGCGAAGGCGGCGGTCATGATGCGTTCGGGGTTGAGTCCGGCGAAGAGCTGGAGGAGCCCCGCGTCCTCGTCGCCGACCAGGGCGTCGGCGGGGAGCCGCACCTCGTCCAGCGTCAGTTCGAACTGCTTCTCCGCCGCCTGGAGTTCCATGTCGATCGGCACGTGGGCGAAGCCGGCGGCGTCCGTGGGGACGATGAAGAGGCACGGCTTGAGGCGGCCGGTGCGGGCGTCTTCGGTGCGGCCGACGATGAGGGTGGCGTCGGCGACGTCGACGCCGGAGATGAAGACCTTGCGGCCGGTGAGGATCCAGTCGTCGCCGTCGCGGCGGGCCGTGGTGGTGATCCGGTGGGAGTTGGAGCCGGCGTCGGGTTCGGTGATGCCGAAGGCCATGGTGCGACTGCCGTCGGCGAGTCCGGGGAGCCAGGCCCGCTTCTGGGCTTCGGTGCCGAAGCGGGAGATGACCGTCCCGCAGATGGCGGGTGAGACGACCATCATGAGCAGCGGGCAGCCCGCGGCGCCGAGTTCTTCGAGGACGATGGACAGCTCGGCGATGCCGCCGCCCCCACCGCCGTACTCCTCGGGCAGGTTGACGCCGAGGTAGCCGAGCTCGGCGGCGTCGGCCCACAGCTCGTCGGGGTGACCGCCCTCGCGGGCGAGGCGGGCGAGGTACTCGCGGCCGTACTTCTGCCCGAGGGCGGCGACCGCCGTGCGCAGGGCCTTGTGTTCATGGGTCTCGATGACGGAGCTCATGCTTGCGATTCCTCCTGGACTACGGCGAGCAGGGCGCCGAACTCGACCTGCCGGCCGGTGACGGCGTGGAGCGCGGTGAGCGTGCCGGAGGCGGGAGCGAGGATGCGGTGCTCCATCTTCATGGCTTCCAGCCAGAGCAGGGGCTGCCCGGCGGTGACGGGGCTGCCGGGGGCGAGGCCCTCGGCGACGCGGACGACGGTGCCGGGCATGGGGGCGAGCAGGGAGCCCGGTTCGGTGCGGTCCTGGGGATCGGCGAACCGGGGGACGGGGGTGAGGGTGTGGGATCCGTCGAGCGCCGAGTCGACGTAGACCTCGCGCCTGTTCGAATTTTGTTTCACGTGGAACATGCGGCGGATTCCCTCGACTTCGAGGGTGACCAGGGAGGGGCTCGTGGCCAGGACGCGGACGCCCGGGTGGTCCACAGGGTGGTAGCGGACCGTGTACTCGGTGGCCGCGGTGCCGGCCGCCGTGTAGCGGCGGGTCTGGGGCTGGGAGCGGACGTTGCGCCAGCCGCCGAGGCGGGTGGCGAGCGGGGCGCCGGGGGCCGGGGCGGCTTCGGCGAGGGCTGCGGCCAAGGCCGACAGGGTGGCGTCAGGGGCTGCGTCGGTGAGGGCGGTGAGGTGGCGTTCGTAGAAGCCGGTGTCGAGCTGTCCGGCGGTGAACTCCGGGTGGCGCAGGGACCGTACGAGGAGCTCGCGGTTGGTGGTGAGCCCGTGGATGCGGGCTCCGGCGAGGGCGTGGGCGAGGGCGCGTACGGCCTCCGCGCGGGTCGGGGCGTGGGCGACGACCTTGGCGAGCATGGGGTCGTAGTGGATGCCGACGGTGTCTCCGTCGGCGAAGCCGGTGTCCACGCGGACCTCGCCGGGGACGGCGAGGGTGTGCAGGACCCCGGTCTGGGGGCGCCAGTCCTGGGCTGGGTCCTCGGCGTAGAGGCGGGCCTCCACGGCGTGGCCGGTGGGCGGCGGCGGTGTCAGGGGCAGGGCCGTGCCCTCGGCGACGCGCAGTTGGAGGGCGACGAGGTCGATGCCGTAGACGGCTTCGGTGACGGGGTGTTCGACCTGGAGCCGGGTGTTCATCTCCAGGAAGTACGGGCGCCCGTCGGCGGTGACGAGGAACTCGACGGTGCCCGCGCCCTGGTAGGAGACGGCGCGGGCGGCGGCGACGGCGGCCTCGTGGAGGCTCTCGCGCAGGCCGTCCGGCAGTCCCGGCGCGGGCGCCTCCTCGATGACCTTCTGGTGGCGCCGCTGGAGGGAGCAGTCGCGGGTGCCCAGCGCCCAGACGGTGCCGTGGGCGTCGGCGAGGATCTGCACCTCGACGTGGCGGCCGCGCTCCACGTAGGGCTCGGCGAAGACCTCTCCGTCGCCGAAGGCGGAGCGGGCCTCGGCGCGGGCGGCCTCCAGCTCCTCCTCGAGGGCGTCGAGATCGCGGACGACGCGCATCCCACGGCCGCCTCCCCCGGCTGCGGCCTTCAGGAGGAGCGGCAGGTCGGCGGAGGTCGCGGTGGCCGGGTCGACGGGGTCGAGGAGCGGGACCCCGGCGGCGCGCATCAGTTCCTTGGCGCGGGTTTTGGAGGCCATGGCCTCGATGGCCTCGGGCGGCGGGCCGATCCAGGTCAGCCCGGCGGCCCGGACTTCGCGGGCGAAGTCTGCGTTCTCGGAGAGGAAGCCGTAGCCGGGGTGGACGGCGTCGGCCCCGGCGGCGAGGGCCGCCTTGATGATCAGGTCGCCGCGCAGGTAGGTGTCGGCGGGGGCCGCGCCGGGGAGTCGTACGGCCGCATCGGCGGCGCGGACGTGCAGGGCATCGGCGTCCGGGTCGGAGTGGACGGCGACGGTGGCGAGGCCCAGGGCGCGGGCCGTGCGGAAGACGCGGACGGCGATCTCGCCGCGGTTGGCCACCAGTACGGCCGACAGGACGGTGCTGGGCAGGGTCATGAGGGGGCTCACATCCGGAAGACGCCGAAGCCGCCGCGGGCGCCCTCGACGGGGGCGTTGTGGACGGCCGACAGGCACAGGCCGAGGACGGTGCGGGTGTCACGCGGGTCGATGACCCCGTCGTCGTAGAGCCGTCCGGACAGGAACATGGGCAGTGACTCGGACTCGATCTGCGCCTCGACGAAGGCCCGCATCCCGGCATCCGCTTCCTCGTCGTACGGCTGTCCCTTCGCGGCGGCGGACTGCCGCGACACGATGGAGAGCACTCCGGCGAGCTGCTGGGGCCCCATGACGGCGGATTTGGCGCTGGGCCAGGCGAAGAGGAAGCGGGGCTCGTAGGCGCGGCCGCACATGCCGTAGTGGCCGGCGCCGTAGCTCGCGCCGATCAGGACGGAGAGGTGGGGGACGCGGGAGTTGGCGACCGCGTTGATCATCATCGAGCCGTGCTTGATGATGCCGCCCTGCTCGTACTCCTTGCCGACCATGTAGCCGGTGGTGTTGTGGAGGAACAGCAGCGGGATGTCGCGCTGGTTGGCGAGCTGGATGAACTGGGCGGCCTTCTGCGACTCGGCGCTGAAGAGCACGCCCTGGGCGTTGGCGAGGATGCCGACCGGGTAGCCGTGGAGGGTGGCCCAGCCGGTGACGAGGCTGGTGCCGTAGAGGGGCTTGAACTCGTCGAAGTCGGAGGCGTCGACGAGGCGGGCGATGACCTCGCGGGGATCGAAGGGCGTCTTGAGGTCGGGCGGGACGATCCCGAGGAGCTCTTCCGGGTCGTACAGCGGCTCGTCGGCCTCCGGCGGGTCCGCGTGCGGCTTGCGGTGGTTGAGCCGGGCGACGACGCGTCGTGCCTGGCGGATCGCGTCGTGCTCGTCGAGGGCGTAGTAGTCGGCGAGGCCGGAGGTGCGGGCGTGCATGTCGGCGCCGCCGAGGGACTCGTCGTCGCTCTCCTCGCCGGTGGCCATCTTGACCAGCGGCGGGCCGCCGAGGAACACCTTGGAGCGGTCCTTGATCATGATGGTGTGGTCGGACATGCCGGGGATGTACGCGCCTCCGGCGGTGGAGTTGCCGAACACGACGGCGACGGTGGGGATCCCCTCGGCGGAGAGCCGGGTGAGGTCGCGGAAGATCGCGCCGCCCGGGATGAAGATCTCCTTCTGGGAGGGCAGGTCGGCGCCGCCGGACTCCACGAGGCTGATGCAGGGAAGGCGGTTCTGCCGGGCGATCTCGTTGGCCCGCAGCGCCTTCTTCAGGGTCCAGGGATTGCTGGCACCGCCGCGGACGGTGGGGTCGTTGGCGGTGACGAGGCATTCGACGCCCTCGACGGTGCCGATGCCGGTGACCATGGAGGCGCCGACCGGGTAGTCGCTGCCCCAGGCGGCGAGCGGGGACAGCTCCAGGAACGGGGTGTCGGGATCGAGGAGCAGCTCGACGCGCTCGCGGGCCAGCAGCTTGCCGCGGGTCTTGTGGCGGGCCGTGTACTTCTCGCCGCCCCCGGCGAGGGCCTTGGCGTGCTCGGCGTCGAGGGCGGCGAGGCGTTCGAGGGCGGCGGTACGGGCCTGCGCGTGCTCGGGGGCGTGGGGGTCGACGGTGGTGCCGAGGCGGGTCATGGGCCGGTCTTCTCCGGGGCGGGTGTGGGCAGCAGGTGGGACGGAATGTCGAGGTGGCGGGCACGGAGCCATTCACCGAGGGCCTTGGCCTGGGGGTCGAAGCGGTGGCCGGAGGCGACGCCGTCGCCGAGGATGCCGGTGACGGTGAAGTTCAGGGCGCGGAGGTGGGGGAGTTCGTGGCGGGTGACGGGGAGGCCGGAGGCCTCGGGGAGCAGGGCCTTGAAGGTCTCCGTGGTGAGGGTGTGGTGCAGCCAGGCCCAGGCGGCGTCGGTCTCCACCCAGACGCCGACGTTGGCGTCGCCGCCCTTGTCCCCGCTGCGGGCTCCGGCCACTGCCCCGAGGGGGGCGCGGGTGGTGGGCCCTGCGGGGCTCTCCCCCGCCCCGCCCCTTCCCGAAACTCGGGGCTCCGCTCCAAGACCCCGAGCCCGGGGCTCCGCCCCGGCCCCGACGGGGGCCCCGCCCCCGGACCCCCGCGCCTCAAACGCCGGCGGGGCTGGATATGCATCCGCGCCCTGCCTCTGCGTGGGCTGGATGGCGCGGAGCGCCGTTTCGGCCCCGCCGGCGTTTGAGGCGCGGGTCCGGGCGGAGCCCGGCTGGAGGTCCGGGGGCGGAGCCCCCGTGGGGGCCGGGGCGGAGCCCCGGGAAGGGGGAGTGGGGGCGCGGCCCACGGTTTCGGGGAGGGGCGGGGTGGGGGGAAGGCTCCGCGCGGCGGGGATGGGCAGGCGGGTGCCGTCCGTCAGGACCGCCACGTGGGGGACCGAATCCGCCGGGACGAGGGCCGAGGCGAAGACCCCGTACGGCTGGGCCGGGCCCGGCGGGGCGGTGACGTGGAAGCCGGGGTAGCTCCCCAGGGCGAGTTCGATCGCCGCCGAGGTCAGGTCGCGGCCCACCCGGTCCGGGGACGGGTCGCGGACCACCAGCCGCAGGAGGGCGCTGGCCGTCTCCTCCGTCGGGGCGTCCTCGTGGTCCGTGCGGGACAGGGTCCAGGTGGCGTCGGCCACGCCCTCCAGGGCCTCCGAGAGCTGGGCCCGGACGAGGTCCGCCTTCGCCCCGATGTCCAGGCCGGTGAGGACGAAGACCACCTCGTTGCGCCAGCCTCCGACGCGGGTGACGCCCACCTTGAGGGAGGGCGGGGGAGCCTCTCCGCACACACCCGAGATGCGGACGCGGTCGGGACCCTCCTCGGACAGCCGGACCGTGTCCAGGCGCGCCGTCACGTCCGGGCCGAGGTAGCGGACGCCCTGGGTCTCGTAGAGGAGCTGGGCCGTGACCGTCCCCGTGGTGACGGCCCCGCCCGTGCCCGGATGCTTCGTGATCACCGAGGAGCCGTCCTCGGAGACTTCCGCGAGGGGGAAGCCGGGGCGGCGGACGTCGTGGGCGGTGAAGAAGGAGTAGTTCCCGCCGGTGGCCTGGGTGCCGCACTCCAGGACGTGGCCCGCCACCACCGCCCCCGCCAACCGGTCGTAGTCCTCCGGATCCCAGTCGAACCACCAGGCCGCCGGGCCGCTGACCAGCGCCGCGTCCGTGACCCGGCCGGTGACGACCACGTCCGCGCCCGCCCGCAGGCAGGCGGTGATGCCGGCGCCGCCGAGGTAGGCGTTGGCGGTGAGCGCCCCTTCCCCGTACGGCATCAGGTCGTCGCCCTCCACGTGCGCGACGGAGACGGGAACCCCGGCTTCGGCCGCCAACGCCCGTACGGCATCGGCCAGTCCGGCCGGGTTCAGGCCGCCCGCGTTCGCGACGATCCGTACGCCCCGCTCGTGCGCGAGCCCGAGCCCCTCCTCCAGCTGCCGCAAGAAGGTCTTGGCGTAGCCGAGGTCCGGGTTCTTCAGGCGGTCGCGGCCCAGGATCAGCATGGTCAGCTCGGCCAGGTAGTCCCCGGTGACCACGTCCAGCTCGCCGCCGGTGAGCATCTCGCGCAGGGCGTCGAAGCGGTCGCCGTAGAAGCCGGACGCGTTGCCGATGCGCAGCGGGCGTGGCAGCGGACGGGACGGTGCGCGACGGGTCACCGCGAGGCTCCCGGCGCGCGGCCGGGGCCCGCCGGGCCCGCGAAGGCCTGGGCGACGTCGAGCCAGCGGTCCGCGTCGGGGCCGGTCGCGGTCAGGGACAGGTCCGCGCGGTGGGCCCGCTGGGTCACCAGGAGGCAGAAGTCGAACGCCGGGCCCGCGATCCGCTGCGGGGCGTCCGGCGGACCGTACGTCCACACGTCCGGGCCGTCGGGGGCCGTCAGCTCCACCCGGAACTCCTCGGCGGGCGCGGGCAGTCCGCGGACGGCGAAGGCGTAGTCGCGGGCCCGTACGCCGATCCGGGCCACGTGCCGCAGCCGGGCCGTCGGGGTGCGGCGTACGCCGAGCGCGTCGGCGACGTCCTGGCCGTGCGCCCAGGTCTCCATCAGCCGGGCGCCGGCCATGGAGGCGGCCTTCATCGGCGGCCCGTACCAGGGGAAGCGGGTGTCGGGCGAGGCCGCGGCGAGGGCCTCGTCGAGCACGGTGCGCGCGGAGCGCCAGCGGGCGAGCAGCTCGGCGGGCGGCAGAGCCGCGCCCTCCTCGGCTCCTTCGTCGACGAAGGAGTCGGGGGCCTTGAGGGCCTCCTCGACCATGCGGCCGAAGCCGTCGGCGTCGGTGAGGGCGAGCAGCGCGGCCCGGTCGGTCCAGTGCAGGTGGGCGATCTGGTGGGCGACGCTCCAGCCGGGTGCGGGGGTGGGCCGGGCCCAGTCCGGCTCCGGCAACTCCGCAACCAGGACGTCAAGTTCACTGCCCTCCTCGCGCAGATCCGCGAGGACCGCGACGGTGGCGGCAGCGACCTGGGCGCCGGCATGGGCGGTGGCATGGGCGGTGGCATCGACGGCGAACGGATCGGGCACGGCGTGCTCCCCTCTCGGCGTGAGGGGAAGAGTGGCAGCCTCCGAGAAAACAATCAAGCGTGCTTGCATGATTTGACCCCAGGGGCGGCACGTTCCCGCCACCGGCGCCAACCCGGCCCAGGCGAGCGCGAGTTGGCTCCCATCACAGAGGGTGCTGGTCCCACTGCGCCCCGCCACCGGGTGTGCGGGGGGCGATTCAGGCCGTAAGCCGGAAACTCGCGAAACGTCACCGGATGTCCCGTCGATACTGGACGTTCCGCTCAGGGCCCCGGGCGAACGCAGCAGCACGTTCATGTCACTCGACGCACTCGACGCAGACGATGCAGACGACGACGAAGAGGATGAACCGACGTGACTCAAGCAGCCCGAACCCCCTTCTCCCTCTACCCCGAACTCGACGCGACCGCCCTCGGCGCCTTCGTCACCGCCCTGGAGAGCGGCGACGTCACCGGCCTCGCCCCCGCCCGCGCCGCCGAGATCGCCGAGCTCCGCTCCGTCGCCGTCTTCAGCCGGGCCAGGGTGACCGGCGCCGATGGGGACCGGCTCGACGCCGCGCTCTGGCGTCACACCGGGGTCCAGCCGCGCCCGCTCATCGTGATGCCCTCGCCCTGGACCAGCCTGGGCTGGCTCGTGTACGCCGTCCAGGCCACCCTGTTCGCGGCCCGCGGCTACAACGTCCTCGCCTACACCACCCGCGGCTTCGCCGCGTCCGAGGGCCAGGTGGAGGTGGCCGGCCCGCTCGACGTCGCCGACGCGAGCCGCGCCCTGGACCACCTCGTGGAGCGCACCGCCGGCCCGGTGACGGGGATCGGCTTCCTCGGGGACTCGTACGGCTCGGGCATCAGCCAGCTGGTCGCCGCGCACGACACCCGGGTCGACGCGGTGGTCGCGCTGAGCAGCTGGGGCGATCTCGGGGAGGCGTTCTACGAGAACTCCACGCGCCACGTCGAAGCCGTACGGGCCCTGCTCAAGGCGGCCGCGAAAGCGCGGCTGAGCCCGCAGACGCAGAGCGTCTTCGACAACGTCCTCGCCGGTCGCGACGTCCAGGGCACCCTGGCCTGGGCGGAGCAGCGCTCGCCCTTCACGCACGTCAAGGAGTTCAACCGGCGGGAGGTGCCGGTGTTCTACGCGCACGCCTGGCACGAGACGCTCTTCCCGCCCAACCAGACCCTGAAGATGTTCAACGAGCTGACCGGCCCCAAGCGCCTGGTCCTGTCCATCGGCGACCACTCCGGCCCCGAGTCGTCCGGGATGTACGGCCTGCCCAACCGGATATGGACCGACGCCCACCGATGGTTCGACCACCACCTCAAGGGGATCGGCAACGGCATCGCCGACGAGGGCCAGGTGCTCAGCGAGGTCATGTGGAGCCAGACCCTCGAACCCCGCCCGACCTGGCCCTCCCTCACCGAACACGTACACCGGCTGTACCTGGCGGGCGGCGGGGAACTCGCGGAGGAGCCGGAGGCCGGCTGGACGTCGACCGTGCTGTGCGGGGTGGACACCCCGGCGACCGTCGCCGACGCGGTCGTCACGGCCGGCTACGCCGAGATGGCCGGCCGGCCGAAGGTCTACCCGACGGGCGACATCGACCGCTCCGTCGCCGCGGTCTGGGCCGCGGCCCCGGCTCCGGAGACCACCCGCCTGCGGGGCACGCCGAAACTGCGCGTCACCTACCGGGCGGCCAACCCCGGGTCCACGTTCGTCGCGTACCTCCTCGACACGGCGCCCGACGGCTCGGCCCACATCGTCACGCACGCCCCCTTCAGCGACCTCGACTCGGGGCCCGACAGCCTGATCAGCGCGGACATCGAGCTCCAGGCCACGGCGTACGACGTCCCGCGCGGCAACCGGCTGATGCTGGTGATCGACGCCCGCGACCCCTTCTACGGCGACGCCAACCTGCCGCGCGCGACGCTGGCGTTCACCTCACCGGAGCCGACGCCTTCCTACCTGGACCTGCCGCTCGGGTAGCCCTCGTGCCGTCGTACGCCCGCCCGGCCGGTCCCCCGAGGCCGGCGGGACGGGCGTACGGACTCAGGGGCCGGCGGACGGCCTGGGCCGGCGTAGCGGCTCATCGGGCGTACGGCCTCAGGCGCGACGGGTGAAGTCCATCGTCCAGTCGTGGATCCAGCCGGCGCCCTCGTCGACCGAGAAGAACTGCTCCCAGCTCGGCGACTCCCCCACCCCCGTCCCCGACCACACCACCCTGGCGGCGATGACCTCCCGCTACGCCGACCGCGGTTAGGGTCGGGCACACCGACGCGGGAGGGCCATCGTGACGAACGAGACCGAGAGCGGGACCGGGACCGGGACTGGGCCTGGGCGTGGGACCGAGACCGGGACCGGAACCGGGACCGGGACCGCGCCCGGCATCGTGGTCGCGCAGACGGCCATCGACGACGCGCTCAAGGCGGGGGAGCTGGCCCGGGGCGCCGTGGAGATGCGGCTGGCGGCCTGCGCGCACATCGACCCGCCCGTCACCGCCGTCTACCGGTGGAAGGGGGCCGTGGAGACCGCCACGGAGTGGCGCGTCTCCTACAAGACGACCCGCGAGCGGCTGCCCGCCCTGACCGAATGGGTCGGGACCGCACACTCCTACGACGTACCCGAGTGGATCGTGCTCCCCGTGTCCACCGGCTCGGCCGCCTATCTCTCGTGGGTCGCCGGAGAAACGACACCCGAGTAGCCCGCGCCCGGGCCACCGCCCGGCTTCAGCAGACCTTGCCCGGCGCAGCTCCGGCCGTCGCGCGGAGGAGGTCGCGTACGAGATCGAAGTCGATCCGGTCCGCACGGCGGAACCGGAGGCAGCCCTTGCCCATGTCGTGGCCGGCCAGGCGGTCCGCGAAGGCGTCGCGGATGTCCGTACGCAGCAGGTAGAAGGAGACGTACTGCTTCTGGTTCGCCCAGGCGATCTCCCCGGCCGGCTCGCCGGGCCGCACGTACGCGGGCATCCCGTACGCGATGACCTCCTCGAAGCCCGGCAATTCCGCGAGGCACAGCTCACGCAGCCGCGTCAGGGCTGGGCGGCGGGCCTCTGGAACTCCGGCAAGGTACGTGACGGCGTCCATCAGGCTCCTTGCTTCCGGGGTCGTTCCCGGGGCGTCTTGCGGGTCTGCTCGCGGGTCGGCTTGCGGGTCTGGGAGCGGACGGCGCCCATGCTGGCCGCGATCACCAGCGCGATGGCCAGGGCGTCCAGGGCGGACATGGCCTGGTTCAGGACGAGGAAGCCCGCGGTGGCCGCGATGGCCGGCTCCAGGCTCATCAGGATCGCGAAGGTCGACGCCGGGAGCCGCCGCAGGGCCAGCAGTTCCAGGGTGTACGGGAGCACGGAGGACAGGACGGCCACGCCGACGCCCAGCGCGAGGGTGCTCGGAACCAGCAGGTCGGAGCCGGCCTCGACGATGCCCAGCGGAAGCGAGAGCAGCGCGGCCACCGCCATCGCCAGGGCCAGGCCGTCCGCCTGCGGGAAGCGGCGGCCCGTACGCGCGCTGAACACGATGTACGCCGCCCACATCGCGCCCGCCCCGAGCGCGAAGGCCGCGCCGAGGAGGTCGAGACCGCCGAAGCCGCCCCCGCCGTGGCTGGACAGCAGCACGACACCGCCCAGGGCCAGGCCCGCCCACAGCAGGTTCACCAGGCGCCGGGAGACCACGACGGAGAGGGCGAGCGGCCCCAGCACCTCCAGGGTGACGGCCGGGCCGAGCGGGATCCGGTCGATGGCCTGGTAGAAGAGTCCGTTCATGCCCGCCATGGCCACGCCGAAGGCGACCACCGTGCCCCAGTCGGCGCGGACGTAGCCGCGGATCTTGGGGCGGCACAGGAGCAGCAGCACGACCGCGGCGGCCGCGAGGCGCAGGGTGACCACGCCCGCCGCCCCGGCCTTCGGCATGATCATGACCGCGAGGGCGGCACCGAACTGCACCGAGATCCCCGCCGAGATCACCAGCGCGACCGGCCCGAGGAGGGCGCCCTTGGCAGACGGCGGGGCGCTGTCCGCTGCCGGGGCGGCTGTCGAGGTGGGTGCCGTGGCGGCTGCGGTGACCGGGGAGGGGGACGAAGGTGCGGGCATTTATCCAGATTAGTGGGTCGTAAGGAGTGCTGCTCCGTGTCTTGCCTTACAGACCCTCCTCTTCCAGCCCCTCCGCCAGGAGTTCTGCCAGGTGGCGGGCCCGGACCCCGCCCAGCTGCGCGATCTGGGTGCGGCAGGAGAACCCGTCGGCCTGGACCAGGGCGCCTGGCGGGGCGGTACGCAGGGACGGGAGGAGCTGCTCCTGCGCACACGCCACCGACACCGCGTGGTGGCCCGGCTCGAAGCCGAAGTTCCCGGCCAGGCCGCAGCAGCCGCCGCTGAGCTCACCCATCAGGCCGGCGCGCTCGCGCAGCCGCCGGTCGGCGGCGTCACCGAGGACCGCGTGCTGGTGGCAGTGGGTCTGGCCGGCCACCGGCCGGTCGAGGCGGGGCGGCCGCCAGTCCGGGGCGTATTCCTCCAGGGTCTCGGCGAACGTGCGGACGGCTGCCGCCAGCTGCCGGGCCCGGGGATCGTCGGGGAGGAGGGCGAGCAGATCGGCGCGGAGGGCTGCGGCGCAGCTGGGTTCCAGGACGAGGACGGGGGCCCGGATCTCGCCGAGGGTGTCCAGGGTGCGGTTGAGGACCTTGCGGGCACGGTCGAGACGGCCGGTGGAGAGGTAGGTGAGGCCGCAGCACACTCTGCCCGGCGGGACGGACACTCCCAGGCCGGCGGCCTCCAGGACGCGTACTGCCGCCCGGCCGGCATCCGGGGCCAGGTGCTCCGTGAACGTGTCCGGCCAGAGCGTGACGGTCGCGGGGCCCTGCGGGCGGCTTCCCCCAGCCCGCCCCTTCCCGGGACCGGGGCTCCGCCCGGGCCCCCGCGCCCCAACCGCCGGCGGGGATGGAGCAGGCAGGCCGCGCCACCCGCGCCTGAACGGCTCGCGGGCCAGTTCCGGCAGCGTCCGTTCGCGGGTCAGCCCCGGGACCGGGAGCAGGCGCGCCAGGGCGTTGACCGCCCCCGCCGCGCGGAGACGGGCGATCAGGTGGAGCCAGTCCGGCAGGCCGCCCAGTGTGTAGTGGGCGAGCGGGCGGATGCGGCCCGCCCAGTGGCGGTGCAGGAACTCCGACTTGTAGGAGGCCATGTCGACGCCCACCGGGCAGTCGCTGAGGCATCCCTTGCAGCCCAGGCACAAGTCCAGTGCCTCGGCGACCTCAGCCGAGCGCCAGCCGTCCTCCACGACCTCCCCGGCGAGCATCTCGTGCAGCAGCCGGGCCCGGCCCCGCGTGGAGTGCCGCTCCTCCCCCGTGGCCCGGTACGACGGGCACATCACCCCCGGACCGCCGACGTCCACGGAACGGCATTTCGCGACGCCGACGCACCGGGCGACCTCGCCGGCGAAGGACGTCCCGGGCAGCACGGCGAAGCGGAGGTTCTCGTCGAGCCGTGCCGGCCGGACCAGCATCCCCGGGTTCATTCCGGCCGCCGGGTCCCACACGTCCTTGTACGCGCCGAAGAGGGCGATGACCGACGGGCCGTACATCTTCGGCAGGAGCTCCGCCCGCGCCTGCCCGTCCCCGTGCTCCCCCGACAACGAGCCGCCGTGCGCGACGACCAGATCCGCCAGCTCGGTGGAGAAGGCCCGGAAGCGGGCCACGCCACCCGCCGATGCCAGGTCGAAGTCGATCCGTACGTGGACGCAGCCCTCCCCGAAGTGCCCGTACGGGGACCCCCGCAGCCCGTGCTGCGCCAGCAGGGCGCGGAACTCCCGCAGGTACGCCCCCAGCCGGGCCGGCGGCACCGCGCAGTCCTCCCAGCCCGGCCAGGCCATCTCGCCTCCCGGCAGCCGTGTCGCCGTGCCCGCGGCGTCCTCCCGGATCCGCCACAGGGCCCGCTGCCCCGCCGGGTCCGTGACCACCACCGCGTCGAGCGCGTCAGCGCCCCGTACGAGCGAGCGGGCGCCGCCCTCGTCCGCCATCTCCACGAACAGCCACGCCGCGCCCCGCGGCAGCCCGCCCGCGCCCCCGACCAGGTCTTCCGCCATGCCCTCCACCGTCAGCGGGCGGTACGGGAGCAACCCCGCCGCCGCGTCCGCCGCCGCGCTCTCGTCCGCGTACCCGAGCACCGCGAGCGCCGGCGCGCGCGGCGCTTCCACCAGGCGCACCACTGCCTCGGTCACCACCCCGAGCGTGCCCTCGCTCCCGCAGAACGCCCGGGCCAGCTCGACGCCCCGCTCGGGCAGCAGGGCGTCGAGCCCGCCGTAGCCGGAGATCCGCCGCGAGAAGCCGCCGCCCATCCCCGTCCGGAGCACCGCCAGGCTCCCGTCGACCAGCTCCCGCAGCCCGGCCGGCGCACCCGCCCAGCCGGTCCCGATCCGGTACGAGGAGCCCCCGTACGCCGTCACCGCCAGCTCGGCCACGTTGTCCGCGGTGGTCCCCCAGGCGACCGAGTGGGCGCCGCACGCGTTGTTGCCGATCATGCCGCCGAGGGTGCAGCGCGAGTGCGTGGAGGGGTCCGGCCCGAAGGTCAGCCCGTACGGGCGCACCGCGTCCCGCAGCCGGTCGAGCACCAGCCCGGGCTGGACCACGGCGGTGCGCGCGGCCGCATCGACCGACACCACGGCGTTCATGTGCCGGGTGAGGTCGAGCACCACCCCGAGCCCCGTCGCCTGCCCGGCGATGGAGGTGCCGCCGCCCCGCGGGACGACCGGGACTCCGGCGTCGGCGCACACGCGCAGGGCGGCCGCCACGTCCTCGGCATCGCGCGGGCTGACCACGCCCAGCGGGACGCGCCGGTAGTTGGAGGCGTCCATGGTCACCAGCGCCCGCGCCGCGGCCCCGAAGTCCACCTCCCCGCGCAGCCGCGCCCGCAATGTCCGTTCGAGTTCCCCGGGAGACGTCACGTCCCAAAGCCTCCCACCACGCCCGTGCGTCTCATCGGGTGGACGCGCGTCCGAAGCACGGACCGGGACCCGATACGCTCCGCTCGTGGCTGAGATCCAGATTCCCGCTGACATCAAGCCCGCCGACGGACGCTTCGGCGCGGGCCCCTCCAAGGTGCGGACCGAGGCGCTGGACGCCCTCGCCGCCACCGGAACCTCCCTGCTCGGAACCTCGCACCGCCAGGCCCCGGTCAAGAACCTGGTCGGCTCGGTGCGCCAGGGGCTCCGGGACCTCTTCTCCCTCCCCGAGGGCTACGAGGTGATCCTGGGCAACGGCGGCTCCACCGCCTTCTGGGACATCGCGACCCACGGGCTGATCGAGCAGAAGTCCCAGCACCTCACCTTCGGCGAGTTCTCCTCCAAGTTCGCCAAGGCCGCGAAGCTCGCGCCGTGGCTGGACGCGCCGTCCGTGATCTCCTCCGAGCCGGGCACGCACCCCGAGCCGGTCGCCGAGGCGGGCGTGGACGTGTACGCGTACACCCACAACGAGACCTCGACGGGTGTCGCGGCGCCGGTCAAGCGCGTCGCGGGCGCCGACGCCGGGTCCCTCGTCCTGGTGGACGCGACCTCGGGTGCCGGCGGTCTGCCGGTGGACATCACCGAGACCGACGTCTACTACTTCGCCCCGCAGAAGTCCTTCGCCTCGGACGGCGGCCTGTGGCTGGCCGCGTTCTCCCCGGCGGCCCTGGAGCGTGCGCAGCGCGTGCACGCCTCCGGCCGGCACATCCCGGAGTTCTTCTCGCTGCCGACGGCGATCGACAACTCGCTGAAGAACCAGACGTACAACACCCCGGCGCTGTCGACCCTCTTCCTGCTGAACGAGCAGCTGGAGTGGATGAACGGCCAGGGCGGTCTGGAGTTCACGACCGGACGTACGGCGGCCAGCGCGCGCAACCTGTACGGCTGGGCCGAGGCGTCGAAGTACGCGACCCCGTTCGTCGTGGACGCCGACAAGCGCTCCGCCGTCATCGGCACGATCGACTTCTCGGACGACATCGACGCGGCGGCCGTCGCCAAGGTGCTGCGCGCCAACGGGATCGTGGACACCGAGCCGTACCGCAAGCTCGGCCGCAACCAGCTCCGTATCGCGATGTTCCCGGCGATCGACCCGGCGGACGTGCAGGCGCTGACCGCGTGCATCGACTACGTGATCGAGAAGCTCTGAACGACCGACCGTCGGAGCCCCCGGTGACCTCGTGTCACCGGGGGCTCCCGCGTTCCACCGGCGCGGGGCCGGGGCGTACGCCGTGTTCGCCCACCTCACGGGGAAGCGGCAGCCCCGTACGCGCTACCTTCAGGACGTTCGGGTACGGCAATTCTTGGAGGCAGCGGCGTGAGCGTGCGAGTGACGGCGGCCCAGAACGGTGTGGACCCCTTCGGCACGGCCCGGCTGCGGCGCGGGGTGCTCGACTCCTGGGGCGCGGGGCCGGCCCGGTTCCGCGAGGACGCCAACGCCGAGGAGGACCTGGCTCTCGGCGGCTACCGCGACCGGCTCGTCGTCGAGCTGGCGCAGAACGCCGCCGACGCCGCGGCCCGGGCACAGGTACCGGGCCGGCTGCGGCTGACCCTGCACTCCGGCGGGGGCGGGCACGCGGTGCTGGCCGTCGCCAACACCGGTGCCCCGCTCGACGCCACGGGCGTGGAATCGCTGAGCACCCTGCGCGCCTCCGCCAAGCGCGAATCCGGAACGGGCTCCGGCTCCGGCTCGGGTGACACCGTCGGCCGCTTCGGTGTCGGTTTCGCGGCCGTCCTCGCCGTCTCCGACGAACCCGCGGTGCTCGGCCGCCACGGCGGTGTCCGCTGGTCCCTGGCGGAGGCCCGCGAGCTGGCCCGCGAAGCCGCCGTCGGCAGCCCCGGCCTCGGCGACGAGCTGCGCCGCCGCGACGGCCACGTCCCGCTGCTGCGGCTCCCGCTGCCCGCCGAGGGCACGGCGCCCGAGGGCTACGACACCGTGGTGGTCCTCCCGCTGCGCGACGCCGCCGCCGAGGACCTCGTGGAGCGGCTCCTCACCGGTATCGACGACGCCCTCCTCCTCACCCTGCCCGGGCTGCGCGAGATCGTCATCGAGACACCGTCGAGCGGCTCGGCCGGCCCCGCCCGCACCCTGTACCGCCACGACGAAGGCCCGTACACCGTCATCGAGGACTCCCGGTCGGGCACCAGTCGCTGGCGCACCGTCCGCCACGGCGGACCCATCGAGCGGGCCCTGCTCGCCGACCGGCCGGTGGAGGAGCGGCTGCGGCCCTCCTGGACGGTGTCCTGGGCGGTGCCCGTCGACACCGACGGCGCCCCGCTGCGCCCGGCCACCGCGCCGGTGGTGCACGCCCCGACCCCGACGGACGAACCCCTCGGCATCCCGGCCCTGCTCATCGCGACCCTGCCGCTGGACACCACCCGCCGGCATCCCGCGCCCGGTCCGCTGACCGATTTCCTCGTGGAGCGCGCGGCCGACGCGTACGCCGAACTCCTCGGCGCCTGGGACCCGGTGACCACCGCCCTCGTGGACCTGGTGCCCGGCCCGCTCGGCAAGGGCGAGCTGGACGGGGCCCTGCGCGCCGCCGTCCTGCGGCGACTGCCCCGTACGGCCTTCCTCGCGCCGGCCGCGCCGCCCGAGCACGCGGAGGAACGGGGCGCCCTGCGCCCCTTCGAGGCCGAGGTCGTGGAGGGCGCGGGCGCCGACACCGTACGGGTCCTCGCCGAGGTCCTGCCGACCCTGCTCCCGGCCGGCCTGGAGCGCCGCGCCGAGCTGCGCACCCTGGGCGTGGGCCGGCTCCCGCTGGGCGATGCCATCGAGCGGATCGCGGGCATCGAGCGCACCCCCGACTGGTGGCACCGGCTCTACGACAGCCTGGCCGGGGTGGACCCCGACCGGCTGTCCGGGCTGCCCGTGCCGCTCGCCGACGGCCGTACGACGATCGGGCCGCGCCACGTCCTCCTCCCGTACGCGGACACTCCGGCGGACCTGGCCCGGCTGGGGCTGAAGGTGGCCCACCCGGACGCCACGCACCCGCTGCTGGAGAAGCTCGGGGCCCTGCCCGCGACGCCGCGCGCGGTGCTGACGACCCCGCAGGTCCGGGCGGCGGTGGCGGCCTCGCTGGACGCGGGCGAGATCTGGGACGAGGACGCGCTGGACGCGGAGGAACTGGCCGACGTGGTCCTGGGCCTGGTCCGCGACGCCGATCTGAGCCCGGGCGACGAGCCCTGGCTGGGCGCGCTGGCCCTCCCGGACGAGGACGGGGAACTGACCCCGGCGGGCGAACTGCTGCTGCCCGGCTCGCCGCTCGCCTCGGTCATCCGCGAGGACGAAGTCCCGTACGTCGACGCCGAACTGGCCTCCCGGTGGGACGCCGACACCCTCACCGCCTGCGGCGTGCTGGCCGCCTTCCAGCTGGTCCGCGCAACCGACGTGGTCCTGGACCCGGACGAACTGGAGCCGCGCGAGGGCGATTTCGCCGAGCCCGACGACGCGGGCCTGCTCGACGCGGTGGACGTGTGGTGCGAGGACGTACTGGACCAGCTGCCGGACACCCCGGTGCCGCCGGTGGCGACCGAGCTCGTCGCCGTGCGCGACCTCGACCTGGTCGACGACGACTGCTGGCCCCAGGCCCTGGCCATGCTGGCGCAGCCACCGCTGCGGGACGCGCTGACCCAGCCCGTGCGCATCCTCCTCCCGGACGGCACCACGCAGTCCGTGCGCCCGTACACCGCCTGGTGGCTGCGCGACCACCCGGTGCTCGACGGCCGCCGCCCGGCGGGCCTGCGCGCGGCGGGCGGCGATCCGCTGCTGGAGGGCCTCTACACCCCGGCGGACGCGACCGGCTTCGAGGACGAGCAGGTGCTGCGGGCCCTGGGCGTACGGACCACGGTGGCGGCCCTGCTGGACGAGCCGGGTGGCGCGGCCGAGCTCCTGGGCCGGCTCGCCGACCCTGACCGTGACGTGACGGACCGCCAGCTGCACGGCCTCTACAACGCCCTGGCCGACCTGGACCCCGAGCAGGTCACCCTGCCGGACGAGCTGCGCGCGGTGGTGGACGGCGAGGTCCGCGTGGGGGACGCGGCGGACGCGGTCATCGCCGACGCCCCGGACCTGCTGCCGCTGACCGCGGGCCTGCCCCTGCTCCCGGTGTCCCCGTCCCGGGCGGCCGACCTGGCGGACCTCCTCCAGGTCCGGCGCCTCTCGGAGACGGTCCCGGCGGAGGTGAGCACGCCGGGCGAGGAGCACGACGTCCCGGAGGCGGTCCGGGTCCTGCTGGGCCCCTCGACCCCGTACACCTACGTCGAGCACGAGGAGCTGATCGCGGGCGGCACCGAACTGGACTGGCGCCGCACCCCGGACGGCACCCTCCACGCCTCCACCCTGGAGGGCGTCGCGGCGGGCCTGGCCTGGTCTGCGGGCCAGTGGCCCCGCCGCTTCGAGGTGGCGGCCCTCCTGGAGGACCCGTCCCGCACGGGGGAACTGGCGCGCGACCGCTGGTTCGACTAGGCCGTCTCTTTCGGATGCTGTCGGCCCAGCCCGCGGCGGCTGGTGCCGTGCATCGCCGAACGGCCCGCCCGGGAGGACCCGGGCGGGCCGGTCACAGCTTGAACACTCCTCGCCAGGTCCATCCCGCGCCGATGACCGTGTTCCGCAGGGGGTTCTTCACATCCCGCGTGTCGAAGCGGAGCGTCTCGACCTTGCGCCGGCGGCCGTCCGGACCCTTCCTGAACTCCCACTGCTTGTACACCGCGTGCGCCGGCCCACGTCCGTACTGCTCGCCGGAGTCCTGCGACGGCTCCCACCGCTCGTCGAGCGTACGCACCTCACGGGTCGAGGGGACCAGCCGCATACGTATCTTGAGGGTCAGGCGCAGTTCCTGGATCCGGCACTCCGCCACCAGGTCGGCGCCTTCCTTCGGGGTGCCGTTGCGCACGGCGAACGGCACGTCCGGCCCGTTGAGCGCGAGCAGCGCGTGGCGGAGTTCCATGGCGGGCAGCGGCCTGACACCGGTGTCGGGGTACTTGGTGCCCATGTACTTGTCCCAGAGTCTGCCCATCGTCGGGTTCCCTCCCTCTCCGTCCGGGCGCACGGAGCGCACGGAGTCCTGGAATTCTCCCAGGACTCCGTCGTGCGTATCCGAGTGGGACAGGTACGGCTGGGACGGGGTCGCGGCGCGTGCTACGCGGGGAACTTGCGGTTCACCCACCTGAAGGTGAACTCGATCAGGATGGCGGCGCCCGCCGCGATGGCCACCGCGATCCACGGCATCGTCACACCCACCAGCTTGAGCTGGAAGAAGTCCTGGAGCCACGGCACGACCAGCACGATCAGGAAGGCGCCGCCCATCGCGCCGACCAGGCCGACGCGCCACCACGTGTACGGGCGGGCGATGATCGCCAGGACCCACATCGAGGTCAGGAACAGCGTGAGGGTCGCGGCGCTGGTCTCGGCATTGAGGGCGTCGGGGCCGGTGTAGTGGTGACGGGCGATCAGGTACGTCACGAAGGTGGCGGTCGCCGCGATCACGCCGCCCGGGATCGCGTACCGCATCACGCGTTTCACGAAGTGCGGCCGCGCCCGCTCCTTGTTCGGGGCCAGGGCCAGGAAGAACGCCGGGATGCCGATGGTGAGCGTGGACAGCAGCGTCAGGTGGCGGGGCAGGAAGGGGTATTCGACCTGCGAGCAGACCACCAGGACGGCCAGCAGCACCGAGTAGACCGTCTTCGTGAGGAAGAGGGTGGCCACCCGGGTGATGTTGCCGATGACCCGCCGGCCTTCGGCGACCACCGAGGGGAGGGTGGAGAAGCTGTTGTTGAGGAGGACGATCTGGGCGACGGCGCGGGTGGCCTCCGAACCGGAGCCCATCGACACCCCGATGTCGGCGTCCTTGAGAGCGAGCACGTCGTTGACGCCGTCGCCCGTCATAGCGACGGTGTGGCCCTGGGCCTGGAGGGCGCCGACCATGTCCCGTTTCTGCTGCGGGGTGACCCGTCCGAACACGGAGTTGTCGTCGAGGACCGTCGCCATGTCGGCCTGTCCGGCGGGAAGTCCCCGGGCGTCGACGGTGTTCTCCGCGCCCGGCAGGCCCAGCTTGCCGGCGACCGCGCCGACGGAAACGGCGTTGTCGCCGGAGATGACCTTGGCCTTGACGTCCTGGTCGTCGAAGTAGCGCAGCGTGTCGGCGGCGTCGGGGCGCAGCCGCTGCTCCAGGACGACCAGGGCGGTCGGCCGGACGCCGGTGGCGACGGCCGCGTCGTCCAGTTCGCGGGCGGACCGGGCAAGCAGGAGGACCCGCAGACCCTGCTCGTTGAGGCCGCTGATCTCGTTGAGGGCCGGGTCCCCGGCGGGGAGGAGTACGTCGGGGGCGCCGAGCAGCCAGGTATTGTTCTCGCCGTCCCCCTCGCTGAAGCTGGCGCCGCTGTACTTGCGGGCGGAGGAGAACGGCAGGGACTCGGTGCAGCGCCACTCCGCGCTGTCGGGGTAGGCGTCGATGATCGCCTGGAGGCTGGCGTTGGGGCGGGGGTCGGATTCGCCGAGGGCGCCGAGCACCTTCTTGACGTACGCGGGATCCGTGCCGCCGAGCGGGCGGAGCTCGGTGACGTCCATGCCGCCCTCGGTGAGGGTGCCGGTCTTGTCGAGGCAGACCACGTCTACGCGGGCGAGGCCCTCGATGGCGGGCAGCTCCTGGACCAGGCACTGCTTGCGGCCGAGCCGGATGACGCCGATCGCGAAGGCCACGGAGGTGAGGAGGACGAGGCCTTCGGGGATCATCGGGACGATGCCGCCGACGGTACGGGCGATGGAGTCCTTGAGGTTGGAGTCCTTGACGATCAGCTGGCTGATGATCAGGCCGATCGAGGTCGGGATCATCATCCAGGTGACGTACTTGAGGATGGTGGAGACGCCGGAGCGCAGCTCGGAGTGGACGAGGGTGAAGCGGGCTGCTTCCTCGGCCAGCTGGGCGGCGTAAGCCTGGCGGCCGACCTTGGTGGCGGTGAACGCGCCGCCGCCGGCGACGACGAACGAGCCGGACATGACCTGGTCGCCGGGCTTCTTCAGGACGGGGTCGGCCTCGCCGGTGAGCAGGGACTCGTCGATCTCCAGGCCGTCGGCCTCGCCGACCGCTCCGTCGACGACGACCTTGTCGCCGGGACCGAGTTCGATGACGTCGCCGAGGACGATCTCGGAGGTGGAGATCTCGGCGGTCCGGCCGTCGCGGCGCACGCTCGGTCTGGCCTCGCCTATGACGGCGAGACTGTCGAGGGTCTTCTTGGCGCGCAGTTCCTGGATGATGCCGATGCCGGTGTTCGCGACGATCACGAAGCCGAAGAGGCTGTCCTGGATCGGGGCGACGAAGAGCATGATCACCCAGAGCACGCCGATGATCGCGTTGAACCGGGTGAAGACGTTGGCGCGGACGATGTCGGTCGTGGAGCGGCTGCTGCGGACGGGGACGTCGTTGACCTCACCGCGCGCGACGCGCTCGGCGACTTCGGTGGTGGTCAGTCCGGCGGGCTTGAACCGGGGCGCCGGTGGCCGCACGGGGTGGACCGGGTCGAGCTCGGCCCCCGCGTCGATGGCGGCGCCGGCCCGGTCCGGCCCGTCCTGGTCGGTCCTCGCCCGCTGCGTCATGCCTTCGACGTTAGAGGGGGTTGGGGGGCTTCACCCGCCGAGCAGGCGCAAGATCCGACTTCGGGATGACCCGAATCGTCCCTGGGTCGCGCCCCTCGCGGTCCCGCGCGTCAATCGCCGGCTGGGGGCGGATCCGACTGCTCGGCCCCGGCCGCCCGTTCCGCTGCCGCGTGCCGCTTGAGGGCGGCGTCGCGGCCGCGGACGTACCAGATGCCGATCAGGCCGAGGAAGCCGCCGGCCGCGCAGGTCCAGACCCACCACAGGAGGTCCCGGTCGGCGAACCAGCCGTAGAAGGGGAGCTGGACCACGAACATGGCGAACCAGAGGATCGTGCCGCCGGTGACGGTGGCGACGACCGGGCCCTCCAGGGGCTCGGGCGCCTCGTGCTTCGCAGTCCATTTCGCCATGCGGCAAGTCTAGGTGCGCGGATTCGTTGTCTACGCGCGGAGATAGACGCTCCTTCGTTCATGTGTTCATACTGAAACGCTGTGGGCGCGGCCCATTTTCTTCGTATGAACCACCCAATGAGGACCGTATGAGCACCCCGGCCCCCACCCCCGTGGCCACCCTCCCGGAGCCCTCCCCCCAGGGAACATCGGGCCTCGACCGTTACTTCAAGATTTCCGAGCGCGGCTCGACCGTGGCCCGTGAGGTCCGCGGCGGCCTGGCGACCTTCTTCGCGATGGCCTACATCATCGTGCTGAACCCGATCATCCTGGGCAGCGCGAAGGACATGTACGGGCACCAGCTCGACGGCGGCCAGCTCGTCACCGCCACCGTCCTGACCGCCGCCTTCACCACGCTCCTCATGGGTGTCATCGGCAACGTCCCGATCGCGCTGGCCGCCGGCCTCGGCGTCAACACCGTCGTCGCCCTCCAGCTCGCCCCGCGCATGAGCTGGGCCGACGCGATGGGCATGGTCGTCCTGGCCGGCTTCGTCGTCATGCTGCTCGTCGCCACCGGCCTGCGCGAGCGGGTCATGAACGCCGTCCCGGTGGGCCTGCGCAAGGGCATCGCGATCGGCATCGGCCTGTTCATCATGCTGATCGGACTGGTCGACGCGGGCTTCGTCTCCCGCATCCCGGACGCCGCGCACACCACCGTCCCGCTCCAGCTCGGCGGAAACGGCCACCTGCACGGCTGGCCGGTGCTGATCTTCGTGGTCGGTGTGCTGCTCACCCTCGCCCTGCTGATCCGCAAGACGCCGGGCGCGATCCTGATCTCCATCGTGGTGATGACCGTCATCGCGGTCGCCGTCCAGCTGATCACCGATCTGCCGAACGAGGCATGGGGCCTCACCGTCCCCGAGTGGCCGGGCAACCCGGTGGCCGCGCCCGACTTCGGGCTCGTCGGCCAGGTCAGCCTGTTCGGCGGCTTCGGGAAGGTAGGGATGCTGACCGGCGCCCTCTTCGTCTTCACCGTGCTGCTGTCCTGCTTCTTCGACGCCATGGGCACGATCCTGGGCGTCGGCGACGAGGCGAAGCTGATCGACGAGAACGGCGATTTCCCCGGCATCAACAAGGTCCTGCTGATCGACGGCCTGGCCGTCGCCTCGGGCGGCGCGACCTCCTCCTCGGCCACCACCTGCTTCGTGGAGTCCACGGCCGGGGTCGGCGAGGGCGCCCGTACGGGTCTGGCGAACGTCGTGACGGGCGGCCTCTTCGCCGTGGCGCTGTTCCTGACCCCGCTCGCCACCATGGTCCCCTCCCAGGCGGCCACCCCCGCCCTGGTGGCGGTCGGGTTCCTGATCCTGGCGGGCTCGGTCAAGGACATCGACTGGAGCGACTTCACCATCGCCGTCCCGGCCTTCCTGGCCATGGTGATGATGCCCTTCACCTACTCGATCACCAACGGCATCGGCATCGGCTTCGTGAGCTTCTGCGCGCTGCGGCTGGCGACGGGCCGGGGCCGCGAGGTCCCGGTGGCCATGTACGTCGTGTCGGCGGTGTTCGTCTTCTACTACGCGATGCCGGCGCTGGGCCTCACGTGAGCACCCCGCGCGGGTCGCACCTGATCAGGTGAGCCCGTAGAACTTCTCTGTCTCGTCGACGGCCGCCTTGAAGCGTTCGTCGAAGTCGTCGCGAATGAGCGTCCGGACCACATAGTCCTGGACGCTCATTCCGCGTTTGGCGGCATGAGTCCGGAGCCTGTCGAGGAGCTCCCCGTCTATGCGCATGCTCAGCACATGTGTCCCCATGCCGAAAGAGTCGGGGCACAGCGCACGGACGCGTGTCACTTTCCACCGCCGACTCACCCGTACGAGTGACGACCCATAACCGGTTTTCTTTAGACTGGGTAATGAGTTACTCTAAGGACATGCACGACCTCTCCCATGGCGACGACGCTGCCGCCGTGAACGACCTCCGCTCCGCCGTCATGCGACTGGGCCGGCGCCTCAAGCACCAGCGCGTCGACGAGTCGCTGAGCCCGACCGAGATGTCGGTCCTCGGCACCCTCGCCCGCTGCGGCCAGGCGACGCCCGGCGAGCTGGCCCGGCGCGAGCACGTACAGCCGCCGTCGATGACACGCATCGTCGCGCTGCTGGAGGCCAAGGGACTGGTCACGCTGGAGCCGCACCCGGACGACCGCCGCCAGAAGGTGGTCCGCCAGACGGAGGAAGCCGAGGCGATGCTCGAAGAGAGCCGCCGCAAGCGCAACGCCTTCCTGGCCGGCCTCGCGGCCGAGCTGACCGAGGACGAATGGGCCAAGCTGCGCGAGGCCGCGCCCGTCCTGGAGAAGCTCGCCCACTTGTAAGGAACGACGCCAGGAGGCGACCGCTTTTGAGTACGGGAACCGGAGCAGACTCCGCACCCGGCCATACATCCACCCTCTCTGAAACACCGCGGGGCACCCCCGCGCGCAAGAACTCGATGTTCAGCTCGCTGAAGATCCGGAACTACCGGCTCTTCGCGACGGGCCAGGTCGTCTCGAACACCGGCACCTGGATGCAGCGCATCGCACAGGACTGGCTGGTCCTCTCCCTGACCGGGTCCGCGTCCGCCGTCGGCATCACGATCGCCCTGCAGTTCCTGCCGATGCTGATGTTCGGCCTCTACGGAGGCGTCCTCGCCGACCGGCTGCCGAAGCGGCCGCTGCTGCTCGTCACCCAGAGCGCGATGGGCCTGACCGGCATCGCCCTCGCCGTGCTCACCCTGGCGGGACACGTCCAGGTCTGGCACGTCTACCTCGCCGCCTTCGTACTCGGCCTGGTCACCGTCGTGGACAACCCGGCGCGGCAGACCTTCGTCCCCGAGATGGTCGGCAAGGGCCAGGTCGCCAACGCCGTCAGCCTGAATTCGGCCAACTTCCAGTCCGCGCGGCTGGTCGGCCCGGCGATCGCCGGTGTGCTGATCACCGCCGTCGGCTCCGGCTGGGCCTTCCTGCTGAACGGGCTGTCCTTCGCCGCGCCCATCGCCGGCCTCCTGATGATGCGGACGTCCGAACTGCACCCCGTCGAGCCGCAGCCCCGCTCCAAGGGACAGCTCCGCGAAGGCCTGCAGTACGTCGCCGGCCGCCCGGAGCTGATCTGGCCGATCGTGCTCGTGGGCTTCATCGGCACCTTCGGGTTCAACTTCCCGATCTGGCTGTCGGCGTTCGTGAACGACGTCTACCACGGGGACGCGGGCACGTACGGGCTCTTCAACACCCTGATCGCGGCCGGCTCCCTGGCGGGCGCCCTGCTCTCGGCCCGGCGCGGACACTCGCGGCTGCGGCTGCTGGTGGCGGCGGCCGTGCTGTTCTCGGGGCTGTTGCTCGTGACCGCCTTCGCGCCCGGCTTCGGGCTGTTCGCCGCGCTGCTCGTACCCATCGGGGTCTTCGGCCTGACGGTCAACGTGACGGCGAACTCCAGCGTGCAGATGGCGACCGACCCCGAGATGCGGGGGCGGGTCATGGCCCTGTTCATGATGGTCTTCACCGGCGGCACCCCACTGGGGGCTCCGCTGCTGGGCTGGGTCACCGACACCTACGGTGCGCGGATCGGCATGGCCGCGGGTGGCGTCGTCTCGCTGCTCGCCTCTGTCGGGATCGCGGTGGTCCTGGCCCGCGTGGGCAACCTCCGCCTGCGCGTGAACCGGCACGGCGTGGCGTTCGTCCCGTCGCCGCGACGCCGCGACCTGGTGGCCGCGGCCTGACCCCGCCGCCCCCGGTCGCCTGGGCTCCTGGGCTCCGCCCCAGTCCCCGCAACGGGCCGTCGGGCCCTGCGGCCCGGCCTCCCGGGGCTCCGCCCCGGACCCCGCGCCTCAAACGCCGGCGAGGCTGGATGTGCCCTGCGGGCACCTCAGCCCGCCGGGCGACATCAGCCAAAATCCAGCCCCGCGATCGAGGCGCGGGGTAGGGGGCGGAGCCCCGGTCCTTGAGCCCCGCCACGACTGAGGCGCGGGCTCTGGGGGCGGAGCCACCGGGCACATTCAGCCCCGCCGGCGATCGAGGCGCGGGGATGCGGGGCAGCGCCCCCCGGCGGCGGCGCTAGGCTCGGCGATATGAGACTGTTCGCCGCCGTCCTGCCGCCCGAGGCGGCCCTGGCCGAGCTGCGGGACGCCGTAAGCCCGCTGCGCGACGACCGGTTGAAGTGGACCGGCGAGCCGGGCTGGCACTTCACGCTCGCCTTCATGGGCGAGGTACGGGACGAGGTGCTCCCCGAACTGCACGCCCGGCTCTCCCGCGCGGCGACGCGCACCGCGCCGTTCGCGCTCCGACTCCACGGCGCCGGCCACTTCGGCGACCGCGCACTGTGGGTCGGCGCCGCCGGGGACCTCGACTCGATGCGGCTGCTCGCGGAGCGGGCGGACGCCGCCGCCCGGCGGGCCGGGGTGCCCATGGAGCAGCACCGCCGCTACACCCCGCACCTCACCCTGGGCCGGTCCCGCGACGGCACGGTCCGCCTGCGCCCCTACGTGGACGCCCTCACGGGCTTCGAGGGCACGCCCTGGCAGGCCGGCACCCTCAGCCTCGTCCGCAGCAACCTGCCCGTCAGCGGCATCCCAGGAGAGCAGCCCCGCTACGAGACCGTCGGGGCTTGGCCGCTGCAAGGCTGACGGCGCGGGCCCGGCCCCGAGGCGGGTCACCGCCTAGGGACGCGCCGGCAGCCAGCCCTCCTGCACGGCGCGGACGCCCGCCTCGAAGCGGCTGCGCGCGCCGAGCCGTTCCATCAGCTCGTTCGCGATGCGCCGGGCCGTCCGCGAGGACACCCCCAGCCGCTTGGCGATCGCCTCGTCCGTGTGTCCCTCCGCCAGCAGCCGGACCGCCTCCGACTGCTGGGCGGTCAGCCCGTGCGGACCCAGGACCACCGTCTCCGCCAGCGGCTGCGCCGACGCCCACGTCGACTCGAAGAGCGCGCACAGCGCGACCAGCATCCCGTGCCCGGTCAGGACCACCGCGCCGGCCGCCGAGTCGTCGCTCACCGGGATCAGCGCGGTGGAACGGTCCACGATGAGCATCCGGGTCGGCAGGGACGGCGCCGTACGGACCTGCCCGCCCAGCTCCGTCAGCCAGTTGGCGTGCTCGACGGAGTGCCGGCTGTTGCGCACGCTGTCCAGGTAGACCGTGCGCATGCGTATCCCGCGTGCGAGCAGCGCCTTGTTCAGCGGACGCGAAGCCGCGATGTTCGACTCGGTCAGCGTGGCGTCGGGCGAGAAGGCGAGCAGCTCCTCCTTCGTTTCACGGGTCAGCGCCACCAGCCGGTCACGGACCGCGTCGAGGCCGATGAGCTGCTCGACGCCCGGGTGACTGGCGGCGGGCCGCAGCTCGGAGTACTCGGAAATCAGCCGGGCCGCGGCCGCCCGCGACGCCTCCAGCCGCTGCTGCCGGGCGGCGAGTTCGGCCTGTCCCCGGGCCATCAGGATCTCCATGCCGATGTCCGGGGAGACGGCCCGCAGCCGTCCGGCGTCGGCTGCCGACGGCTGGACCAGCGCGAGCTCGCTGAGCAGGTCCAGGGCGGTGCGCACCTCGTCCTCGGTGGCCTCCACCGCGGCCGCCAGGGCCGCCACACCCGCCGTGGGCTGCATGAGCATGGCCCGGTAGACGGCTTCGGCTCTGGCATCGAGTCCCAGTTCGGTCAACACGTATGTCCCCCAGCCCCATTGGCACTTCGGTAGCGCGATCATCCCATCGTCCCGGAAGCTGGCCCGTTCCGTCCACGACCACAAGAGGCCACCCGGATCGGCATCCAGGACGAGCCGTCCGGGGAGACCGTTGACGTATGTATCTCGTCCACGCCCGCCTGTGTACGGTCCCTCCGGCGGCCCTCCCCGACGACCTGCGCGAAGCGGTCCGCGCCGGCCTGGATCCCGGCGACCGGATCGAGCACCTGGCCGTGCACCCGCAGTCCGCCGGGCACTTCACGCTCGGCTTCTACCTGGTGGCGGACTCCCTGGAGGAGGCCGAGGGGCACGCCGGGTCCGTCTGCCGGCGCCTGCTCGCGACGGGGGCGCTGCCGGACGCGCGGCTGCTCGGTGTCGGCGTACCGCTCGTGCCCGTGCACCGATGACGTGTGTCCGCATCCGTCCAGGGACGGTTTGGGCCAGCGGGAAGCTCTTCTCCCGCTGCCCGACGGCGACTTAGCTATGTCCCACCGGAACGGACCGGCGCCACCGCGGGGCGCGGAACCGGCCATATGACACCGCCACTCGACGAACTCGCCTCCCGGCGACTGCGAAGGGACCCGCCCGTCATGACCACCACCCGCATCCTCCAGGCCGCCGCGGTCGCCCTGCTCGCCCTCGCCCTCGGGACCCCCGCCGTCGCCGCCCCGCTGCCCGCCGCCAAGCCGCCGGTCGCCTCGACGAACGACATGGGCTGGCAGTAGCAGCCGGTACGCACCCCGCCCGATTTCCCGTACCGCACGCCAACCTTCCCGAGGGAGACCCCCCAGTGGCCGTCCGTCACGCTGCCCGCAAGACCTCCGGCGCCGTCCTCTCCGGCGCGATCGCCGCCGGTCTGCTGACCGCCGTCACCATCGCCGCCCCGGCCGCCCAGGCCGCGACCACCTGCAGCGGCACCGCCTCGGTCTACGGGGTCCTCCCCGACGGACGCTTCACCTTCAGCGCCATCAGCCCGTCGACCGGCAACCTCTCCCGGGTGCGCGTCGGTCCGGCCCTCGGATTCGAACCGAAGGCGATGGCGACCCTCAACTTCAATACCGTGCTGGTGACTTCGACGACAGGCGCGCTCTACCGGGTCGACGTACTGACGAACAGCAACGCCCTGGAACTCTCCGGCGTCGTGAAGATCGCCGACAGCGGCTGGACCCACGACAAGCTGACGTACGACGGCCACGGCCACCTGTATGCACCACCGCCGCGGGCACCCTGCTCCAGTACCTCGTCTCGCAGGACAAGCCGGCGGGCTCCCAGCACATCGGCCAGCGCAAGGAGATCGGCACCGGCTTCACGCTGAAGACCCTCGCCGCGGCCGCCGACGACCGCGTGGTGGCCACGACCTCCGACGGGCGCCTCCTCTCGTACAAGGTGAACGCGGACGGCACCTGGGACCGCGACGACCTGAAGCCCTCGGGCTGGTCCGCCTTCGACCAGCTCGTCTCGCCCGGCGGCGGCCTCTACTACGGCCGGATACCCACGACCGGCTCGATGTACTGGTACAAGGACGCCGACCCGGCCGACGGCAGCGGCGCCGACATCACCTACCACAACGACGACCCCGTCACGGCGGGCGGCTGGACGCAGAAGCTGCTGTCCGCGCAGCCGGACACGTTCAAGTGCACCACCTCCGTGGACACCGTCGACCGCGACAACATCTCCGAGGTCAAGGCCGCCGGCCGGGACATGATGAACAAGTACGACGCGGGCTGGGCCAACGCGACCCAGTGGGACTGCCTGGAGAAGCTCTGGAACCGCGAGAGCGGCTGGCGCTGGAACGCCGACAACCCGAGCTCCGCGGCGTACGGCATCCCGCAGTCCAACCCCGGGTCGAAGATGTCCGTCTACGGCGACGACTGGCGCACCAACCCCATCACGCAGATCAAGTGGGGCCTGAACTACATCGACGACCGCTACTCCACCCCGTGCGGCGCCTGGAACCACTCCCAGGAGACCGGCTGGTACTGAGGGCTGTCCCGTAGGCCGTCTCTTTCGGACCTTGCCGGGCCCGACCGCACGGCGGCGGGCCTCGGCGCGTGAGAACCACCACGGTCCCGCCCCTCCGTGCGAGGGGCGGGACCGTGTCGCGTTAGTCTCGACGGGTGGATCCCAAGACCAGAAACCGCGTGATGGCCGGTGTGCTCGTACTGATGTTCGTCGTCGTGGCCGTGGCGGCCGCCGTCGGCCAGTAGCCAGGCCCGCCTCCTACCAGGCGAACGCCTCCGGCGACGGCCCGGGACCGGGGAAGACCTCGTCCAGGCCCGCCAGCAGCTCCTCCGACAGCTCCAGCTCGACCGCGCGCAGCGCCGAGTCGAGCTGCTCCTGCGTACGCGGCCCGACGATCGGCCCGGTGACGCCGGGACGGGTCAGCAGCCAGGCCAGCGCGACCTCCCCCGGCTCCAGACCGTGCTTGGCCAGCAGGTCCTCGTACGCCTGCACCTGCGCGCGTACGGAGCTGTTGGACAGCGCGTCCGCCGAGCGGCCCGACGCACTGCGCCCCGACTCGGCGGCCTTGCGGATCGCGCCGCCCAGCAGGCCCCCGTGGAGCGGGGACCACGGGATCACACCGAGCCCGTACGCCTCGGCGGCCGGGATGACCTCCATCTCCGCGCGCCGCTCGGCGAGGTTGTAGAGGCACTGCTCGCTGACCAGCCCGAGCCGCCCGGTGCGCGCCGCTGTCTCGTTGGCCTGGGCGATCTTCCAGCCGGGAAAGTTCGAGGATCCCGCGTAGAGGATCTTGCCCTGCTGGACCAGGACCTCGACGGCCTGCCAGATCTCCTCGAAGGGGGTCCGGCGGTCCACGTGGTGGAACTGGTAGAGGTCGATGTAGTCGGTCTGGAGCCGCTTGAGACTGGCGTCGACGGCCCGCCGGATGTTCAGCGCCGACAGGCGGTCGTAGTTGGGCCAGTCCTCGCCGTGGGGGGCCATGCCGCCGTAGACCTTGGTGGCGAGCACGGTCTTCTCGCGGCGGCGCCCGCCCTGGGCGAACCAGGTGCCGATGATCTCTTCGGTGCGGCCCTTGTTCTCGCCCCAGCCGTAGACATTGGCGGTGTCGACGAAATTGATGCCCGAGTCGAGGGCGGAGTCCATGATCGAGTGGCTTTCGGACTCCCCGGTCTGGGGGCCGAAGTTCATGGTGCCGAGTACAAGTCGGCTGACCTTGAGGCCGGTGCGTCCGAGCTGCGTGTACTTCATGGGCCACTAGCCAACTGCTTGGAGTGGACTCCAGGCAAGACCCCACCTGACGGGCGTGTTACCGCTCCCCGCCGGCCCCGCCGGCCCCGACGGCCCCCGGCAGCCGGCTACGGGCCCCGGTAGGGGCCGCCGATGCCCCAGGCCTGGTGGAGGACCGCCGCGAACTCCCCCGCCAGGCGGTGCTCGCCCGAGGCGTTGGGGTGGGTGCCGTCGTAGGTGTCGTGGTGGATGTCGTACGACTGCGGGCGTGCGGCCAGCAGGATCGGCGAGGCGTCGGTCGTCAGATCGGCCACCGCCTTCGCCAGGAGCTCGTTGAAGCGGGCGACCTCGGCCGCGAACGGCGCGTCCTCCTCGGCCCGGACGTTCGGGATGACGGGGAGGAGGACCATCCGGACGGCCGGACGGGCCTCGCGCGCGGCCGCGATGAAGCGGCGGACGTTGGCGGCGGTCTCGTCGGCCTTGGTGTAGAAACCGAGGTCGATCAGGCCGAGGGAGACGAGCAGCACGTCGGCCCGGCCCTCGCGGGCGGCGGGCCCGATCAGGGGGGCCATGTGCTGCCAGCCCTCGCCCCAGCCGGCCAGGTGGCGGCGGGCCGCCCCGGGGAAGGCCGGGTCTGCGTAGGCGTGGCTGGTGGGCGCGTCGGTGGAGGTGTCGTACAGCTCGCTGCGCGGCCCGACGATCTCGTACGGGCCGCCGGGGGCGGAGGTGAGGTGCTGCCACATCCGGTAGCGCCAGGTGTAGTCGCCGGCGCGTCCGATGGTCATGGAGTCGCCGACGAACATGAAACGCATCCGGTCATCATCGCGGATCACGCGACTGGCGCATCTGTGATGCCGGACACGCGCCGCGGCCTGGCAGGCTTGAGGGATGCGCCTGCTGCCGTTGTCGTCCGCCTCCGCCGCCCTCGCTCTCCTCCTGCTGCCGACCGCGGCTTTCACCGCCTTCGCGGCGGAGAGTTCCGGGACGTCGTCGTTCACGATCAGCGATCCGCGGATCAAGGAGTCGAGCGGGCTGGCGGCCAGCCGGCTCCACCCCGGCGTGTACTGGACGCACAACGACAGCGACGACGGACCGTACGTGTACGCCGTGGACTCCGCGACCGGCAGGACGGTGGCCCGGGTGACGCTGACCGGGATCGGGAAGCCGCGCGACGTCGAGGCGATCTCGCTCGGGCCCGACGGGCAGCTGTACGTGGGTGACATCGGGGACAACCGGGACGGCACCTGGGACCACGTGTGGATCTACCGGTTCCCGGAGCCGAAGGAGCTGCGCGACACCACGGTCACGGCCGCGCAGTTCACGGTGCGGTACGCGGACGGGCCGCGGAACGCGGAGGCGCTGATGGTGCATCCGGTGACGGGGCGGGTGTACATCGCGAGCAAGAACGAGAGCAAGGGCGGGCTGTACGAGGGTCCGGAGCAGTTGTCGGCGAGCGGGACGAACGTGTTCCGGCGGGTCGCGGACGTGCCGTGGGTGACGGACGGGGCGTTCTCGCCCGACGGGAGCCGGCTGACCCTGCGGGGCTACTTCACGGCCCGTACCTACCCGTGGAAGAACGGCCGGCCGGAGGGTGAGGGCGAGCGGGTGGACGCGCCGTGGCAGGGGCAGGCGGAGTCGGTGACGTACGCGGCGGACGCGTCGGCGCTGATGTTCGGCGCGGAGGGTGCCGACAGCCGTGTCGTGGCCGTCCCGCTGGCCGCGGCGGCGTCTCCCTCCGCCGCGCCGCAGCCCGGTTCCCCGCCGCAGCCGGCCCCCTCCGCGGAGCCGTCGGGTACCTTCGGCAAGGGAGCCCTGGTCCTGGCGGCGGCCCTGGCGCTGACCTTCGCCGCGAAGCGCCTCTTCCGCCGAGCGGGCCCGCGCAAGTAGCCCTCCGCCGGGGCTCCGCGGATGCCGCGCCCGCACCCGCCTGCGGCACCGCTGCCGGGGCTCCGCGGGGTGCCGCGCCCGTACGCGCCTGCCGCACCGCTGCCGGGGCTCCGCGGGGTGCCGCGCCCGCACCCGCCTGCCGCACCGCTGCCGGGGCTCCGCGGGGTGCCGCGCCCGTACGCGCCTGCCGCACCGCTGCCGGGGCTCCGCGGGGTGCCGCGCCCGTACGCGCCTGCCGCACCGCTGCCGGGGCTCCGCCCCAGACCCCGCGCCTCAAACCGGCGAGGCTGAATGTGCCAGGCCCTCGCCCCAGAACTGCGCGCGGCCCAACCTCACGCACGGGCACGTGCAACCCGGACGGGCGGACCGTATCCAGCCCCGCCGGCGTTTGAGGCGCTGGGCGGAGCCCCGGTCTTCGAGCCTCGCCGGCGATTTGAGGCGCGGGGCGGAGTCATCAGGGGTGGGGCGGGTCAGTCCTCCCTGATGGGGATGCGGCCGTTCACCGTGGGGGTGGGCGGGCCGGCAGGGGCCGTGGAGCCGGCGGAGCCGGGGGGCTGGGACATCGAGGCCAGGAGCTGGCGGGCCACGCCCAGGCCCGTGCCGCCCATCGTCAGGGCCTTGGCGAACATCTCCGACATGCCCTCCGCTCCGTTCAGCAGGACCATGTGCTCCACGTTCCCGAAGGCCCCCGCACCCGCCTCCACGATCGCCGGCCAGTTCTCGGCCAGCTGCTGCGCGACCACCGCCTCCTGGTTCTCCGCCAGGGCCGCCGCCCGCGCCTTGATCGCTTCCGCCTCGGCGAGACCCTTCGCCTTCGCCGAGGCGGCCTCCGCGAGGCCCCGCGCCTGCGTGGCCGCCGCCTCCGCCTCACCCGTGGCCCGGGTCGCGGTCGCCGCCGCGAGGCCCCTGGCCTCCGTGGCCTTCGCGTCGGCCGCGGCCGCCGTCGTCACCCGCGTGGCCTCCGCGGCGGCCGCCAGCTCCGTCTCCTTCGCCTTGGCCTGCGCCGCCGAGATCCGGGCGTCTCGCTCGGCCTCCGCCCGGGTCCGCGTCTCGTACGCCGCCGCGTCCGCCGGCTTGCGTACGTCCGCCTGCAACTGCTGCTCGCGCCGGTGCGCCTCCAGCTCCGCGACCCGGGTCTCCTGCACGACGACCTCCTGCCGCGCCGCCGCCTCCGAGAGCGGGCCCGCCTGCCGGGCGGTCGCCGCGGCCTTGTCCCGTTCGGCCTGGTAGCCGGCCTGGAGGATCTCGCTGTCGCGGGTGGCCTCCGACATCCGGGCGAACGCGGCCTGTTCGGCCTCGGTCGCCAGCCGGTTCGCCTCGGCCTGCGCGATCCGCGCGTCCCGCTGCACGGCGGCCGCGTGCGGCATCGCCAGGTTCTTGATGTAGCCCGTCGGGTCCTCGATCTCGTGGATCTGGAGCGAGTCGACGATCAGGCCCAGCTTCTCCATCTCGGTACCGCAGGCCGCCCGGGTCTGCCCGGTCAGCTTCTCCCGGTCCCGGATCATGTCCTCGACCGTCAATCCGCCCACGATGGACCGCAGATGACCGGCGAAGACGATGTGCACCCGTTCGGGCATCATCTTCTGCTGGTCCAGGAAACGGCGCGCGGCATTGGCGATGGACACGAAGTCGTCGCCGATCTTGAAGATGACCACGCCCTTGACGCGCAGCGGGATGCCCTGGTGGGTCACGCAGTCCACGTTCAGCTGCGTTTCGTTGAGGTCCAGCGACAGCTTCCGCACCGCCTGTACCCCTGGCAGGACCAGTGTCCCGCGCCCGGTGACGATCCGGAACCCCATGCCCTCGCCGATGCCCTCGGTCTTGTGCGCGGAACCGGAGATGACGAGCGCCTCGTTGGGTTCGGCCACCCGCCACATGAGTTTGAACAGCCCGATCAGAGCCAGAATTGCGGCGAGAACGATTCCCGCCACGACGCCGATAGCCATCGGCAACGCCCCCTTAGCGCGGTGCCGTTCGGCACCGACGAGGGCGAGTCTGCGCCTGCCGCGCACCTGCGGGAAGACGCGCGCGAGGTCTTGTCGCCATCTTGATACGCACAGGTCGCGACGGGGCCGGCCGGGCCTCAGTTGTCGTAGGCAGCCATCACGTACACCGTGCGCGGTGGCAGGTACTCGACGACCGTCACCACCGTGCCGACGGGCAGCCGGCCGGTGCCGTGGACGGGGTGCGCGAGGAAGTGCTCGGCCCCGCCGCGGATCCGTACGATCACCTCGCCGACCAGTCCCGGGCCGACCGTCCCGGTGACCCGCCCGGCCATCCCCACCATGTCCACGCCGCCGTCCCCCATGGGCCGAGGGTACGCCGCCGCACCGGCCTCCCGGGGGTGCGCACGGGAGAGCCGGCCCGCAGGGGCTACGAGTGGCCCAGGTCGGCAGCCGGGAGGTCCGAGACGGGGACCGAGCCGGTGTCGGGGGCCGGGCGCAGGAGGAACTCGTCGGAGGCCATCGAGTCGAGAACCGGCGGAGCCGGCCGCAGCGGCGCCGGCATGACCGCGGCCTCCGAGTGCCCGCCGCACCCGTACGACAGGGAGACCAGCCGGCCGTCGGCCGGGCTGAACTCGTTCGCGCAGACTCCGAACGCCTGGCCCAGCGACCCGCCGATCGCGACGAGGAAGCCGCAGGAGACGCACGACGCGGGCGCCGCCTGTGCCATCGGGGTCTTCGCGCCGAACGAATCGTCCCAGCGGTCGGCGGCGGTGTGCAGCCCGTACCGCGACAGCACGCGCGCGCGCCGCATGCCCAGTTCCTCGGCGACCGAGGTGATGGAGCCGCGCACCGGGACCACCGCGCGGTCGGTGACGTCGGCGTCCTCGGCCTCGACCAGTTCGGCCATCTCGGTGGAGACCACCGAGTTCGGCGGCGGGGCGTCCTCGCCCGACCAGCCCGGCTCCAGGCGCAGGTCGTCGGACTCGGTGGGCAGCAGGTCGCCCGGGCCCATGTCGCCGGGGCGCAGCCGCTCGCTCCACGGCACCCATTCGGGGGCGAGCAGCGCGTCGTCACCGGGCAGCAGCACCGTTTCGTCGAGGGTGACGTTCTTCGCGCGGGAGGCGCGGGTCACGGTGACGGCCCAGCGCCAGCCCCGGTAGCCCGGTTCCTTGGACTCGAAGAAGTGCGTGACGACGCGGTCGCCCTCCGCCACGGCGGAGACGTGCGCGCCCACCACGCCGGGGAAGGCGGCCTCCTCGGCCGCCGCTCGGGCGAGTTCTACCGCCTCGACGCACAGGCGGTCGGGGGTACGCGGGGTACGGCTTCGCGTCGTCGCAGCACTCACTGGTCTCGTTCTCTCCTACGCCGTCTCACGAGTGCGCCGTCCGTACTGTCGTCCACAACGACCCGTCGGTCCTGTCCGTACGTGGAGCGGGCGGAGCGGACCAGAGGGCCGCGTCGACGTCCGCACCCGATCGGACTCCGGGCGCACCTTTATGCGATCCATTCTGCGGGATCGCGAAGAGGCGCGCGGCCAAGAGCAACCGCCGGTGGCGCGCTACGCACGCTACCTCGTCTGAAGCCGTGGGCCCACATGCAAGGTCCGATTCGCGGACAAGCCCACGAGTGAGGGCACGCCCCCGACGCGCCGGGAGGGGTCGGGGAGGGCCCGGTGGGGCACTATGGCCAGGTGGCACCCGTACGGTCGTCCCGCGACGGCTCGGGACCGGCCAGGCGGGCCGGCCGGGCCCTGGGGCGTGCCCTGCACCTGCCGTTCACCGGTACGGCGCGCGGCATCCGGCGGGCCACGCACGCGCACGGGGCGGGTGAATCGGGCCTCGGCAAGCTGATCGAACTGCACGCCATCAACGGCGCCGGCGATGTGATGATCACAGTGGCGCTGGCCTCGACGGTGTTCTTCTCGGTACCCACGGACGAGGCACGCGGCCGGGTGGCCCTGTACCTGGCGATCACGATGGCCCCCTTCGCCGTGCTGGCACCGGTGATCGGGCCGCTGCTGGACCGGCTGCCGCACGGGCGGCGGGCGGCGATGGCGGCGGCGATGCTGGCCCGGGCGCTGCTGGCGCTGCTGATGTCGGGCGCGGTGGCCACGGGCGGGCTGGAGCTGTATCCGGCGGCGCTGGGTGTGCTGGTCGCGTCCAAGGCGTACGGGGTGGTGCGCAGCGCCGTGGTCCCGCGGCTCCTCCCGCCGAAGTTCTCACTCGTCAAGGCGAACTCCCGGGTCACGCTGGCCGGCCTGCTGGCCACGGGCGCGGCGGCGCCGGTGGGCGCCGCCCTGCAGACGATCGGGCCGGAGTGGCCGCTCTACGGGGCCTGTGTGATCTTCATCTGGGGCACCTTCGCGGCGTTCACGATGCCGCCCAAGGTGGACGAGGCCAAGGGCGAGTGGCGGGCCCGGCTCTCCACGCACGAGGCGCACTCGCGGCGGCCGGGGCTGCGTACGGTCAGCCGCTCGGTCCTGTGCGGCCTGCTGGCGAACGCCTCGATGCGCGCCCTGTCCGGCTTCCTGATCTTCTTCCTGGCGTTTCTGCTCCGCGAGCATCCCCTGGCGGGGCAGAGCGCGGCGGTGTCGCTGGGGATCGTCGGCGTCTCTGCGGGCGTGGGCAACGCGTGCGGTACGGCGGTGGGCGCGTGGCTGCGGGCCAGGGCGCCTGAGGCGATCATCGCCGCGGTGCTCAGCCTGACCCTCGGGGTCGCGATCCTGGCGGCGGCCTTCTTCAGCGGCCTGTTCATGGCCGTACTCGCCGCCACGGCGGGTTTCTGCCAGGCCCTGGCGAAGCTGTCGCTGGACGCGCTGATCCAGCGGGACGTGCCGGAGGCGGTCCGCACCTCCGCTTTCGCCCGTTCGGAGACGCTGCTCCAAGTGGCGTGGGTACTGGGCGGCGCGATCGGCATCGTCCTGCCCCTGAACGGCGCCCTGGGCATGTCGGTGGCCGCGGCCATGGTCGCCCTGGGCACGACCATGGCCCTCCGCGGCCTCCTGGGCGCGCCCCGCCACCACCACCCGGGGACCTCCCGCCCCAGGGTGGCCTGAACTCCGGCCCCGCCGGCGTTCCGGGCGCCGGGGGCCTCCGCACGGAGTGGGGGAGGGTCCGGAGGGCCAGGGGCACAGGTCCCGGGAACGGCGCCGCACCCGGCAACCCGCGCCACAGCAGGTCAGTGGTACCCCATGCTGCGGCGCAGCCCAAGGGCCCGATAGCCTTCGGCTCATGACCGCACCGCTTTTCTCGGGTAGGGCCCGCCGCAGCGTCGCGGCCCTCGGAGCCGTTTCCGCCGGCCTCCTCCTCCTCTCCGCATGCGGCGACAAGCCGACGTCACTGGCCACCGTGACGGTCGGCACCTCGTCGGTGTCCGCCGAAGCCGCCTGCCACGAAGGCAAGGAGTCGCTCACGATGGAGCGGCTCCAGGAGTGCCTCACCGAGGCGAAGAACTCCAAGACCCTCGAGTACGGGCGGGGTGACACCCTGCGTCTCGGGGTCGACCCCGAGGTCGTCGAGCACGGCAAGAAGTGGCAGGCCTTCCTGGACGGCCAGCAGATCACCGAGCCGTCCGAGAACACCTACCGCAGCTTCCCGGGCGCCGACGTCTTCGCCACCGGCGGCCAGGGCGAGGCCCCCGCGTCGAAGAAGCTGGCGTTCGTCCAGCTCGGCGAGGACGGCAAGCCGATCTCCGTCTGGACCTTCGACCTCAAGCTCAAGTAACCGGACGACACCGGTGCGCGCGCTCGTCGTGACCGCGGTGGCGGCGGAGGCAGACTCCGTCGCCACCGGCCTGACCCCTCATCCGGACTCCCCCGGTCCCGAGTCGCGCGAGCTGTCCGGTGGTTACCGCATCACCCGGCGGGACCTCCCGGGAGCCGCCTTCGACGTCCTCGTCGCGGGCGTCGGTCCGGCGGCGGCCGCTGCCGGCACGGCGACCGCCCTGGCCCTCGCCGACTACACCCTCGTCGTCTCCGCCGGCATCGGCGGCGGGTTCCAGCCCGCCGCCCCGCCCGGCTCCCTCGTGGTCGCGGACGCGATCGTCGCCGCCGACCTGGGCGCCGAGACCCCCGACGGCTTCGTGGACGTACGGGCGCTCGGCTTCGGACACAGCGTCCACCTGCCGCCGTCCGAGCTCGCCGCCCGAGCCGCCGAGGCGACCGGGGCGCTGCTCGCGCCCGTGCTGACCGTCTCCACCGTCACCGGGACCGCCGCCCGGGCCGCCGAACTCGCCGCCCGGCACCCGATGGCGGGGGCCGAGGCCATGGAGGGCTTCGGGGTCGCGGAGGCGGCCGCCGCGCACGGGTTGCCCGTACTGGAGATCCGCGCCGTGTCCAACGCCGTGGGCCCGCGTGACCGTGCCGCCTGGCGTATCGGGGACGCCTTCGCCGCCCTCGCCGACGGCTTCCGCACGCTGGGGCCCGTACTCGCGAACTGGGGAGAACGCCATGAGCGGTAACGCCGTGAAGATCGCCTACTCGCCCTGCCCGAACGACACCTTCGTCTTCGACGCCTGGGCGCACGGCCGCGTCCCGGGCGCGCCGGCCCTCGACGTCACCTTCGCCGACATCGACATCACCAACGGCATGGCCGAGCGGGGCGAGCTGGACGTTTTGAAGGTGTCGTACGCCGTGCTGCCGTGGGTGCTGGAGGAGTACGCGCTGCTGCCCTGCGGCGGCGCCCTGGGACGCGGCTGCGGCCCGCTGGTCCTGACCCGTGAGCCGGGTGTGGACCTCGCCGGAAAGACGGTGGCGGTGCCGAGCGAACGCTCCACCGCGTACCTGCTGTTCCGGCTGTGGGCGGCGGACGTGCTCCCGGACGGGGTCGGCAAAGTGGTCGTGCTGCCGTTCAACGAGATCATGCCGGCGGTGCGCGACGGCCGGGTGGACGCCGGACTGGTCATCCACGAGGCCCGGTTCACCTATCAGGACTACGGGCTGCACCGCCTGGCCGACATGGGCGAGCACTGGGAGTCCACGACGGGCCTGCCGATCCCGCTCGGTGCGATCATCGCCAAGCGTTCGCTGGGCGAGCACCGGCTGCGCGCGCTCGCCGAGTCCGCCCGTACGTCGGTCCGGATGGCCTGGGACGACCCCGAGGTGTCCCGCCCGTACGTACGCGCCCACGCGCAGGAGCTGGACCCGGCCGTCGCAGACCAGCACATCGGGCTCTACGTCAACGAGTTCACCGCCGACCTCGGCGACGACGGTTACGCGGCCGTGCGCGGGCTGCTGACCCGGGCGGCGGCCGAGGGGCTGGTACCGGCCATTTCGCCCGGCGCGCTGGCCTTCCCGTAGACCTCGGACGCCCTCGGACGGCTGCGGAAACCCTGCAGAACGACGGTGCCCCGCCACTCTCGCGAGTGGCGGGGCACCTTCGTTCGTACCGGTCAGACGTCGAGCTGGTCGGCGACCGCGCGCAGCAGGCCGGCGATCTTCGCGCCGTGCACCTTGTCGGGGTAGCGGCCCCGCTCCAGCATGGGAGTGATGTTCTCCAGCAGGGTCGTGAGGTCCTGCACGATCGAGGCGAGCTCGTCGGGCTTGCGGCGCTGCGCCGCCGCGACGGACGGCGTCGGGTCCAGTACCGTCACCGAAAGTGCCTGGTCACCGCGTTGTCCGGCGACAACGCCGAACTCGACCCGCTGGCCGGGCTTGAGGGAGTCGACCCCGGCAGGGAGCACCGACGAGTGGACGAAGACGTCGCCGCCGTCGTCGCGGGAGAGAAAGCCGAAGCCCTTCTCGCTGTTGAACCATTTGACCTTGCCGGTAGGCACGTCCGTCCTCTGTCCTTGTGCTCGTCGGGGTCCGGAACGCCGTGGAACGGCTCCGGATAACAGCGCAGCGGGTCATGGATGACCCGCCACCTCAAGGCTAATGGCCGCGGGCCGGGTGACAAGACGTTCCCCGGTCCTTCGCGGGCGGCCGCTTCGGCCGCTCCGGCCTGGGAACTACCCTGGCCGGGTGACTGTTACTCCTCATTCCGACGAAGCGCGGCCCGGCGACGCACTGGTGAAGACCGGCGGCATCGTGTTCATCGCGGGCGCAGTGGCCACGCTCGTGACGATGGCCCCGCTGTTCCTCGACATCGACCCGTTCCCGTCGTACGCGTGGGCGGTGTGCATGCTGATGGGCGTCGGCTTCGCCATCTCCGCGGCGGGCGTGCTCCGCTCGGCCGCGGCGCAGCGCAAGGCCGCCCGGGCCTCGCAGGCGTGACCCGGGCGGGCTCGCAGACCCGCGCGCTCGCAAACGTGACCGGGGGGCGACGTGCTCGCCAGGCCGTGTCGTCGAAGTCCCGTCCGGCCGGCGCTACTTTGACGGCACTCCCTGGGCCGGCTGCGCGGCGACGTACTGCGCGAGCCACTGCGGCAGCGCGGTGAGGTCCGCGAGCACCACGTCCGCGCCCGCCGCGCGCAGTTCCGGCTCGGGGCACGGGCCGGTCGGCACGACCACGGACAGCGCTCCGGCCTTTCGCGCCCCGCGTACGTCGCCCACGTGGTCGCCGACGTAGACCTGCGCCCCGTACTCGCGCAGCGCCCCGGCCTTGGCCTCCGCCCAGAGCCAGCCGATGACCGCGTCGGGCTCGATGCCCAGGTGCTTCAGGTGCAGGCGGGCGTTGGGCTCGTGCTTGGCCGTGACGACGATCGCGCGGCCGCCGAGCGCCTGGACGGCCTCGACGGCCTCGCGCGCGCCCGGCATCGCCGGGGTCGGCTCGATGGCGTATGTGGGATAGATCTCGCGGTAGCGGTCCGCCACGGCCGGGATCTCGGCCTCCGGGAACCAGTACGCGAGCTCCTCGTCCAGCGGCGGCCCGAGCCGCGTGACCGCCGCGTCGGCGTCGATGAACGTACCCGTCTCGGCCGAGAGTGCCTGGTAGGCGGCCTTGATCCCCGGGCGCGAATCGATGAGGGTCATGTCGAGGTCGAAGCCGACGGTGAAGTCCATACCCGCCATTGTGCCGAGGCGACCGACAGCAGGCCGACGCCGGGCTTACAACGGGGGAAACGGCCGGGGCGCCGTTGTCACGGGCTCCGCCCACCCTCCCCGCGCCTCTCGGACGACGAGTCGGACACCTCGGCGCCCGTCACCAGGGAGCAACTGCTGGACGTCGCCAAGGCGCCCGGCTTCCTCGACCTGGTCAAGGCCGCCGACCGCCAGCCGGTGCAGGAGAAGCAGACGGTCGCCCCCCTCGGCTGAGACCGCCGGCTGAGACCACGGCCGGCTGAGACCGCGGGCCGGCCGGAGACCGCCGGGTGAGACCGGCGAACGGGGCGGCGGGCCCGTCTAGCGGCGGCGGGCCCGCCACACCAGGTACAGGACGGACGCCAGCGCCGCGCCCCGCAACAGCCACGGCCACATGCCGTGCAGCACCCCGCTCACCTGGTCCTCGGCCAGGGTCTCCCCCCACTTGCCGTTCAGCCGGCCCCACAGCCACACCATCGCCCCCGCCAGGACCACACCGGGCGGGCCGAACACGGCCCACTTGCGCTCGGCGGGCCGCAGCACGCGCGAGGCGTACGGCAGCAGCCAGCCGACGACGAGCAGCAGCCAGTAGCCGGTGACCACGCCGACGACGAGCACCGCCGCGGCCAGCATCAGGAAGGCGTTCGGCCGGGGCCGGGCGGCGGCGGCCGCCGGGGCCTCCGGCTCGGCCTCCGCCGCCGCTTCCTTCTTCGCGCGCCGCCGCTCGCGCAGGAACCGTACGAGGCTCCGCCCCCGCCCCTCCGGCGGGCCGGGTGGCGGGGTCTGCGGCTCCTCGTCCTCCTCCGGGGCGTCCTTGAACACTTCCGGGAACTCGATCCCGCCCGCGAAGCCGTCGACCTGCGGGCCCGCGCCGTACGCGGCAGGCCCGAGGCGCCACCAGTCGGGCTCCGCCCCGCCGGAGGGGCCGAGTTCGTCGAGGCCGGCCAGGTGCGGCGGCACGTTCCGCGGCTCCGCCTCCGGGCGCGGCGGCGGCACCCGCTTGCGGCCCAGCCGGCCGGGAACCCGCTGGGTGGGCACCGCCGGGACCGGATCCGCAGCCGCACCGGAGGATCCCGGCCGCGTGCCGAGGGTGTCCAGGGTGTCCAGCACCTCCTCCGGCGTGCCGATCCGGTCCAGGATGGCCCGTACGGCGGCCGGCGTCTCCGGGTCGTACTTGGCGCGCCGACGGTCGATCTCGTCCCGCAGCCCCGAGACCAGCCGCATCCGGTCGCCGGAGGACAACTGCCGCCGCTGCGCCAAGTCCCCGACGCGGCTCAGATATTCGTAGACCAACTGGTCGCTTTCGATGCCCACGCCCCGGCTCCTCCCCTACCGCCTGACCCGAAGGTAGCGCGTGCGCCCGTGGAGCTGTCGCGGACGCAGCGGATACCGTTGACCGGATGGGGACCGGCCGACTGACCGGCCGACGCGACCAGGAGGCGACTGTGCCCGAGGCAAGCACTGCGGGGGGATCCGGCGGAAGCGGCGCCCCGCGCTCCCTCGCCGAGGCGCTGCGCGCCCGCGACGACTCCGCGCTCGCCGCGCTGCTGCACGCCCGCCCGGACCTGCTCAGCCCGGTGCCCGGCGACCTGACCCAGCTGGCCACCCGCGCCGGCACCCGGGCCTCGGTGGTGCGCGCGCTGGAGCGCCTGGACCGGTTCGCGCTGCAGACCGCCGAGGCGCTGGCGGTGGCCCCGGACCCGTGCCCGTACCCGGTGCTGGAATCACTGCTGACCGGCGAGGAGGGCACCACCGGCGAGGACAACGGCGCGCGCGCCGCGCTCCCCCGGGCCCTGGCCACCCTGCGCGACCAGGCCCTGGTCTGGGGCGACGACGACCGGCTGCGCCTGGTGCGCACCGCCCGCGAACTGCTCGCCCCGTCAGCCCAGCGGCCCTCCCCGACCGGCCTCGGCCCCACCGTCGCCGAGGCCACGGCGGGGATGTCGCCGACCCGGATCCAGGAGATCGTGGCGGCCGTGGGGCTGCCCGCCACCCACGACCCGGTGTCCGCGGTGTCGGCGCTGACCGGGCTGTTCACCGACCCGCAACGGATGTCGGCGCTGCTGGACGAGGCCCCCGCGGAGGCCCACCAGGTGCTCGGGCGGCTCGTGTGGGGCCCGCCGTACGGGGAGGTCACCCCGAACCCGACCGCGCCGGTGCGCTGGCTGCGCGACCACGGCCTGCTGCTGCCCGCCTCCGCGCGGACCGTGGTCCTGCCCCGCGAAGTGGCGCTGCACCTGCGCGGCGGGCTGGCGCACCGGGACACCGCGCCGGTGGCTCCGCCCGTCCCCGCGCACCGCGAGCACCGTCCACAGCTTGTGGACGCGAACGCCGCCGGGCAGGCGCTGGGCGCGCTGTCCACCGTCGAGGAGCTGGTGAAGTCCTGGGAGTACGCCGGTCCGCTGGTGCTGCGCGCGGGCGGGCTCTCCGTACGGGACCTCAAGCGGGCCGCGGCCACCCTGGACACCACCGAGTCCGCTGCGGCGTTCTGGATCGAACTGGCCTACGCGGCGGGCCTGCTGGCCAGCGACGGGGAGGCGGACGAGCGGTACGCGCCCACCCCCGGCTTCGACGACTGGTGCGAACTGCCGCCGGCCGAGCGCTGGTCGGCGCTGGCCGCGGCCTGGCTGCCGGCCACCCGCACCGCCGGCCTGGCCGGCGAACAGGACGGCAAGGGCCGCACCCTCTCGGTCCTCGGCCCCGAACTCGACCGCTCCGCCGCCCCCGAGGTGCGCCGGCGCGTCCTGGAACTCCTCGCCGCCCTGCCCGAGGGCGCCTCCCCCGACCCGGAGACCCTGCTGGACCGGCTCGCATGGGAGCGTCCCGTACGCGGCACGAGCGACCTGCGGGCCCGCCTCGCGCACTGGACGGTGACCGAGGCGGAGGTCCTCGGCGTCACCGGCCGCGGCGCGCTCAGCTCCTTCGGCCGCGCCCTGCTGGAGCACAGCGACCCGGCGCCGCTGCTGGATCCCCTGCTGCCGGAGCCGGTGGACCACGTGCTGCTCCAGGCCGACCTGACCGCGGTGGCCCCCGGCCCGCTGCGCCGCCCGCTCGGCGACACCATGGCGCTGCTCGCCGATGTGGAGTCCAAGGGCGGGGCCACCGTGTACCGCTTCACGCCCGGGTCGGTACGGCGCGCCCTGGACGCCGGGCACGCCGCCGCCGACCTGCACGCCTTCCTCAAGGAACACAGCCGCACGCCGGTCCCGCAGCCGCTGGCCTACCTGATCGACGACGTCGCCCGGCGCCACGGGCACCTGCGGGTCGGCTCGGCGTCCTCGTACGTGCGTTGCGACGACGACGCGATGCTGGGCGAGATCCTGGCCGACAAGCGGTCGGCGGGGCTGGGGCTGCGCCGCCTCGCGCCGACGGTGCTGGCCGCGCTGGCCGAACCCACCGCCCTGCTGGAGGGGTTGCGGGCCATGGGGTACGCGCCCGCCGCGGAGTCCCGTACCGGCGACGTGCTGGTGACCCGGGCCAACGCCCACCGCACGCCGGTCCGCTCGGCGCCCGTACCGGTCCCGGACGGGCCGCCGGTGCCGGACGAGACACTGCTGGGGGCGGCCGTACGGGCGATCCGCGCGGGCGACCTGGCGGCGACGGCGGTGCGCAAGGAGCCGCCGGCCTCCGCGTCCGCCGTGGCCGTGCCCGGCGAACTGCCGCGCACGAGCGCGGCGGAGACCCTGGCGACGGTGCAGGCGGCCGCGCTGACCGGGTCGGCGGTGTGGATCGGGTACGTGAACGCGGACGGGGCGGCGAGCCAGCGGGTCATCGCCCCGGTACGGGTCGAGGGCGGCTTCGTCACCGGCTACGACCACACGGCGGACGAGGTGCGGACGTACGCGCTGCACCGGATCACGGGGGTCGCGGAGCTGGCGGAGGACCAGGTCTGAAAAGCGCTGGCTGGGCGGGTCCGGGCCCGGCACCCTGGTCAGCATGTCCTTCGCCATGCCCTCCGGCCCTCGTCCCGGCGACCCGCTCCACCGCGATCCACTCCACCGCGACCCATCGCCCGCCGGCCCCCTGGCTTCCGGCCCGCCGTCCTCCGCCGTACCGAACCGCCAGATCCGCGCCGCCCACACCGACACCACGATCACGGTCTACCAGGCGTACTCCCCGTCCCTCGGCGTGCCGGCGGCCCGTGACGGCCGCTTCCCGCCCGCCTGGAAGCGGGAGCGGATGACATGGATCAAGCCGTCGTTCCTGTGGATGATGTACCGCTGCGGCTGGGCCACCAAGCCCGACCAGGAGACGGTGCTGGCCATCGAGATCACCCGGTCCGGTTTCGACGACGCGCTCCGCGGGGCCTGCCTGTCCCACTACGAGCCCGGTGTCCACGCGGACCGCGACGCCTGGCGGCGGTCGCTGCGCGCGACGTCGGCCCGCGTCCAGTGGGACCCGGAGCGCGACCCGCACCTGAACCCGCTGCCGTACCGCTCGCTCCAGCTGGGCCTCTCGGGCCCCGCCTCGCGGGCCTACGCCGACGACTGGACGGTCGCCGTCCGGGACGTCACCCCGCTGGCCCGGGAGATCCACGGCCTGCTCCGCGCGGGTGAGGAGACCGCGGCGCGCGCCCTGCTGCCCGGGGAAACCCCGTACGCCGCGGGCCCGTTGCCCCACCTGGGCGCGTAGTCGATCCGCCCGGCGTCGAAGGGCCGGGCCTCGCGCAGCCGGCGGCTCACGGCCTCGTACAGCGGGCTGTCGAGGTCGGTCGCCCGGTCGGCGCCCACCCAGGAACTGGCGACGCCCCGCCGGCGGGGGAGTTCCCGTACCTGACGGAGGCCGCCCGTGGCGCCCGGACCCTCACCCAGGACCGGGAGTTCCACGGCGGCCTGTGCCTCCAGTCCCGGAGCGTGACGTCACCGCCCACGGGCTCGATGCGAAGATCAGACATACCCCCAGCGAACCCACCGCCCACCTCCCCGTCAACCGTCCTCGTGCGCAGAAACCCCCGGCCCGCCCGGCGATGCGGCAGACTGGAGGTTTGGCCGCCCGCGCCCGGGCGGACCACTTCATGCCGGAAAGGGAGACGCGTGAACGGGCCTCTCATCGTCCAGAGCGACAAAACACTCCTTCTCGAGGTCGACCACGAACTCGCCGGAGCCGCGCGGCGTGCCATCGCTCCGTTCGCCGAGCTGGAGCGGGCTCCCGAGCACATCCACACCTACCGGATCACCCCCCTCGGCCTGTGGAACGCCCGGGCCGCCGGGCACGACGCCGAGCAGGTCGTCGACGCGCTCGTCGAGTACTCGCGCTACCCCGTCCCGCACGCGCTGCTCGTCGACGTCGCCGAGACGATGGCCCGCTACGGCCGCCTCACCCTCTCCAAGCACCCCGTGCACGGACTGGTCCTGACCAGCACCGACCGGCCGGTGCTGGAGGAGATCCTGCGGTCCAAGAAGATCGCCCCGCTCGTCGGGGCACGGCTCGACCCCGACACCGTGGTCGTGCACCCCTCCGAGCGCGGGCAGATCAAGCAGACGCTGCTCAAGCTGGGCTGGCCGGCCGAGGACCTCGCCGGATACGTCGACGGCGAGGCGCACCAGATCGACCTGGCCGAGGACGGCTGGGCGCTGCGCCCGTACCAGCAGCAGGCCGTCGAGGGGTTCTGGCACGGCGGTTCCGGTGTGGTCGTGCTGCCGTGCGGCGCCGGCAAGACGCTGGTCGGCGCCGGGGCGATGGCGAAGGCGAAGGCGACGACGCTGATCCTGGTCACGAACACCGTCTCCGCCCGCCAGTGGAAGCACGAGCTGGTCAAGCGGACCTCGCTGACGGAGGACGAGATCGGTGAGTACAGCGGTACGAGGAAGGAGATCCGGCCGGTCACGATCGCCACGTACCAGGTCCTCACGACCAAGCGGAAGGGCATCTACCCGCACCTGGAGCTCTTCGACTCCCGTGACTGGGGCCTGATCGTCTACGACGAGGTGCACCTGCTGCCCGCGCCGGTCTTCAAGTTCACCGCGGACCTCCAGGCGCGTCGGCGCCTCGGCCTGACGGCCACCCTCGTACGGGAGGACGGCCGCGAGTCGGACGTCTTCTCGCTCATCGGGCCGAAGCGGTTCGACGCGCCGTGGAAGGAGATCGAGGCGCAGGGCTACATCGCGCCGGCCGACTGCGTCGAGGTCCGGGTCAACCTGACGGAGTCGGAGCGCCTCGCGTACGCGACCGCGGAGACCGAGGAGAAGTACCGGTTCTGCGCGACGACGGCGACGAAGCGGAAGGTCACCGAGGCGCTGGTCGCCAAGCACCAGGGCGAGCAGACGCTCGTCATCGGGCAGTACATCGACCAGCTCGACGAGCTCGGCGAGCACCTGGACGCGCCCGTCATCAAGGGCGAGACCTCCAACGCGCAGCGCGAGAAGCTCTTCAACGCCTTCCGCGAGGGCGAGATCAGCGTGCTGGTCGTGTCGAAGGTCGCGAACTTCTCCATCGACCTGCCCGAGGCGACGGTCGCCATCCAGGTGTCGGGTACGTTCGGCTCGCGCCAGGAGGAGGCCCAGCGCCTGGGCCGCGTGCTGCGGCCGAAGGCGGACGGTCACGAGGCGCGGTTCTACTCGGTGGTCGCGCGCGACACCATCGACCAGGACTTCGCGGCGCACCGCCAGCGCTTCCTGGCCGAACAGGGCTACGCCTACCGGATCATGGACGCCGACGAGCTCCTGGCCGCCGACTAGCCTCCGGCGGGGGGCGGGTCCCGGTCTCCGGCCGTGCAGGCGCGGCTCCAGCCGGCAGGCGCGGCTCCGGCCGGACGGGCGCGCCCCCCAGCCTGCCGGGGCACGGCCCTGGACCAGCTCGGGCGGGGAGGGTGCGCGGATTGAGCCTGCCGCGCCGCTGCCGGGGCTCCGCCCCGTGCCCCGCGCCTCAAACGCCGGCGAGGCTGAAATTGCCCTGCGGGCAATCCAGCCCGCAGGCGCGGAGCCCCATTCCACATCCGCCAGGCAGGCGGCATCAGCCAAATCCACTCCCGCCGGCGCTTGAGGCGCGGGGTGCGGGGCGGAGCCCCGGTCTTACAGCCCCGCCGACGCTTGAGGCGCGGGGTGCGGGCGGAGCCCCGGTCTTTCAGCCCCGCCGGCGATTGAGGCGCGGGGTGCGGGCGGAGCCCCGGCAGGCGGCGGCCCGCACGGGTCAGGCCGAGGCCGACGGCAGGGCGGCGACGCGCGCGTCGCCCTGGCGGCCTGCCCGGGGTCAGCGGCGGACCACGCCCGCCTCCTCGGCGTACTCGCCCAGCACGACCACGCTGACGGCGGTCGCCGCGAAGACCTTCGCGGCGCGCAGCATGCCGCCGAAGCCCAGCCGCGGGTGGGAGTCGGAGGTGGCGGTGGCGCCCGCAGGTCGGCCGCCCTGGATCGGGGTGAAGGTTGCGGTGCTCATGTGTCCATGGTGCGATTTCGCGCCGGCCGGCACATCGCCCTGCGGGCGGAACCCCGGGGCGTCCCGCCTCCTCCTCCCGGCCCATGCCACCCCCTAGTGGCTCTGCCCGAGGGATGACTGACTCCCCGCCGCGCCACCCGTACAGGTGCCCCGCGGGAAGGGACTTCGGTCCCGTAATCCATTAGCGCAGGTTCGGCCCGGTGGTTAGAATCTCCGCTCTTGCCGCCTCCCGCCGCCTCATCGGGGAGAGCCGCCCGCCGCTCGGTAACCGGCGGGCCATCTGTTCCGTACTCAGCAGCTGGAGGCAGTCCCGTGCCCGCGCACGCCCCCGAATCCGACATCGCCCCGCTCGCGCGCGAACGGGCCCACCTCACCGCCTCCCGCGCCGCGCTCCGCGCGATGCGCGAGGACGTCGAGGCCCTCGACATCCGCGACGTCACCGCGAACTGGGTCAACGCGATCGTCCTCCAGGCCCAGATCGAGGACCGGATCAAGGCCCTCGCCGACCTCGCCCACACCCCCCTCTTCTTCGGCCGCCTGAACTACCTCCACGCCCCGGGCGCGGAGCTCGCCGAGGGCGCGGAGGGCGAGCAGTTCTACATCGGCCGCCGCCACGTGCACGACGCCGACGGCGACCCTATGGTCATCGACTGGCGCGCGCCCGTCTCCCAGCCGTTCTACCGCGCCTCCAAGACCGACCCGCAGGACATCGCGCTGCGCCGCCGCTTCGGTTACACGGGCGGCGAGCTGACGGCGTACGAGGACGAGCACCTCTCCGACCCCGCCGAGGCGGCCGCGGTCAGCAAGCTGCTCCAGCAGGAGATCGAGCGCCCCCGAGTCGGCCCCATGCGGGACATCGTGGCGACGATCCAGCCCGAGCAGGACGAGATCGTCCGATCCGGCCTGTCCGGCTCCGTCTGCGTGCAGGGCGGCCCCGGCACCGGGAAGACGGCGGTCGGCCTGCACCGGGTGGCGTACCTGCTGTACGCGCACCGCGAGCGCCTCGCCCGTACGGGCACCCTGGTCATCGGGCCGAACCGTTCCTTCCTCCAGTACATCGAGCAGGTCCTGCCCGCCCTGGGCGAGCTGGAGGTCAAGCAGGCCACCGTCGACGACCTGGTGGCGCGCGAAGGCCTGGAGGTACGCGGCACGGACGCGGCCGAAACCGCCGTCGTCAAGGGCGATGCCCGGATGGCGCAGGTGCTGCGCCGCGCCCTGGCCTCGCACGTCGCGCAGCCCACCGAGGCGCTGATGGTGGTCCGCGGTTCGCGCCGCTGGCGGGTGCCGTCGTACGAGCTCGCGGAGATGGTGGAGGAGCTGCAGAACCGCGACATCCGCTACGGCGCGGCGCGCGACGCGCTGCCGCAGCGGATCGCGCACGCGGTTCTCGTACGGATGGAGCAGGCGGGCGAGGCGCCGGACGACCGCGTGCAGGACGCGGTGGCCCGCAACCCCGCGGTGAAGGCGGCGGTGAAGGAGGTCTGGCCGCCGGTCGAACCGGCGAAGCTGGTGCTCCGCCTGCTGTCCGACCCGGATTTCCTGGCGCTGCACGCGCAGGACGTCCTGACGGCGGACGAGCAGAAGCTCCTCCTGTGGCCGAAGCCCTTCCGGAGCGTGAAGTCGGCGAAGTGGTCGGCGGCGGACCTGGTGCTGATCGACGAGGCGGCCGACCTCGTCGAGCGCACGCACTCGCTCGGGCACGTGGTGCTCGACGAGGCGCAGGACCTGTCGCCGATGCAGTACCGGGCGGTGGGGCGGCGGTGCACCACGGGGTCGGCGACGGTGCTGGGCGACCTCGCGCAGGGCACCACGCCGTGGGCCACACGCAGCTGGGACGAGGCGCTGACGCACCTCGGGAAGCCGCAGGCGGTGCTGGAGGAGCTGACGGCGGGGTTCCGCGTGCCGCGCGAGGTGATCGCGTACGCCTCCCGTCTGCTGCCGTCGATCTCCCCGGGGCTGGCTCCGGTCTCGTCGGTCCGCGAGACGCCGGGCTCGCTGGTCGTCACGCAGACGGCGGAGCTGACGGAGTCGGTGATCGCGGCGTGCCGCGACTCCCTCGCCCACGAAGGTTCGATCGGCCTGATCGCGGCCGACGCCCGTGTCCCGGTGCTGGCCGAGGCCCTGGCGGAGGCGGGGCTGGCGTACCTGTCGCCGGGCGAGGAGACGACGGCGGAGGCGCGGCTGACGCTGGTGCCGGCGTCGTTGGCGAAGGGTCTGGAGTACGACTACGTCGTCCTGGACGAGCCCGCGGCGATCGTGGACGGCGAGCCGGACGAACGCACGGGCCTGCGCCGCCTGTACGTCTGCCTGACCCGCGCCGTCTCAGGCCTGACGGCCCTCCACTCGGCCCCGCTCCCGGCCGCCCTGTCCTGACCTGCGGCCGGGCCTCCTGCGGCCCGCCGTGCCGCCACCGCCGCCGGACCCCAAAGATCCGGGGCTCCGCCCCGGACCCCCCTCCTCGCCTCGTCCACCACCGGCGGGGCTCAAAGATCCGGGGCTCCGCCCCGGACCCCGCTCCTCAAACGCCGGAGGGGCTGGATCTGGCCACTGCCGTCCGCCCGGTCGGTCGGATGCCCGCAGGGCATTCCAGCCCCGCGGGCACAAAACCCCTCCGGCACAACCCAGCCCCGCCACCCCCACCACCAGCCCCAGCCCCAGCCCCACCGACGATCAAGGCGCACCCACCCAGCCGCGCCAGCGATTGAGACGCACCACCCAGCCCCGCCGGCGTTTGAGGCGCGGGGTGCGGGGCGGAGCCCCGGATCTTTGAGCCGCGCCGACGGTTGAGGCGCACCCCCAGCCCCGCCGGCGATTGAGGCGCGGGGTCTGGGGCGGAGCCCCGGTCCTTGAGGCGCGCCGGCGATGAGGCACGGGGCACAGGGCACAAGGCGCACAGCCACGACGCAGCCCGGCAGGCCGGCGCGCCAAGCCCCCGCTCAGGCCAGCGCGGCTCGCCAGTCGGCAACGGCGGCGGCCGAGACCGGACGGGCCCAGCCGTCCGGCCGGGCCGCGCCGCCGATGTGGAAGGCATCGATGCCCGCCCCGCGCAGCACCGGCAGGTGCGAGAGGGTCAGGCCGCCGCCGACCAGGATCCGCGCCTCGTACCCCGGCTCACCCCGCCGCGCCGCCTCCGCGAGCAGCACCGGCAGGCCCTCGTCGACCCCGGTCGCAGACCCCGCCGTCAGGTACGCGTCCAGGCCGGGCAGGTCGGCCAGCGCCTTGCGCAGCCCGTCCCGGTCCGCGGCCCGGTCGATCGCCCGGTGAAACGTCCAGCGGCAGCCGTCCAGCTCCGCCACCACCTCCTCGACCGCCGCGAGGTCCGGGCTCCCGTCCGGGTTCAAGAAGCCCAGTACGAACTCCCGCGCCCCCTCCGCCCGCAGCTCCCGCGCCGCCCGGACCAGCCTGGGGACGTCACCCGAGGCGAAGCCGTCCGACATCCGGAGCATCACGCGCAGCGGGATGTCGACGGCCGCTCTGATCGCCGCGAAGGTCTCGCGCGGCGGGGTGAGCCCGTCGGCGGCCATGTCGGTGACCAGCTCCAGTCGGTCCGCCCCACCGGCCTGGGCCGCGACCGCGTCCTCCGCGTCGAGGGCGATCACCTCCAGGAGCGCACGGTTGCTCATTCGATGCCGTCCTTCGTTCCGGTACGGAAAATAGGTCTAGTCCAATATTAAGAGTACGGGCCTCCGCCCTCGCTCCACCAGCACGATCACGCCACCCCCACAATGTGCCCATGGACACAGGGACCCCGCCCAACGACACCACTTCCGACGCCACCGCTCTGCGTGCCCGCTGGCTCGCGACCCTCATCGCCGCCGGAGCGAGCGGCGACCCCACCCCCTACGCCGACCGCCTCCTCGCCGCCTGGGCGGAGCCGCAGCGCCGCTACCACACCACCGCGCACCTGGCCGACGTACTGGCACGGATAGACGTACTGGCGCCGTACGCCGCCGACCCCGCCGCCGTCGAGCTCGCCGCCTGGTTCCACGACGCCGTCTACCGCCCCGACCGCTCCGAGAACGAGGAGCGCAGCGCCGCCATGGCCGAGCGGGCCCTGCCCGAGCTCGGCGTCGACCCCGCCCGCACCGCCGAGGTGGCCCGGCTGGTCCGGCTGACCGTCACCCACGACCCCGCCCCCGGCGACACCGACGGCGAGGTGCTCTGCGACGCGGACCTGGCCGTCCTGGCCGGCGCGCCCGAGGCGTACGCCGCCTACGCCGCCGCCGTGCGCGCCGAGTACGGCTTCGTCCCGGACGACGCCTTCCGCGCCGGCCGCGCGGCCGTCCTGCGCCAGCTGCTCGGCCTGCCGCGGCTCTTCCGTACGCCGTACGGCACCGCGCACTGGGAGGTCCCGGCCCGCGCCAACCTCGCCGCTGAGCTCGCCGAGCTCACGTAGCGCACGCGGCTCACGCGGCTCCGGGAATTCGATCCCGTTCGCCGTGGTTGGTGAGAGTCATGCCCGCAGCCGCCGCACGCCCCCGCATGCCCGTCGCCGTCTACGTCCTCGGCCTGTCCGTCTTCGCGCTCGGCACCAGCGAGTTCATGCTCTCCGGGCTCCTGCCACCGATCGCCGAGGACATGGGCGTCACCATCCCGCAGGCGGGCCTGCTCATATCCGCCTTCGCGATCGGCATGGTCGTCGGGGCACCCCTGCTGGCCGTGGCCACCCTGCGCCTGCCGCGCCGCACCACCCTCATCTCCCTCATCAGTCTCTTCGGCCTCGGGCAGGTCGCGGGCGCGCTGGCACCCTCGTACGAGCTCCTCTTCGCCTCCCGCGTGGTCTCCGCCCTCGCCTGCGCGGGCTTCTGGGCCGTCGGCGCGGCCGTGGCCATCGCCATGGTCGACAAGGACCAGCGGGCCCGCGCGATGGCCGTCATGATCGGCGGCCTGTCCATCGCCAACGTCCTCGGCGTACCGGCGGGCGCCTTCCTCGGCGAGCACTTGGGCTGGCGCTCCGCGTTCTGGTCGGTCGGCGCGGCCTCCGCCATCGCCCTCGTCGGCATCCTGGCGCTGATCCCGAAGATCCCGCTGCCCGCCGAGAAGCCCTCGCTCGGGCGCGAGCTGCGCATCTACCGCGACCGCCAGGTCTGGCTCTCCATCGGCATCACGGCCCTGGGCGCCGGAGGCGTCTTCTGCGCCTTCAGCTACCTGTCACCGCTGCTCACCGACGTCGCGGGGCTGGACTCCGGCTGGGTCCCGTGGATCCTCGGCCTCTTCGGCGTGGGCGCGCTGGTGGGCACGACCGTCGGCGGCCGGGTCGCCGACGCGCACCTCTTCGGCGTGATGATCTGGGGCATCACCGCCTCGACCGTCTTCCTGACGGCGCTCGCGCTCCTCGCGTCCGTGCAGGTCGCGGCCATCGCGCTGTCGTTCCTGCTCGGCGTCTCGGCCTTCTTCACCGCCCCGGCGCTCAACGCCCGCATGTTCAACGTGGCCGGCGCCGCCCCGACCCTGGCCGGAGCCACCACCACGGCCGCCTTCAATCTCGGCAACACCGGCGGCCCCTGGCTCGGCGGCACCGTCATCGACGCGGACCTCGGCTTCGCCGCCACCGCGTGGGCCGGCGCCGCGATGACGGTCACCGCCATTGCCCTCGCCGTGATCGCCCTCCGCCTGGACCGCCGTACGCGGCCGGCCACCACCCGCGTGATCGCGTCCTCGGCCGACGCGGTCCGGGTCGAGCCGGTCCCGCCCGTCACGCGGGGCACGACGGTTACGCGGGGTGCGTCGGTCACGTCGGTCACGTCGGAGGAAGCCGCCCGGGCGTGACGCCCCCGGGCTACGCCTGCGTCCGGCCCTTCGGGCGGCGCAGGCCGGCCGCGGTGAGGCGGCGGACCAGTTCCTTGCTGCCGATCTCCACCGCACCGGCCCGGACCGCGTCCGCGTACCGGTACGAGGGCACGTCGTAGTGGTCCCGCTCGAAGGCCCGCGGCGGGCAGCCGATGGCCGCCGCGAACGCGTGCAGTTCGTCGTACGAGACGTCGCTGACCAGGTGCGACCACATACGGCCGTGGCCCGGCCAGGTCGGCGGGTCGATGTAGACGGTCACCGGTGGAGGACCGGGCCGAGGCCGCCCACCGCCGCCACTTTCACGCCCGCCTCCGAACACACCCAGTGCGGGTCGGGTCCCAGTTCCGGCTCCACGTCCAGCGCGTGCGGATCACCGTGCGCGCAGACGGGACACAACGGCCAGCGCCCGTACTTCTCCAGCAACGCGTCCTGCACGTCCTGGGCGACGAGTCCGGCCAGGTAGTCGACCCCCTCCGGCCACTGCTCCACCCACCAACGGCGGTGCGTGACCGAGTCTTCGACGAGGGAAACGACATCGGCATCGGCGACCTCGCCGGCGGCGAGGTCGGCGAGAACAAGTGCACGTGCGACGTGCAGCGCCTGTTCCAGGGGGGTCGCGTGGTCCATGGGCTCATTGTGACCCCGTGCGGGCGAAGTGGCGTAGGTCCTTTTTCCAGGGGCCTCATGGCGCCTTGACGCCCACCCCCTCCGAAAATAACTTTCAAATGTGAGCAAAAAGGCGAAAGAAACTTTCAACCCGGTCGGAACGGATGGAAGTGAAGGGACCGCGACGACCGAGAGGTCCGAGAGGTCCGAAAGGCCCCAGGGGGGCGAGAGGACCGACGTGAAGCCCGGGACCCCGCCGGCCCCCGCCCTCCAGGCCCGTGTGCGCAGCCTCGCCCCCTCCATGACCCGGTCGGTGCTGGCCGTCGCCGAAGCCGTCGCCGCCGACCCCGCCGGATGCGCCCGGCTCACCGTCTCCGCCCTCGCCGAGCGCACCGGCACCAGCGAGGCCACCGTCGTCCGCACCGCCCGTCTCCTCGGCTACCCCGGCTACCGCGACCTGCGACTCGCGCTGGCCGCCCTCGCCGCCCGGCAGGAGTCCGGGTCCGCCCCCGCCGTCACCGTCGACATAGCCGTCGACGACTCCCTCGCCGACGTCGTCGCCAAACTGGCCCACGAGGAGGCGCAGACCCTCGCCGACACCGCCGCGGGGCTGGACCTGACCCAGCTGGCCGCCGCCGTCGCCGCCCTCGCGGCCGCCCGTCGCATCGACATCTACGGCGTCGGCGCCTCCGCCCTCGTCGGCCAGGACCTCGCCCACAAGCTGCTGCGCATCGGCCTGATCGCGCACGCCCACAGCGACCCCCACCTCGCCGTCACCAACGCCGTCCAGCTGCGCCCCGGCGACGTGGCCGTAGCCGTCACCCACTCCGGCTCGACGGGCGACGTCATCGAGCCGCTGCGGGTCGCCTTCGAGCACGGCGCCACCACCATCGCCCTCACCGCCCGCCCGCACGCCCCCGTCACCCACCACGCCGACGTCGTACTGGCCACCTCCGCCGCCCGCGAGACCCAGCTGCGCCCGGCCGCCATGTCCAGCCGGACCAGCCAGCTCCTCGTCGTGGACTGCCTGTTCGTCGCCGTCGCGCAGCAGACGTACGAGAAGGCCGCGCCCGCCCTCGCCGCCTCGTACGAGGCACTCGCCCACCGCCACCGGACCTCTCGCTGAACCTCCGCTGAACCGCTCGCCGAACCGCCAGGAGGCGCCCCGCCCATGACCGCGTACGCCGAACTCCGCGCCCAGCTGGAGACGCTCACCACCGAGGCCTTCCGTCCCGAACTGGCGGAGATCGACCGGCTGTCCACCCTCGGCATCGCCCGCCTCATGAACGCCGAGGACGCCACCGTCCCGGCCGCCGTCACCGCGCAGCTGCCGCTGATCGCCGCCGCGATCGACGCGATCGCCGCCCGCATGGCCCGGGGCGGCCGCCTGGTATACGCGGGCGCCGGCACCGCCGGCCGGATGGGCGTCCTGGACGCCAGCGAGTGCCCGCCCACCTTCAACACCGACCCGGCCGACGTCGTCGGACTCATCGCGGGCGGCCCCTCCGCCATGGTCGAGGCCGTCGAGGGCGCCGAGGACTCCAAGGAGCTGGCGGCGGAGGACCTCACGGCGCTGGAGCTCACCCCTGACGACACCGTCGTCGGCATCTCCGCCTCCGGCCGCACCCCGTACGCGATCGGCGCCGTCGAGTTCGCCCGTACGCGCGGCGCGCTCACCGTCGGGCTCTCCTGCAACGCCGGGTCTGCGCTCGCCGCGGCCGCCGAACACGGCATCGAGGTCGTCGTCGGCCCCGAACTGCTCACCGGATCAACCCGTTTGAAGGCCGGGACCGCCCAGAAGCTGGTCCTCAACCTCATCTCGACCATCGCGATGATCCGGCTCGGGAAGACGTACGGAAACCTGATGGTCGACATGCGCTCCTCCAACGAGAAGCTGCGCGCCCGCGCCCGCCGCATCGTGGCGCTGGCCACCGGCGCGCCCGAGGCGGAGATCGAGGCCGCGCTGACCGCCACCGACGGCGAGGTCAAGCAAGCCGTCCTCGTCATCCTCGGCGGCGTCGACGGCCCGAAGGCCGCCGAGTTGCTCGCCGCCTCGCAGGGCCACCTGCGCGCGGCCCTCGACCACTCCCGGACCCGCTGACCGGACACACCGACCGGCCCCGCTGACCTTTCCCCCTCTACGGCAAGGCGACCACCACATGTCCACTGACAAGAACCGCGCCACCGCCGCCGCGATCCTTCCTCTGGTCGGCGGCCCGGACAACATCACCTCGATCGCGCACTGCATGACCCGCCTGCGCATCTCCCTGCGCGACCGCACGCTCGTCCAGGACGAGGCCCTCAAGGCCCTGCCCGCGGTCCTGGGCGTGGTCGAGGACGACACGTACCAGATCGTGCTGGGGCCGGGCACCGTCGCCCGCGTCACCCCGGAGTTCGAGGCGCTGGTCGAGCGGGGCCACCGGGCGGCGCCCCCCACGATCACGGCGGACGATCTCGCCGCACAGGGCGCGGCACTGAAGGAAGCGCAGAAGACCCGCAACGCCACCCCCTTCAAGCTGTTCCTGCGCCGCATCGCCGACATCTTCGTCCCGCTGATCCCGGCCCTGATCGGCTGCGGCATCATCGCGGGCCTGAACGGCGTGCTCACGAACCTGGGCTGGCTGCCCGCCGTCGTCCCGGCGCTCGCCGCCACGGCCTCCGGCTTCATGTCGCTGATCGCGGTCTTCGTCGGCTACAACACGGCCAAGGAGTTCGGCGGTACGCCCGTCCTCGGCGGCGCGGTCGCCGCGATCATCGTCTTCCCGGGCATCACCAAGATCGAGGCCTTCGGCCAGCAGCTCTCCCCAGGCCAGGGCGGCGTCCTCGGCGCGCTCGCGGCCGCCGTGCTCGCCGTGCACGTGGAGAAGTGGTGCCGCAGGTGGGTCCCCGAGGCCCTGGACGTCCTGGTCACGCCGACCCTCACCGTCCTGATCTCCGGCCTGGTCACGATCTTCGGTCTGATGTTCCTCGCCGGTGAGGCCTCCGCCGCCATCGGTACCTTCGCCGACCGGCTGCTCGCCACCGGCGGCGCCTTCGCGGGCCTGGTCCTGGGCGGACTGTTCCTCCCCCTCGTCATGCTGGGCCTGCACCAGGCCCTGATCCCCATCCACACCACGCTCATCGAACAGTCCGGTTACACGGTCCTGCTGCCCATCCTCGCCATGGCGGGCGCGGGCCAGGTCGGCGCGGCCCTCGCGGTCTACTACCGGCTCCCGCGCAACCGTTCCCTCCGTACGACCATCAAGTCCGCGCTCCCGGCCGGTTTCCTGGGCGTCGGCGAACCCCTCATCTACGGCGTCTCCCTGCCGCTCGGCCGCCCCTTCGTCACCGCCTGCGTGGGCGGCGCGGCCGGCGGAGCCTTCGTCGGCCTCTTCAACCAGCTCGGCGTGGCCTTCGGCTCCACCGCCATCGGCCCCTCGGGCTGGGCCCTGTTCCCGCTGCTGGACGGCAAGTCGAGCATGGGCGCCACCCTCGCCATCTACGCGGGCGGCTTGGTCGTCGGCTACCTGGTGGGCTTCGTCGCCACGTACTTCTTCGGTTTCACCCGCCAGATGCTGACCGATCTCAACACCGGCCCCGAGCCCACCCCGGACACACTGGCAGACCCCCCGAAGGAACCGGTCCTGACCTGACCGGGGACCTCCGGGCGGGGAGCGGCGATGATGCCACCATGCAGCTCCCCGCCGAAGCCGTGTCCGCCGCCGCGCTGATCGAGGTCGTACGCCTCACCTCGGAGCCGGTGCGTCCCGCCGGTCCGTTCACGGGTGACTCCGTCGCCCTGTGGACATCGGAGGAGGCCTCATCGGCCCTGGCCCTGATCGCGTCGCTGCCGGGCAGCGAACAGCACCGCTGCGGCTTCCACCCCGGATGGGCCGTCCGCGCGTACGACGCCGGCCTCACCCACACGCTGTTCGAGGCCCAGTTCTGCTTCGCCTGCCACGAGGTACGGTTCCACGGCCCGGCCGTACCGCCCCCACTGGCCAAGCAGTTCTTCGACCCCGCGGCCCCGGAATCCCGCACCCTGCTCGCCCGCTTCCGCGCGGCGGCCACGGGACCGGGCATGATCCGTCCATGACCCACTTGATACCCGACGTGGTCCCCGCCGGGCGGATGAGCGCCGTGCCGCAGCCGGAACTCCCGCTCCCCGGCCCGATGCTGCTGCGCCCCTGGGCCCCCTACGACGCCCCTGCACTGGCCGAGTCCTGCCTCGACCCCGAGATCCGGCACTGGAACCGGCCGGACCAACTCACCCTGGCCGAAGCCGAGGACCGCATCGCCCGCTGGCACGGGCGCTGGCAGGCCGAGGAGGCCGCGGTCTGGGCCGTCGCCCCCGCCGCAGGCGGCCCGGCCGTCGGGCTGATCGGCCTGGCCGACCTCGATCTGCGCGGCGGCAGCGGCGAGATCGTGTACTGGCTGCTGCCCGCGGGGCGCGGCAGCGGGGTCACGGTGAAGGCCACCGACCGGATCAGTCGCTGGGCCTTCGACGAACTGGGCCTGCACCGCCTGCGCATCACCCACTCCGTCGCCAACCCGGCCTCGTGCGCCGTCGCGACGAAGGCCGGCTTCCCCCTGGAGGGCACCATGCGCGGTGCCCTCCTCCACGCGGACGGCTGGCACGACGAGCACCTTCACGCCCGCCTGCGCACCGACGCCCCGGTGTGAGAGGGGGTGGGTCACTGGGTCGGTGCCGTGGTCGGGGGCGGGGTCGGGATCGGTGCCGGGCTCTCGTTCTTTTCGGTCGAGCCGGCCTTTTCCAGGAGCTCCGGGTAGGGCGTCTGCACCATGGTGCCGCGCACCTGCGTGAGTCCGTACCGCTCGCTGGACTTTTCGTTCGCGATGGGGTTTTTGCCGTCGTACCGTATCCGGTCACCCGGTGGCGACACATCCACAACGACGTGCGGCTCCTTGCCTCCCACCCTCCACACGGTCACGCGCTGTGGGCCGCGGGTCACGTTCAGGATTTCACTGCTGTTCGAGATCCCGGTCCGGTATCTGTACTCCGCATTGGGCGGATCCCCCGGCTGGCAGTCCTCCTTGAGCCTCTTCCCCTCCACCAAGGAGCGCTCGTAGTCCTCGGTCATCTTCATTCTGTCTTTCCTGATCACGTACACCTCGGTCCGAGCCTTGATCGCTTCATATTTGTGAGGATCGGTACCCTTTATCTCAATGACCGCGTCCTGGGCGACCTCTTCCCCTGGATTCAGCACGCGGCCGACCGGCGTGACGAACTCGCCGACGTAGAGCAGTGTGGTTCCGGCAGGTTTGGCAGCAGGCCTGCTGCTCGCGGGCCCACCATGGATCCAGTACATGCTGCCGAGGATGTAGACGGGCACCTGACCAGCGTTCTTCACGTACAGATGGACCGTCACATACACCTGCTTCGCCCCCTTTTCCATGTTCGACTCCCTGAACTCGGCCCCACTCTGGATCAGCGGCGTCGTCACATAGGGGACATATATCTGCGAATATGCAAGGTTGGCGGCGGCGAGAAGCGTGGAAACGATTACCCCGATCGCGATTTTCCGGGGAATCCGGAGCCCCTTCCACGCCCCGCATTTGAAAAGTCCGAACAGGGCCACCGCGGACCAGACGCCGAGGACCATCCCGACCACGGTGTAGCCGGTGAACCGCTCCCCGACCTGCAGCAGGAGCAGGGTGGCGCTACAGAGGAGGGAGATCACGACTCCGGCCAGAACGACCACCCCCGAGTAACGCCACCGCCGCTTGCCCCAGTAGTCGATGGCGGCCCCAACGGCCAGCACCTCCAACACGGCCACAGCGAGGATGGTGAGTCCCGCGATCCGTCCGCCGTACGTGAGGGCATCGCCGCTGTCCGACATTCCGATCCGGAAGAGCGGCCATGCCGTCGCGAGGAGGCCGAGGACCATGAAGAAGCAAATGGTTCGCCGCACCCAGGCCTGGTCCGGCCAGACAGTGCTGTCCCCGCCGAGCCACTGAATCTCGTGCCCCGGGTCCACACCGGCACGATCCAGGATTCTTCGGAGTTCCCTGAGGGAATGGGCCTTGCCCACGCGCTTGCCGTCGACCAAAACCTGCCGCAAGCCGAGGTCTTCAGGCGCCCCCACGATTACCTCGGGCGTGTTCGCCATAACACCAGCCTGACGCTCGACCGCGGGCGGCGCCTCTCGTGCGCCCCCTTGTGCGCCCCCCATCAGGGTGCGCACGACGCGCCGCAGAGGGAGGCTGGTGTTGACGCGTTGGTGTCACTCGCCCGCAGAGGAGTTCCCATGCGTACCCGAATTCTCGCGTTCACCGCCGCCCTTGTACTGTCCGCCCTCGGCGCCGCGGTCCCCGTTGCGCAGGCAGCCGCACCGGCTGTCCCCGGACCGACGTGCGAGTCCAAATACGGAAAGGTGGAATACGACTCCGCCACCGGCCTGTATACCTGCGTGGGCGGCGAGTACGACGGCGAACGCATCACCAGCTGAATCCGACTCAGCCGGCCGCGGTGCGCAGGAACCGCACCAGGCCATCGGCGCCGTAGCCGAGCCTCGGCACACGCACGGCCGCCATCAGCAGCAGCTGGCCCCCGCCTCCGCACCCCATCCGTCCGTCCGTACCGTCCCCCGCCGGAGCCGCCCGCCCGCTCCCGCGTCCCACGGCGCGGCCTCGGGCGCTGACACCCGGCAATTCCCCGCCCCCACCCGACGCTTAGGGTGAGGCGGATCAACTCATCGGTTGGTCGGGGGATCGGATCGGGGGAGACCGATGAACAGCGCGACCGAGGTGTTCGAGCCGCTACGCGAGGACGATCCCACGGCCGTGGCCGGCTACCGCCTCGCTGCCAGGCTCGGCGCGGGCGGCATGGGCCGGGTCTATCTGTCGCACACCCAGGGCGGCCGCCCTGTGGCGATCAAGGTGGTAAGGCCGGAACTGGCCGAAGACCCCTCGTTCCGGCGGCGGTTCCGCCGGGAGGTGGAGGCCGCCAGGCGCGTCCGGGGTGCGTACACCGCCGAGCTGATCGACGCCGAGGCGGACGGGGCGCCGCCCTGGCTGGCCACCTTGTACGTGCCCGGGCCCTCGCTGTCGGAGGCCGTCGCCCGGCGCGGACCGCTGCCGGTGCCCGCGGTGCTGTGGCTGGTGGCGGGAGTGGCCGAGGCCCTGCAGGCCATCCACGGTGCGGGCATCGTGCACCGGGACCTGAAGCCGTCGAACGTGCTCCTGGCCGCCGACGGGCCCCGTGTCATCGACTTCGGCATCTCGCTGGCGTCCGGCACCACCGCGCCCACCGCCACGGGCAGCGCCATCGGCACGCCCCAGTTCATGGCCCCCGAGCAGGCGTTGGCGGGCGAGACCACGGCCGCCACCGACGTCTTCGCACTGGGCCAGACAGCGGCGTTCGCTGCGCTGGGCGAGCCGCTGTACGGAGACGGTCCGTCGATGAGCGTGCTGTTCCGGATCGTGCACTCCGACCCCGACCTGTCCAGGCTGCCGGAGCCGCTGCGCCCGCTGATCGCCCGGTGCCTGGCCGCCGATCCACAGGAGCGGGCCACCCCCGCGGAGATCGTGGCGTGGTGCCGTCGGCGTCTGGGCAAGGACGCCGACGCGGGCGGCGGACCGGCCGTCTGGCGCGAGGTGACGGGGCCGGAGGTGGTGATCCCGGCTCCGGTCCCGCATCCCACGGCGGTGCACACGACGCCGATGAACTGGCGGCCTCCGCTGCCGACGACGCCGCTCGGGCCGGAGGAACAGCGGGCGCGCAAGCGGCGCATCGCGCTGATCACGGCCGCAGCGGTGACGGCGGGAGCACTGCTGCTGACGGGCCTGGCCTGGCTGGGCAAGGGAGCGGCGGACAGGATGCGCGAACTCGACGCGTCCCCGTCGAAGACGCCCGGCGCAGCCGGGGAAGCCCAGGGGACACCGTCGGGGTCATCGGGCTCGGCGGCCGGCGGCACGGCGCCGAAAACCTCCGGATCCGCACCGAGCACTGCCAAGCCGCCGAAGCCCGTCGCCCACCCCTACCCCGGGCTGCGCCTGGACGAGAAGAACTCGATCGGCATCAGGGAACCGGTCCGGCACGACGACCTCACGGGGGACATCCGCCTGAACTGCGAGGTGACCGGCTGCCAGCTGGTGAGCGACACGAGCGTGTTCACGATGCTGTACGCCGAGCCGGGCACTGGCACCCACGACACGTGCAGCCTCCTCACGCGTGCCGCCACGAGCAAGGAGTTCCCGCTGGCCGCGGCGGCGGCCGGCAGCGAGATCTGCGTCCGTCACCCCTCGGGGGACATCGCGCTGCTCGTGATCCAGATCAAGTCGACCCAGTACGTGAAGGGCACGTCCGGCTCGGTGACCGCGGACATGACCGTCTGGCCCGCATCCTGACCGAACGCGCGCCCGACCGGCCGTCCAGTGCTGTGACTGGAAGTCACCGGGTCGCGACGCCCGGCAAACCTTTCCGGCCACAGCACTAGCCCCGGTACACGCACAGCCGCGAGACCTCGTACGCCATCTCCGTCACCCCCGGGCCGGGCGCCGGGTGGTAGCGCCCGGCCGAGACGGACAGGTTCACGATGAGGTACGCGTGCCAGGACCGGCCCACGCCCCGGCCGTCGGCGAACACGCGGGCGCCGTTGACCCACCAGACGACCGACTTCCGCCCGAACTCGACCTTGAGGTCGACCCAGGCGCCGGGCCGCACCGACGGGTCGCGGTGGTAGCGGTGTGCCTCGCGGACGTGGTTGGACAGCTCCAGCAGATCCGGGTTGTCGGGGTGGTACTCGAAGACGTCGATCTCCTGGCCCCCGTCCCGCCAGGTCCAGATCGCCGGCCAGGCACCCGTCTCCGCCGGGAGTTTCACCCGGGCTTCCAGCACGTCGCCGGTGCGCACCATGAACCCCTCGTCGCTGCCCTCGGTGGTGAGCAGCCCGCAGTCCCAGTTGCCGTCGGGCCTCGGCGTCGCCCGGAAGACGCCGCTGCGGCTGTAGGCGGGATCGTCGACGAGGTGGTCCAGTTTGTTGTCCCCCGGGTTCGTCGGGCCGCCGTCGGGATACGCCCACGAACGGCCCGCGACCCACTGGCTGGGCGAGGCGAAATCGGCGGTGAAGACGGGGGCGAGGCGAGGCCTGAACGCGACCGCGCCGCCGCCCGCGCCCGCCGGGGCGAGCCGGGACGTCAAGCGCCGCAGCCAGCCGAGCTGTTCCGAGTCCATGCAGGGTGTGTGCCCCCAAGCGGACGGACCCATGCCGGAATCATCGCGCAGGGTAGTCGCGCGGAAGCATTCAGCGACGATCGGCGCGCGCCGCCTCGACGAAGGCGCGGATCAGCTCCGGGGACTTCACCCCGCGCTCGCGTTCCACGCCGCTGGAGACGTCCACTCCCCACGCGCCGGTGGCCCGGACGGCCTCGCGGACGTTGGCGGGGGTCAGCCCGCCCGCGAGCAGCCACCGCCCCTCCGGCGGCGTGAAGTCCGCCGAGCCCCAGTTCCACGGCTTGCCGGAGCCCGGGTCGGGGGCGTCGAGGAGCAGCAGGTCCTCCCCGTACTCGCCGCAGCGCTTCACGCGTTCGGCGGTGGCCCGCAGCAGCGTCCGCCCCTCGGCCCGCAGCGCCGCGAAGTCCTCGGGGCCCTCCTCGCCGTGCAGCTGCACACCCCGCACCCCGCTCTCCTCGGCGAACCGGCGCACCTCCGCCACCGACTGCCCCCGGAACACCCCGACGGTGAGCACTCCGTCCGGCACCCGCGCGGCCAGCTCCCGCGCGGTGGCCGCGTCGACCGTACGGGGGCTGCCGGGCGCGAAGACGAACCCGACGGCCTGCGCCCCGGCCTCCACGGCCACGTCGACGTCCCGCGCGGTCCGCAGCCCGCAGATCTTGATGAACACGCTCGCCCCATCCGTCATGGCAGCAGTCAACCAAACCCGGCCGGCCGACGGCGATGCGTCCCACAGGCCGGGCCCCTTCTTCTTCCGGTTCCCGGCACCGGCGCGCGGCTACGGACCAGTCGCGATCGACACCACGGGCTTCTGAGAGTCCCGAAACGCCCGAGGGCGGCACCCCCCGCAGGGGGTGCCGCCCTCGTTCGAGAACAGCCGATCAACCAGCGGCCGGAGCCGCGGCGGATCAGAAGTCCATGTCACCGCCCGGCATGCCGCCCGGGGCGCCGGCGCCGGCCTTCTCGGGCTTGTCGGCGATGACGGCCTCGGTGGTCAGGAACAGCGCGGCGATCGACGCGGCGTTCTGCAGCGCGGAGCGCGTGACCTTGGCCGGGTCGATGATGCCCTCGGCGATCATGTCCACGTACTCGCCGGTCGCGGCGTTGAGGCCGTGACCGATCGGCAGGTTGCGGACCTTCTCGACGACGACGCCACCCTCGAGACCACCGTTGACGGCGATCTGCTTGAGCGGGGCCTCCAGGGCCAGGCGCACGGCGTTGGCGCCGGTCGCCTCGTCACCCGAGAGCTCCAGCTTCTCGAAGACCGCGGAGGCCTGCAGCAGGGCCACGCCACCACCGGCGACGATGCCCTCCTCGACGGCCGCCTTCGCGTTGCGAACGGCGTCCTCGATGCGGTGCTTGCGCTCCTTGAGCTCGACCTCGGTCGCGGCGCCGGCCTTGATGACGGCCACGCCGCCGGCCAGCTTCGCGAGGCGCTCCTGGAGCTTCTCGCGGTCGTAGTCCGAGTCGGAGTTCTCGATCTCGGCGCGGATCTGGTTCACGCGACCGGCGACCTGGTCGCTGTCACCGGCACCGTCGACGATGGTGGTCTCGTCCTTGGTGATGACGACCTTGCGGGCGCGGCCGAGCAGGTCGAGACCGGCGTTCTCCAGCTTGAGGCCGACCTCCTCGGAGATGACCGTGCCACCGGTGAGGATGGCGATGTCACCGAGCATGGCCTTGCGGCGGTCGCCGAAGCCCGGGGCCTTGACGGCGACGGACTTGAAGGTGCCGCGGATCTTGTTGACGACCAGGGTCGACAGGGCCTCGCCCTCGACGTCCTCGGCGATGATCAGCAGCGGCTTGCCGGACTGCATGACCTTCTCCAGGAGCGGCAGCAGGTCCTTGACCGAGCCGATCTTGGAGTTGACGATCAGGATGTACGGGTCGTCGAGAGCCGACTCCATACGCTCCATGTCGGTGGCGAAGTACGCCGAGATGTAGCCCTTGTCGAAGCGCATGCCCTCGGTGAGCTCCAGCTCCAGACCGAAGGTCTGGGACTCCTCGACGGTGATGACGCCTTCCTTGCCGACCTTGTCCATGGCCTCGGCGATGAGCTCGCCGATCTGGGTGTCGGCGGCGGAGATGGAGGCCGTGGAAGCGATCTGCTCCTTGGTCTCGACATCCTTCGCCTGCTCCAGCAGGGCGCCGGAGACGGCCTCGACGGCCTTCTCGATGCCGCGCTTGAGGGCCATCGGGTTGGCGCCGGCGGCCACGTTGCGCAGGCCCTCGCGGACGAGCGCCTGGGCCAGCACGGTGGCGGTGGTCGTACCGTCGCCGGCGACGTCGTCCGTCTTCTTGGCGACTTCCTTGACCAGCTCGGCGCCGATCTTCTCGTACGGGTCCTCGAGCTCGATCTCCTTGGCGATGGAGACACCATCGTTGGTGATCGTGGGCGCGCCCCACTTCTTCTCAAGGACGACGTTGCGACCCTTGGGGCCAAGGGTGACCTTGACGGCGTCGGCGAGCTGGTTCATCCCACGCTCGAGACCGCGCCGGGCCTCCTCGTCGAACGCAATGATCTTGGCCATCTGAAGTGGTCCTCCCGGACAGCGGTGGATTGCTCCCGGACCGCGCCCGCGCCCGCGACGGACGGCCTGCGTGCCCGGCGGTTCCTTCCCGCCGGACCCTGCGGGCCTCACCGACCCGGTCCTCGTTTTGGTAGCACTCTCACCTGGAGAGTGCTAACGCCAATGATTAGCACTCGACCCCCACGAGTGCAAGCGGCTTGGGGGAACGCCGCCGCGAACAGCCCCCGCGAACGCACGAGGGGCCCACACCCCGTGTCCAGGATGTGGGCCCCTCTTACGTACGCGTGGGCGGTCGATCGCGCCGGGACTAGCCGAGTGCGAGCTTGACCATGTCCGCCTGCGGACCCTTCTGGCCCTGCGAGATCTCGAACTCGACCCGCTGACCCTCTTCAAGGGTGCGGTACCCGTCCATCTGGATGGCGCTGTAGTGGACGAACACATCCGCACCACCGTCGACCGCGATGAAGCCGTAGCCCTTCTCCGCGTTGAACCACTTGACGGTGCCCTGAGCCATGCCTAACTCCCCTATTACTGGCCCTTGCGCAGGAACGCACTTCGCGCTCCCGGGTCAGAACTTGCGTCGGAACGCGTCGACCGAGGCTGAATGTATCTGCGTCGGTGCTGTCTGCAACAGGTCAATCCGACGAGAAATCTGGTCACCCAGAAACATTGAAATAGAGTGAAAATTTGGCATAGTCCAGGGCAACTCGGGCCCGACATATCTCGCCAAAGCCCCATACCGCGCTTGCACATTGACCCGATGTCGACCCTCACGCGGCCCGTTCATATGCGGCGGGCAAGTCCAGCGGAGGGGACTTCCCCAACTCTACCGCGCCCAATCAAGCAGAATTGCCCCCTCCGCTTTTAGCGGAGGGGGCAATTACGTTTATCGCGCGTCAGCAGCCGCCGGCCACGGCGGGAATGATCGAGACACCGGCGCCGTCCGGCGTCGCCGCCTCCAGCCCTCCCTCGAAGCGCACGTCGTCGTCGTTGACGTAGACGTTCACGAAGCGGCGCAGCTTGCCCTGGTCGTCCAGGACACGGGCAGCGATGCCCGGGTGGCTCTTCTCCAGCGACTCGATGACCTCGGCCAGGGTCGCGCCCTCGGCGGGGACCTCGGCCTGACCGCCGGTGTAGGTGCGCAGGATGGTGGGGATGCGGACGTTGACGCTCATGGCGCTACTGCCTTTCCGGTGTGCAGGGGGAGGGAAGGGGGTGTCCGGCGGATCAGGGCCCGGCCCTGATCCGCCGGACAGACCTCCTAGGCCAGGCCGGCGGCGCGGAACGCGTCCAGGCTCGGGCGGATGGTGGCGGTCTGGCCGCTGTCCGCGGCCACCGCCTCCAGGGTCTTGAGGCCGTCACCGGTGTTCAGGACGACGGTGGTCAGCGCCGGGTCGAGCTGCCCGTTCTCGATGAGCTTCTTCGTGACGCCGACGGTCACGCCGCCCGCGGTCTCGGCGAAGATGCCCTCGGTCTGCGCGAGGATCTTGATGGCCTCGACGACCTGCTCGTCGTTGACGTCCTCCACGAAGCCACCGGTGCGCCGCGCGATGTCCAGGACGTACGGGCCGTCCGCCGGGTTGCCGATGGCGAGGGACTTGGCGATGGTGTTCGGCTTCTGCGGGCGGACCACGTCGTGGCCGGCCTTGAAGGCGGTGGACACCGGGGAGCAGCCCTCGGCCTGGGCGCCGAAGATCTTGTACGGCTTGTCCTCGACGAGGCCGAGCTTGATCAGCTCCTGCAGACCCTTGTCGATCTTCGTGAGCTGCGAGCCGGACGCGATCGGGATGACGATCTGGTCGGGCAGCTGCCAGCCGAGCTGCTCGCAGATCTCGTACGCCAGGGTCTTGGAGCCCTCGCCGTAGTACGGGCGCAGGTTGACGTTGACGAAGCCCCAGCCCTCGCCCAGCGGGTCGCCGATGAGCTCGGAGCAGAAGCGGTTCACGTCGTCGTAGTTGCCCTCGATGCCGACCAGGTCGCCACCGTAGACACCGGCCATGACGACCTTGCCCTGCTCCAGGTCGTGAGGGATGAACACGCAGGAGCGGAAACCGGCCCGGGCGGCCGCGGCGCCGACGGCGCCGGCCAGGTTGCCGGTGGAGGAGCAGGACAGGGTGGTGAAGCCGAAGGCGCGGGCGGCCTCGACGGCGATCGCGACGACGCGGTCCTTGAAGGAGTGCGTCGGGTTGCCGGAGTCGTCCTTGACGTAGAGCTTGCCGGTGACGCCGAGTTCCTTGGCCAGGTTCTGCGCGTCCACGAGCTTGGTGAAGCCCGGGTTCAGGCTCGGCTTGGACGCCACGTCCGAGGGGACGGGCAGCAGCGGCGCGTACCGCCAGATGTTGTTCGGGCCGGCCTCGATCGCGGCGCGCAGGGCCTCGGGGTCGCCGGTCGGGAGGTCGTAGGCGACTTCCAGAGGTCCGAAGCACTCGACGCACGCGAAGATGGGTCCGAGCTCGAAGCGGGTAGCGCACTCGCGACAGGAAAGGCCGGTGGCAGGTCCGAGGTCGACGGTTCCGGCAGAGGTGGCAACAGTCTGTGCAGCCATGATGGCGAGGCCCTTTCTCCTCATCTTCCCCATGGCGCACTTCGCCATGAGACGGAATTGGCACCTTCCCTAGCCGGGGACCTCGCGGGGGTGCGTGAAAACGCATCGCGAGAACCGACTGGAGGGTTGCCGGGGCTTCAACGGGCCGTGTCCCTCTGCCCCTCTGGATGAGCGGTATGGCACCGGGCCGCGCGCTCTACGGCGCGTCCGGGCGTTTGTGCGCGAGGACCCCCGGCATGCGGTGGTCCTCTGCGTTGTTCAAGACTGTAACCGAAGGGGCGGATGGTTGAGACAGCCGTCCGAACCGCGAGATGGATCACAAATCGGTCCAAACGAGTGACGATGCAGGGAGTGCCGAAGGTGCTGGAAGAGGTGGAGCGCTGGCTGGCAGACCGCTCCTGGTCCGCCGCCGACCGACCGCTCGACCAGCTGCTGGACCGGAAACGGGCGGCTGGGACCACGGTCAGCGTGGTGCTGCCCGCGCTCGACGAGGAGGCGACGGTCGGCGCGATCGTCGAGGTGATCCGCCGCGAGCTGATCGAGGGACTGCCGTGCCCCCTCGTGGACGAACTGGTGGTGATCGACTCGGGCTCCAGCGACCGGACGGCGGAGGTGGCGGCGAAGGCCGGCGCCCGCGTCGTGCACCGCGACGAGATCCTGCCGCGGATCCCGGCGGTGCCCGGCAAGGGCGAGGTGTTGTGGCGCTCCCTGCTGGCCACCGGCGGGGACATCGTCTGCTTCGTCGACGCCGACCTCCGGGACTTCTCGGCCGACTTCGTCTCCGGGATCGTGGGTCCGCTGCTGACCGAACCGGACGTGCAGTTCGTCAAGGCGATGTACGACCGCCCGCTGGGCGACGCCCCCGGCCAGGGCGGCCGGGTCACGGAGCTGGTGGCGCGCCCGCTGCTCAACCTGCACTGGCCGCAGCTGGCCGGCTTCGTCCAGCCGCTGGGCGGCGAGTACGCCGTGCGCCGCTCCCTGCTGGAGCGGCTGCCGTTCCCCGTCGGGTACGGCGTCGAGCTGGGTCTGCTGGTGGACGCCCTGCACACGGTCGGACTGGACGCGCTGGCCCAGGTGGACGTGGGCGTACGGGTCCACCGCCACCAGGACGGGCAGGCCCTGGGCCGGATGGCCGCGGCGATATACCGGACCGCGCAGCTGCGGCTCTCGCGCGGGCATCTCGTACGGCCGGAGCTGACGCAGTTCGAGCGGGGGCCGGACGGGTTCGTGCCGCGGACGTACGCGGTGGACACGGAGGAGCGGCCGCCGATGCTGGGCGTCAAGGAGTACGCGTTGCGCAGCGTGGCGTGAGGGATCGTACGGTTTGAGCGGGCGCGGGCCGGGCTAGGTTGGCCGCATGGCTTCTCAGGTACTCGTTGCAGCGAACCGCGGCCCGCTCTCGTACGCCCTCTCCGCCGACGGCACCCTCAGTACCCGGCGCGGCGGGGGCGGTCTCGTCTCCGGACTCTCCGCGGCCCTGGCGGAGCAGCCGGACGCGGTGTGGATCTGCGCGGCCCTGTCGGAGGCGGACCGGGAGGCGGTCCGGCGGGGCGTGACGGAACCCGGCGTCCGGATGCTGGACATCGATCCCACGGTGTACGACGACGCGTACAACGGCATCGCGAACTCGGTGCTGTGGTTCACCCACCACCACCTGTACGACATCCCGCGCACGCCGGTCTTCGACGCGGAGTTCCGCCGGCAGTGGGGGTCGTACGTCGCCTACAACCAGGCCTTCGCGGCGGCGCTTGCGGAGGAGGCGGCGGAGGGTGCCTGCGTCCTGGTGCAGGACTACCACCTGGCGCTGGTGCCGGGGCAGTTGCGGGAGCTGCGGCCGGACCTGCGGATCGGGCACTTCACGCACACGCCGTGGGCCGCGCGGCAGTTCATGGACATGCTCCCGGACGACGTCCGCCGGGAGTTGGTGTGGGGGATGCTGGGGGCGGACCGGCTGGGCTTCCACACCTACAGCTGGGCGCTCGCCTTCATCACCAGCGCGCAGTTCGAGGACGAGAGCGGCGTGGCGCGGACCCACCTGCCGAGCGGGGAGGACCCGCTGCGCGGGGTGAAGCACATCAAGCCCGGCGGCGAGGCCCGGTTCACGCACGTGACCAAGTACCCGCTCGGGGTCGACGCGGACGAGCTGCGGGCGCTGGCGCACCGGCCGGAGGTGGACGACAAGCTGGCGGCGCTGCGGGCGGAGGTCGGTGACCTGAAGACGATCGTCCGGGTGGACCGGACGGAGCTGTCGAAGAACATCCTGCGCGGGCTCCTCGCCTACCGGGAGTTGCTGACCACGCACCCCGAATGGCGCGGCCGGGTGGTGCACCTGGCGTCCGCGTACCCGTCGCGGCAGGACCTGGCGGTCTACCGGGCGTACACGGAGTCGGTGCGTGAGCTGGCGGCCGAGATCAACGCGGAGTTCGGCACGGCGGACTGGCAGCCGGTGCACGTGTCGGTGCAGGACGACTTCGCGCGCTCGCTCGCGGCGTACCGGATGGCGGACGTGGCGCTGGTGAACCCGGTGCGGGACGGGATGAACCTGGTGGCGAAGGAGATCCCGGTGGTCTCGGAGGCGGGGTGCGCGCTGGTGCTGTCGACCGGGGCGGGGGCGTACGAGGAACTCCGGCAGGACGCGCTCACGGTGAACCCGTACGACGTGTCGGAGACGGCCGAGGCCCTGCACGCGGCGCTGTCCATGCCGGACGCCGAGCGTGCGGACCGTACGAAGCGCCTGGCCGCGGCTGCCACCGCCCTCCCGCCGGCCCAGTGGTTCACCACCCAATTGTCCGACCTCCAGGCCTGACCGCGGCCCGCCCCTGGGGCTCCGCCCCGGGCGCCTCAAACGCCGACGGGGCTCAAGGACCGGGGCTCCGCCCCGTACGCCGCTCCTCAAACGCCGGAGGGGCTGGATTTGGCACATGCCGTGCGCCCGGCACACCCCAGCCCCGCCGGGCACAACCCAGCCTCGCCGGCGTTTGAGGCGCGGGGTCTGCGGCGGAGTCCCAGCGGCGGCGGGGCGGGTCAGGAGCGCAGGGCCTCGGCCAGGTCGGACAGGAAGGCGGCTACCGCGCCCGGGCCCGGGAGGACCAGGTCGGCGCGGGAGGCCAGCTCCGGAACCTCCGCGGACCCACTGCACACCAGCAGCCCCGGCAGACCGTCGGCCCGCCGCTTCTCGACCGCCGAGTACGCGGCGAGGTCGCCCAGGTCGTCACCCGCGTACAGCACCGGCCCCGCGTCCGTCTCCGCCAGGAACTCCGTCAGGGCGACGCCCTTGTCCGTGCCCGGCGGCCTGAGTTCCAGCACGGCCCGGCCCGGTTCGACCATCAGCCCGTGCCGCGCGGCCAGCTCGGCCAGGGGCTCGCGGAGCGCCGCGAAGGCCGCCTCCGGGTCCTCGGCGCGGCGGGTGTGGACCGCCAGCGCCCGGCCCTTCTCCTCGATCCACGTGCCCCGCCAGGCCCCGATCGATTCCAGGAACCCCGGCAGCTCGGCCCGGACCGCCGCCACCCCGGGGTGCTCGGCGGGGGCGTGGACGATCCCGGTGACGGCGTCCCAGCGCTCGGCCCCGTAGTGGCCGAGGACCACCAGGTGTTCCAGTCCGGGGACCCCGGCGAAGCCCCCGTAGCGGACGGCGACGCCCGCCGGCCGGCCGGTGACCACGGCCACCGAGGCCACCTCGGGGGCCAGCGCGGCCAGGGCCGGTACGGCTGCGGGGTGGGCCCGCGCCTGGTCCGGGTCCGGGACGATGTCGGCAAGGGTCCCGTCGAAGTCCAGGCCGATCACCGACCGGCGGGGTGCGCGGAGCAGGGCTTCGAGTCCCTCGCGTCCGGCTGCGGTGACGGGCATCGGCAAGTCGTGCGGATGGCTCCCCATAGGGATGACCCTAACGGCCCAGCCGCGTGACGGCTATCGCCTGGCCCGCTGGGCCGCGCGGATGCGCCGCAGCCGGTTCACCGTGCCCGGGGCGTGCGCCAGCGCCCGGGGGTCGTCCATCAGCGCGTTGAGCAGCTGGTAGTAGCGGACCGGGGTCATCCCCAGCCCCTCCCGTATCGCCCGCTCCTTGGCCCCGGGCCCGGGCCAGGTGCGTCCCTCGTACGCGAGCACCGCGGCCTCCGTGGCCGTCAGCTGCCCCTCGTCCGTCATACGGCCAGATTAACGCCGCCCACCGACACCGGCCCGACCGCCCGGCCCGCAGGCCGCCCTGGCCGCCGGGCCCGACCGCACCGGCACGCACAGGCCCGCACACGCACGGGCCGCCCCGGCACGGTCGGCCCGGCACGGGTCGGCCCGCGGCGACCCGGTCGCCCCCCCCATCGGCGCGGACCGGGCATTCGTGCCGTCGCGCTGACCCGGTCACCCGGGACGCCGCACCGCCCCGATCACCCCGCGGTCAGCGCGGATCGGCCGCCCGCGCCGCCGTCGCGATCTCCTCCAGCACCTGCGCCGGCTGCCCGCCCGGCTGGACGGACTTGCCGATCTTCTGCTTGATGTCCTCGCTGACGCCCGCCCAGGACTTCTTGCCGACCGGGTAGAGCCGCGAGTTCGGCAGGGCGTCCAGGAAGGTCTTCAGCTGCGGTGCGACGCCGCCCGTGCCGGCTCCGGCCTGCATCGCCCGGTAGCCGGTGGTCGTCACCGGGAGCAGGTCGTACTTGTTGGTGAAGGCGGTCACGTTCTTCGCCTCGTACAGGTGGTCCAGGAACTTGCCGGACTCCTTCGGGTGGCCGTTCTTGAAGGCCATCACCCAGTCCGCGACGCCCATCGCCGAGTGCTCCGTGCCGTCGATGGTCGGCATGGTCACCATGCCGAACCTGACGCCCTTCCCGGCCGCCTGCTTGATCAGCGTCGGGTGCCCGTTGAGCATGCCGACCTCGCCGCGCGTGAAGGCGTCGAACGCGGCCTGCCGGTCGGTCTTGCCCGGCTCGGACGGCCCGGTCAGCCCCTGTCCGACCATCTTGTCCCGCAGGAACTCCAGGGCCTTGACGTTCTCGGCGGAGTCGATGGAGTACTGCTCTTCGTTGTCGGTGTAGCCGCCGCCGCCCGCGAGCATCCACATCATCGTCTCGGCCTGCGCCTCCTCGCGTCCCAGCGGCAGCGCGAAGGGGGTCTGGACGCCGGCGCCCTTGAGCTTCTTCGCGGCCGCCTCCAGCTCCGCCCAGCTCTTGGGCTGCCACCCGTTCTTGGCGTCCTTCGGGATGACCCCGGCGTCGGTCAGCAGCTTCTCGTTGTAGAAGAGCAGCCGGGTGCTGGCCACGAAGGGCAGGCCGTACTGGATCCGCTTGACCTTGCCCGCGTCGGCGAGCGGCCCGAGGAAGTCGGCCTCGGTCTTGACGGAGAGCAGCTCGTCCGCCGTGTACAGCTTGCCCGCCTCCGCGTAGTCGGCGTAGGCGCCGATCTGCGCGATGTCGGGGGCCTTGCCCGCCTTGACCATCTCGGCGACCTTGGCGTCGACCTCCGACCAGGAGTAGACGCTGACCTCGACGTTGATCCCCGGGTTGGCCTTCTCGAAGCCGTCGGCGAGCGTCTTCCAGTACGTCGCGGACGAGTTCTGCGGATTGTCCCCGTACTCGGCCGCCACGACCCGCAGGGTCACCTCGTTGTCCCCGGTGAGTCCGTCGAGGGCTCCGCAGCCCGTCAGCGTCACCGCGGACAGGCACAGTGCGGCGCCGGACGCGGCCAGGCTCAGGTATCGGCGCTTCACAGTTCTCGTCCACCCCTTGTTGTACGTACGATCCACGTAAGGTCTACACCACTTTGGCGGCTCGATCACATCCGGATCCGACCTCGGTCCCGAATTTGTATGGCCGCTCAACAATCCCTCCAATGGACTAGACCTTTCCCCGTCGAGCACGCGAGACTGTCTCCTGTGAAACCCCTGAAACACGTCATCGCCCTCGATGTGGGCGGCACCGGGATGAAGGCCGCCCTGGTCGCCGCCGACGGCACCCTGCTCCACGAGGCGCGCCGCGCCACCGGCCGTGAGCGGGGCCCCCACGCCGTCGTCGAGACGATCCAGGACTTCGCCGCCGACCTGCTCGACATCGGCCGGGAGCAGTTCGGAGAAGCCGCCTCGGCGGCCGGGGTCGCCGTCCCCGGCATCGTCGACGCCGAGAACGGGATCGCCGTCTACGCGGCGAACCTGGGCTGGCGCGACGTACCGATGCGCGCCCTGCTCGGAAGTCGCCTCGGCGGCATCCCCGTCGCCCTCGGCCACGACGTGCGCACGGGCGGACTCGCCGAAGGCCGCATCGGCGCGGGCCGCGGCGCCGACCGCTTCCTGTTCGTGCCGCTGGGCACCGGCATCGCCGGAGCGATCGGCATCGGCGGACGCATCGAGGCCGGCGCCCACGGCTACGCGGGCGAGATCGGCCACATCGTGGTCCGCCCCGGCGGCCCCGCCTGCGGCTGCGGCCAGCACGGCTGCCTGGAGACCCTCGCCTCCGCCTCCGCCGTCAGCCGGGCGTGGGCGGCCGCTTCCGGCGACCCCGACGCCGATGCCGCGGACTGCGCCAAGGCGGTCGAATCCGGCGACGTACGCGCCCGGGAGGTGTGGCTGGCCGCCGTCGGCGCCCTCGCCGACGGGCTGGTCACCGCGATCACCCTGCTGGACCCGCGCACGCTGATCATCGGTGGCGGGCTCGCCGAGGCGGGGGAAACCTTGTTCACACCACTACGGACGGCCGTGGAGGAGCGCGTGACGTTCCAGCGGCTCCCCCACATCGTGCCGGCGGCCCTCGGGGACACCGCCGGATGCCTGGGCGCAGGTCTGCTCGCCTGGGACCTACTCGCCACGGAGGTACCTGCCTGATGTCCGGAAGCGCGCACAGCACTGTTCTCTCCGGCGCCAGGGTGGTGCTGCCCACCGGAACCGTGGCGGGCGGCCGGGTCATCGTCGACGGCGACCGCATCGCCGGCAGCGCTCCGGAGGGTGCGCGGGTCGTGGACCTGTCCGGGCACTGGATCGTCCCCGGCTTCGTCGACATGCACAACCACGGCGGCGGCGGAGCCTCCTTCACCTCCGGCACCGCGGAGGACGTCCTGACGGGCGTCCGCACCCACCGCGAGCACGGGACCACCACCCTGGTCGCCTCCACCGTCACCGGGGACCTCGACGAACTGGCCCGCCGGGCCGGGCTGCTGGCCGAGCTCACCCAGCAGGGCGAGATCGCGGGCATCCACTTCGAGGGGCCGTTCATCAACGCCTGCCGCAAGGGCGCGCACAAGGAGGAGCTGCTCCGCGACCCCAACCCGGCCGAGGTCCGCAAGCTCATCGACGCCGCGCACGGCGCCGCCCGGATGTTCACCCTCGCCACCGAGCTGCCGGGCGGCCTGGATTCCGTACGGCTGCTGGCCGAGCACGGGGTCATCGCCGCGGTCGGCCACACGGACTCCACGTACGACCAGACGCGGCAGGCCATCGACGCGGGCGCGACCGTGGCCACCCACCTGTTCAACGCGATGCCGGGCCTCGCCCACCGCGCGCCCGGCCCGATCGCGGCGCTGCTGGAGGACGAGCGGGTCACCGTCGAGCTCATCAACGACGGCACGCACCTGCACCCCGCCATGCTGGAGCTGGCGTTCCACCACGCGGGCGCCCACCGCGTGGCGCTGATCACCGACGCGATGGACGCGGCGGGCTTCGGCGACGGGACCTACCACCTCGGCCCGCTGGAGGTCGAGGTCAAGGAGGGCGTGGCCCGCCTCGTGGAGGGCGGTTCCATCGCCGGCTCGACCCTGACCCTGGACACCGCTTTCAAGCGCTCGGTCACCCTCGACAAGCTGCCGGTGGAGTCCGTGGTCCAGGCGATCTCGGCCAACCCGGCCAAGCTGCTCGGCCTGTACGACGAGATCGGGTCGCTGGAGCCCGGCAAGTACGCGGACCTGGTCGTCCTGGACGCCGAGTTCGACGTCCAGGGCGTCATGCGGCGCGGTGAATGGGTCGTCAGCCCGGTCCTCGGGGACGGTTCCTGACGGCCAACCGGCTGTACCCGGAAAGGCGGTCGCCCCCAGGACTGGGCCGACCGCCTTCTCTTTGGCATGATCCCGGCAGCAACAGACCCGGGGGTGCCCATGATCCTGACCGTCACGCTCAACACCGCGCTCGACGTGACCTACCGCGTGCCGAGGCTGCTCCCGCACGCCTCGCACCGGGTCGCCGCGGTCACCGAGCGTCCCGGCGGCAAGGGGATCAACGTGGCCCGCGTACTGGCCGCCCTCGGCCACGAGGTGACCGCGACCGGTTTCGCGGGCGGCCCGGTCGGAGCAGTCGTACATGAGCTGCTGGCACAGTCCCCGGGTGTGGTGGACGCGCTCGTCCCCTGCGCGGGCACCACGCGCCGCACCCTGGCCGTGGTCGACGACGCCTCGGGCGACACCACGCAGTTCAACGAGCCGGGCCCGCTGATCACGCCCGCGGAGTGGGCTGGGTTCCTCCCCCGTTACGAGGCCCTGCTGGTTGGCGCCCGGGCCGTGGCGCTGTGCGGCAGCCTCCCGCCCGGCGTACCGGTGGGCGCGTACGCCGTGCTCGTACGGGCCGCCCGCGCGGCCGGGGTCCCGGTCCTCCTGGACACCAGCGGCGAGGCCCTGCGCCGCGGGGTCGCCGCCCGCCCCGAGATGATCAAGCCGAACGCCGCCGAGCTGGCCGAGCTCACCGGATCCCGCGAGCCGCTCCCCGCCACCCGCGACGCCCGCCGCCGGGGCGCCCACGCGGTGATCACCTCGCTCGGCCCGGCGGGCCTGCTGGCCGCCACCCCCGAGGGCACCTGGCAGGCCGCCCCGCCGCGCACCCTGGCCGGCAACCCCACCGGAGCGGGCGACTCCGCCGTCGCGGGCCTCCTGTCGGCCCTGGCGGAGGGCCTGGACTGGCCCGAGCGCCTCACCCGCGCGGTGGCCCTCTCGGCGGCCACGGTCGCGGCCCCGGTGGCGGGGGAATTCGACCCCGGCACCTACGAGGAGCTGCGGGACGCGGTCGCCGTCACCAGCAGTGACTGACGTGCAGTGCACATCCGTCAGCAGGTCTTGGGGACATCGCTCCTGACGATGCGTCCGGTGATTCGGACTGCGCATTCGAGCCAGTAGGATCACAAGATCATTTCGATCTTCGAAACGCAAGGCTGAACCACATGAAGCGCATCGTCCGCAACACCCTCGCCACCTTCGCCGGGGTGGTGGCCGTCTCCACACTGGCGATGGCTCCCGCCCAGGCCCAGACGATCTCGGGGGGCTCCTGCGGCGCGGGCTACTACCAGCAGGACGCCTACCCGCTCGGCGACGACCAGGGCGCCACCGGCGCCGGCGTCCTGTTCCTCTACTACAACCGCTCCACCGGCACGAACTGCGCGATCCTCCGCCGCGACGCCAGCTTCCACGTCACCGACGGCATGGGCATCTCCCTTGAAGGCGGCGGCAAGTCCGACGTCGACGGCCAGCGCGCCTACACCCAGTACGCGGGCCCGGTGTACGTCAAGGCCCCCGGCAGCTGCGTGAAGGTCTCCGGGCACATCACGGGCGTCTGGCTGGGCGACGACTCCAGCTACCTGGAGAAGACGCACAGGGAAAACACCGGCTGGGTCCACTGCGGCTGACAGCCCCATGAAAACGGGTCCGGTCCCGCCGCGTGCGCGGTGGGACCGGACCCTTTTCCGTACCGGTGGGGCGGTCAGCGCCTGGTGTGCCCCGAACCCAGCTCCAGCTGGTCGAAGATCGCGTCGCACTGGTTGCCGGGCTCGCACGAGATCTTCAGCGCGTTCGAGCCCTTCTTGAGGGTGATCCACGCAAAGGTGCGCGTCCAGCCCTTGTCCCAGGCCCCGTCCGCCGCCTTCGCGAAGTTGGACAGGTTCAGCGACTGGTTCGGGCTCTGCCCGTTGACCGTGAGGGTCGCCTTACCGTCCTTGCCGGGAACGGCGTAGTTGACGAACAGCGTGTAGTCGCCCGAATCCGGCACCTCCACCGTCCAGGTGAGCGCCGCACCGGTCTGGTTGAAGTTGCCGACGTACTGACCGCCCGAGCTCTTCGAACCCGGCACCGCGCTCTGCAACTGCGCACCACCGCTCAGCACCATGCCCGCACCGGCCGCCTCGCCCTTGGGCAGCGGGGCCTCGGAGGGCTTGGGAGAGCCGCTCGGGGTCGGGGACGAGGGGTTGTGCGGAGCCGCCGACTGCTGGCCGTTGCCGTCCGCCTTGTCGTTCTTGTCCTTGTCCTTGCCGAAGGCGAGGGCCGCGCCGATGCCGATCGCGACCGCGCCGACCACCGCGACCGCCGCGATCAGCAGACCCTTGCGGCTGGATCCGCCGCCGCCGCCGTGACCGCCGTGACCGCCGGAAGGCGTGACCGACTGCGTCTGGTGCTGCGGGGGCTGCTGCTGCGGCGGAACGCCGTACCCGCCCGCCTGGAGCGCCTCCGGGGCCTGGTACTGCGCCTGGTAGGGCGGCTGCTGCGCGGGCACCTGCCCGCGCTGGCCGCCGTTCCTGCGCTCGCCGACCGTGCGCACCTGGTGGTGGGAGGTACGGGGAACGCCGGGCTGCGCGCCGGAAGGACCGCCTGCCGCGGGCCCCGGGTAGCCGTATCCGCCGCCCTGACCGGGCGGGGTGGCTCCGGCGGCCTGGCCGTCCGCGTAGAGATAGCCGAACGGATCGTCGTCCTCGGGCTTGTTCGCCCCACCGTGCGGGCCGTTGTTCGCGGGCGTCGTCATCGCAGGTCACTCCTTTCGACCCCCGGGAGCCTACCCCGAACAGGTGCGCCCACGGGCGCCCGATCGTCTCAGCCGGCCCGGCGGTGCGCCTTGGAGCGGGACCTCTTCTCGATGTACATGCGCTGGTCGGCGGAGCGCAGCACCTCGTCCGCCGACATCCCGCAGCTGGCCCAGCCGATCCCGAAACTGGCTCCGACACGCACCGCGCGGCCGTCCACCCGGATCGGCGGGATGATCGCGTTGCGCAGCCGGACGGCGAGATCGGCGGCGTCCGCGGCGCCCAGGCCGTCCGCGAGGACGACGAACTCGTCACCACCCAGCCGGGCGACGGTGTCGCCGTCCCTGACACACGTCGTCAGCCGCCGGGCCACCTCGATCAGGACCGCGTCACCCGTGTGGTGCCCGAACCGGTCGTTGATCGACTTGAAGCCGTCGAGGTCGCAGAAGAGCACCGCGAGCCCCTTCGTCCCGTCGTCGACGTCCGTCGTGGGCGCCACCGTGTGCACGTGGTGGTCGTACGGGCCGTCCGCCTGGGCGGGCAGCGTCCCGGCGTACTCGAAGGGGTCGGACCCCGCGAACCGGTCGGGGCCGTCGGGTTGAAAGCCGTGCTCACCGGCACCACCCGCCTCCCTCCGCACCTCGTGGCCGTCGCCGTACCCGGTGTGCGCCACGCGGCCCTCGTAGGCCGCGTCCAGAGCCTCCACGGCGGTGGCCCGTACGGACTGCGGCCTGCGGCACAGCCGGGCGCCGAGCCGGGACCGCAGCTCGGCACTGTTGGGCAGGCCGGTCAGCGAATCGTGGCTGGCGCGGTGGGCGAGCTGGAGCTCGTGCCGCTTGCGCTCCTCGATGTCCTCGACGTGCGTGAGCAGGAACCGGGGGCCGTCGGCGGCGTCGGCGACGACCGAGTTGCGCAGGGAGACCCATACGTACGTGCCGTCGCGCCGGCCGAGGCGCAGCTCGGCGCGGCCGCCCTCGGCGGAGGTCCGCAGCAGGGTGCCGATGTCCTCGGGGTGGACCAGGTCGGAGAAGGAGTAGCGGCGCAGGACCGAGGCCGGGCGGCCCAGCAGCCGGCACAGCGCGTCGTTGGTCCGCAGCAGCCGGCCGTGCTGGTCGCCGCCCATCTCGGCGATGGCCATGCCGCTGGGCGCGTACTCGAAGGCCTGGCGGAACGACTCTTCACTGGCACGCAGTGCCTGCTGCTCGCGCTCCAGCCTGACCAGGGCCCGCTGCATGTTCGCGCGGAGCCTCGCGTTACTGATCGCAATCGCCGCCTGGAAGGCGTACATCTGGAGCGCTTCGCGGCCCCAGGCGCCCGGCCGGCGCCCATTGCGCGGTCTGTCCACCGAAATGACACCTAGAAGTTCCCCGCCGGACGCATACATGGGGGCGTAGAGCCGGTCCTCTGGATGCCACTCGTCCTCGAACCGCGGCTCGGGGCCCTCCGTGTGCCACTGCGGGACGTCGTCCTCCATGAGGACCCAGCCCTCGGTGTGCGGGATGAAGCGGAGGCCGTCCCAGTTCTCACCCATCGTCAGGCGGCGTTCCCAGGAGCTTCGGGAGCCGACCCGGCCGGTGATGAGAGCCTCCGCGGCGGGGTCGCCGGCGAAGGCGGCGACGACGAGATCACCGTCCGGGCGTACGAGGTTGACACAGGCGAGTTCGTAGCCGAGGCCCACGACGATGCCGTCCACGACGGTCTGCAGAGTGTCCGCCAGGCTCCTGGCCGTGTTGAGTTCGGCCACCACCCGGTGCAGCTGCCGCAGGGTCGCAAGACGGACGTACGGCTCCGACTCGGTCTCCATTGCTCGCTCTCCCCGAGACCTCGACAGCAACTCCAGTTTTGTCATCGGCGTTTCGTTGCGGTGTCCCGTCCACTGAATCACAGTGAGCTGTGCCGCAGGTACACAGGGTCAACAAATCTTGCCGTCTGTGACTCAAGTCACATGAGATGAATAATCAGCGTCCCGCTGGTCGGATTTGGCTGGGAGCGCTCCCTCACCTTCCCGGAAGCAAACGATACTCTCGGGCCTAGGCCGAGGGGCGGGGACGCGACTCGGACCAGGGCCCGATGTGCGCGCGGGAGGGCGAGATTAGCGTTCCAGCGTGCTGAAGACGATCCCTGTCACCCCCGTGCCCCATGCCAGCCCCCATGCTGAGGGGGTGAGCAACGACGAGTTCCGGGCAGCCATGTCCCGGCTGGCGGCGGGCGTGTGCCTGATCACCGCGTACGAGACCCCTCTGACGGCGGACGGCCCGCGCGGCGAGGACGTCGGCATGACGGCGACGGCGTTCATGTCCGTGTCCCTGGACCCACCCCTGGTGCTGGTGAGCCTGCGCGAGGGTTCCCGGATGGACGACCTGCTCGCGGAACAGCCGCTGTGGGCGGTCTCGCTCCTCGCCGACCACCAGCTCCAGGTCGCCGGCCGCTTCGCCATGAAGGGCCGGATCAGCGACCGGCTGCTCTTCGCGGACCTCCCCCACGTCCGCGGCGAGGCATCGGGCGCCCCGCTGCTGAGCGGCGCCCTGGCCACCCTCGAATGCCGTACGGAGAACCGCGTCGAGGCGGGCGACCACACCCTGGTCATCGGCCGCGTCCTGACCGCCGGCCTGCCCTCCCCGGACGGGCAGCCGCTGACGTACTTCCGCGGCCGCTACCGCCACCTGGGTCAGTAGGGTCAGTAGTCCCGGGCCCCGGCGGCGCTACCAGTCCCGCCCGGTCCGCCCCCGCTTGGTCTCGGCCCGCGCCTTCTTCTCCCGCAGCCGGCGCTCGTTGATCCCGCGAGGGATCTTCGTCGCCCGGCGCGGCTTCGGCGGCGGCGCCGTCGCCTCGGCCAGCAGCGAAGCCAGCCGGACCAACGCCATCTCCCGGTTGCGGAACTGCGAGCGGTGCTCGGAGGACCGTACGGTCACCACCCCGTCGACCAGACGGGAGGCGAGCCGCTCCAGCGCCCGCGCCTTCCACACCTCGGGCAGCGCGTTCGTCGCCGCCAGGTCGAAGAGCAGCTCCACGCGGGAGTCGGAGGTGTTCACGTGCTGGCCGCCCGGTCCGGAGGACCGCGAGAAGCGCCAGGCGAGCTCGCCCTCGGGGAGCACGACCGAACCGCGGATGACATAGGGACCAGGCATGCCCCCTATGATCCGTGCCCGCCCCCGCCCCGTCACCCTCATTTACCGTCAGCCGGTACTGCCGGCCCGTACCGCTCTGCCGTCAGGCGGTACTGCCACCCCCTACCGTCATCCGCCTGCCGTGCGGATTTCGCACGGGAACCCGGCGGCCCCCTCGTGGCGTTATAGGGATGAGCGGTAATTTGACCGCCTGCACGTGCATGTCGGATGAGGAAAGGGACATTCCCATGGCTGTCAGCCTGTCCAAGGGCGGCAACGTCTCGCTCACGAAGGAGGCCCCCGGCCTCGCTGCCGTCACGGTCGGCCTCGGCTGGGACGTCCGTACCACCACCGGTGTCGACTTCGACCTCGACGCCTCGGCCATCGCCGTGAACGCGACGGGCAAGGTCGTCTCCGACGGCCACTTCGTCTTCTTCAACAACAAGTCCACCCCCGACCAGACCATCGTCCACACCGGTGACAACCGCACCGGCGAGGGCGCGGGCGACGACGAGGCCATCAACGTCAACCTCGCCGGCCTCCCGGCCGACGTCGACAAGATCGTCTTCCCGGTCTCCATCTACGACGCCGAGGCCCGCAGCCAGAACTTCGGCCAGGTCCGCAACGCGTACATCCGCGTCGTGAACCAGGCCGGCGGCGCCGAGATCGCCCGCTACGACCTCTCCGAGGACGCGGCGACCGAGACCGCCATGGTCTTCGGCGAGCTCTACCGCAACGGCGCCGAGTGGAAGTTCCGCGCGGTCGGCCAGGGCTACGCCTCCGGTCTCACCGGCATCGCGCAGGACTTCGGCGTCAACGTCTGAGTTCCGCCCGCAGCGGCCGACACCACCGCTGCCGAAGCCCCCTCCCAGCCGTCCGGGGAGGGGGCTTCGCTACCGTTGACCAGGTGATTCTCCAACCGCTCGTCCCCGTGGACGGCGCCCTGCCCGGTCCGGTCCTGACCGAGATCGCCTCCCTGTACGCGACGAACCATGCGTTCTTCGAACTCAGCGGCGACTTCCCCGACCCGAACCGCATCACGGTCGAACAGGTCGCGGCCTCCCTCGCCGGCGAACTCGCCCATGACGGCGCCGAGGTCCTCCTCGCCCGCTCCGCCGGCCGGCTCGTCGGCATGGCGGCCACCCTCGCCACCCACCCCGATCCGGCCTCCGACGACCCGGACCCGTGGATCGGCCTGCTGCTGGTCGACGCCACCGCCCACCGCGAGGGCTACGGACGCGCCGTGGCCACCCTCGTCGAGGACCGCTTCCGCGCCGCCGGACGGACCGGCGTACGGATCGCCGTACTCGACAACAACCCCAAGGCCATGGCTTTCTGGGAGTCCCAGGGCTACACCCCGCTGCGCCGGGCCGAGGACCGCGAACGGGGCCGTGCGTGCACGGTGCTCCGCAAGCCGCTGGCGGCCCCGTAAGGCCGTGCCGTACCCCGTCATCCGTAAGGCCCACCGGGCTACTTGGGGCGGTCCTTCCCGTACAGCCACACGTCCCAGACCTTCTTCAGGTCGTGCCCGGTCTTCTCCTGCGCGTAGGCGGTGAAGTCGGCCGTACTCGCGTTCCCGTGCCGGTGGTCGGCCGGCCAGCCGCGCAGCAGGGCGAAGAACTTCTCGTCGCCCACCTCCTGGCGGATCCGGTGCAGCACCATCGCACCGCGGACGTAGACCGGCTTCGAGGAGATGTCCTCGGGCCCGGGCGGCGCGGCCGGCGGGAAGGCGCCCCAGTCGGAGCCGGCGTCCTCGTCGGCGTCCGTGTCACCGGCCAGGAAGGCATCGAACGCCTGCTGCGCGGTGGTCCCGCCGTGGTCCTCGGCCCACAGCCATTCCGCGTAGGTCGCGAAGCCCTCGTTGAGCCACATGTCCTTCCAGGACTTCGGCGACACCGAGTTGCCGAACCACTGGTGGGCGAGCTCGTGCAGCAGGGTCTCCTCGTCGGTCGCGCCGGGGAAGACGGGCTTGGTCTGGGTCTCCAGCGCGTAGGCGAGGGTCCCGGCGGGCAGCACGACCGCCCCCGCCGTACCGAAGGGGTACGGCCCGAACCGGCCCGCCGCCCACTCCACCATCTCCGGCAGCCGCGCGAGGACCCCCGCGCTCGCCGCCGCCTCATCGGGCGTCACCGCGTTGTACAGGGCGACCCCCGACGGGGTCCGCCCGGACGCCACCCGGTACTTGCCGACGACGGCGGTCGCCAGGTAGCTCGCCATCGGCTCCGGGTTGTGCCACGCGAACACGGTCCGCCCGTCGGCGTCGGTGGTCCGCGAGCGCAACTCGCCGTTCGACACGGCCTCGTAGCCCTTCGGCACCGTGATCGTGATGTCGTACGCGGCCTTGTCGCTGGGATGGTGGTTGCCCGGGAACCAGGTCATCGAACCAACCGGCTCGCCGACGCCCACCGCGCCGTCGTCCGTGGTGATCCAGCCCTCCTTGGCGCCGTCCGCGTCCGTGAGCGCCTTCGGCCTGCCGCCGTAGTCGACCTCCGTACGGAAGACCTCGCCCTTCTGCAGGTCCTCGGCCGGGCGCACGGTCAGCTCGTTGCCGGTCCGGTTGTACCGGGCCCCGGCGCCCTGCACGGTCACGTCCTCGACGCTCAGGCCGCTGAGGTCGAGGTTGAAGGAGCTGAGCCGCTGCTCGGCGCGGGCGGTGATCACCGCCGTTCCGTGCAGCAGGCCGTCGGCGGGGTCGTAGTCCAGGTCCAGGTCGTAGTGCTCGACCTGGTAGCCGCCGTTGCCCGCCTTGGGGAAGTACGGGTCGCGCAGCCCCGCCGCACCCGGCCGCCCCTGCACCGGGCCGCCCGTACACGCCGTGGTGAGGGCGAGCAGGGCGGCTACGGCGGGGGCGGCGAGGCGGGAAAGAGCGCGGTGTTCCACGCACTCGATCCTAGGCGGGCGCCGTCGGGTCCCGCTTGATCGCCTTGTTGATCTGCTCGTCGCTCTACTTGGGGCTCTGCTTGTTGCTCTACTTGGCGAGGGCGTCGGCGCCGGCCTTGGCGAACTTCTCGTCCAGCTCGCCGCTCGGGGCGCCGGCCACGCCGATGCCGGCGACCGGGGCACCGTTGGCCTGCACCGGGGTGCCACCACCGAGGAAGAGGGTGCCGGGAATGTCCTTCAGGTTCGGGGCCTGGGCGAGGCGGCCCGCGAGCACCGAGGTCGGGGCGTTCCAGGACACGGCGGTGTAGGCCTTGCGCTGCGCCGAGTCGTAGGACTGCGGGCCCGCGCCGTCGCCGCGGAGGGTGACGAGGGTGTTGCCGTTGCGGTCCACGACCGCGACGGTCACCTTCTGGTTCTCGCTCTGGGCGGCCTGGAGCGCGGCCTGGGCGGCGCGGGTGGCGGCGTCGAGGGTGAGGTGCGTCGTGGTGGTGAAGTTCTTGTCGCCCGGCCCGTCCTTCTTCACGGCCACGGCGGCCGGCGCGGCTTCGGCGGCGGGGGTGGCGCCGGCGCTGACGGCGCCGAAGGTCCCGGCGCCGAGCGCGACGGCGAGGGCGGTACCGGTGAGAACGCGGGTACGGGTGTTCATCTGTGCTCCTGAGAACGGTTGACGCGGTGACTGCTCCAAGCCTGTCCCCGCACCCCCCGCCGCCCCGTCCCCGTACCGGCTCCCCCCACCGACCGCACCGGCTGACCCGGGGGTCATCCGATCGGTCGATGCGCACCGTCACGAGGGCCGTATTGGCTGGTCACGCCTCCGGGCACAGCCGGCGCCGCCGTGCCGGCCCCCCGGCGAGGTAGGCGCGGGTCCGGGGCCACGCCCCGGAGACGACGCCGCGGGCAACAATGGACGCAAGCCCCGAACCCAGGAGCACCCCGTGACGACCCCCGCCCCGCCACGCGACACCCGCACGCTGGCCACGGTCGCCCACACCGCGTTCTTCCTGCTCCTCGGCGCCTCGCTGGCCCGCTTCCTCCTCCGCCACCCCGGTGAACCCCGCACCCCGTGGATCATCGCCCTCAGCATCACGCTGGCCCTCCTGTACGTACTCGGCCCCGCCGTCGGCCCGGCCCTCGGCGCCGCCCCGACCTCCCGCCGGACAGGACGGACTAGGCAGACACGTCCGACAGGACGGGCACGGCAAACCCTCTGGCTCGGCCTGATCGTCGCCACCTGGGTGGTCCTCGTCGTCCTCGCGCCGAGCTTCGCCTGGTGCGCCGTTCCGCTCTTCTTCACCGCCCTGCGCACCCTCCCCCCACGCGCCGCGATCGTCCTCGTCGCCCTCCTCACCGGCTTCGTGGTGATCGCCCAGCTGAAGCTGGCCGGGTCCTTCGACCCCAACCTCCTCCTCGCCCCGCCCGCCGTCGCCGCCCTGGCCACCGCCGTATTCGTCCACATGGAGCGCCAGGCCCAGGCCCAGCGCGCACTGATCGAGGACCTGATCCGCACCCGCCGGGAACTGGCCGCCACCGAGCGCCGCGAGGGCACCCTCGCCGAACGCCAGCGGCTGTCCATGGAGATCCACGACACCCTCGCCCAGAACCTCTCCAGCCAGCAGATGCTCCTCCAGGCCGCCGACCGCACCTGGGACACCGACCCGGCCACCGCCCGCGCGCACGTCCGTACCGCCACCGGCATCGCCGCCCGCGGCCTCGCCGAGGCCCGCCGCCTCGTCCACGACCTGGCCCCCGCCGAACTCGCCGACGGCACCGGCCTCGCCGACGCCCTGCGCGCCCTGGACGCCGGTCCGGACATCGAGGTCCGCTTCCACCTCGAAGGCGCCCCGGCCGCACTCCCCGACCGGGTCCAGTCCGCCCTGCTGCGCATAGCCCAGGGCGCGCTGGCCAACGTACGAGAGCACTCCGGCGCCCGGACGGCCGCGCTCACCCTGAGCTTCCTCGGTGACCAGGTGGTTTTGGACATCGCCGACGACGGCCGAGGCTTCCACGAGCCCCGCGTCGCCACCGGGGAACGCGGACACGGCCTCCCGGCGATGCGCGCCCGCGTGCGCCAGCTGGGCGGCACCCTGACGATCGAATCCACGCCGGGCGAGGGCACCGTCCTCTCCGCGGCCATCCCCCTGGAGCCCACCGGATGACGACGATCCTGCTCTGCGACGACCATGTGGTGGTCCGCGCCGGACTCCTGGCCCTCCTCGGCAGCGAGCCCGACATCGAGGTCCTCGGCGAGGCGGGCAGCGGCGAGGAGGCCGTCGCGCTGGCCGCCAAGCTCCGCCCCGACGTGGTCCTCATGGACCTCCAGCTGGGCGAGGGCATCGACGGGGTCGAGGCCACCCGCCGCATCACCGCCGCCCCGAACCCCCCGCACGTCCTGGTCCTCACCACCTACGACACGGACGCGGACATCACCCGGGCCATCGGCGCGGGCGCGACCGGCTACCTCCTCAAGGCGGAACGCCCCGAGGAACTCTTCGCCGCCATCCACTCGGCAGCCCAGGGCCGCACCACCCTGTCCCCGCCGGTGGCCAGCCGCGTCATGGCCCACATGCGCGGCACCCGGCCCACCCTGACCGACCGCGAACTGGACATCCTCGGCCAGCTGGCCCGCGGCCTCGGCAACCGCGACATCGCCCGCGCGCTCTTCATCAGCGAGGCCACCGTCAAGACCCACCTGGGCCGCATCTACGACAAACTCGGCGTCGACACCCGCGCGGGCGCCGTCGCCGTGGCGAAGGAACAACGCCTGCTGCCTTCTTGACGCGCCCCTCGCACAGCCCCCGCCCCCTCCGGGGTGAGGACACCCCGCGTACCCGTGACACCATCGGTGACGTGCTCGACATCGGCTACTCCCTCTCCCGGCGCTTCCCCGACCCCCCGCAGACCGACTACCGCTCTGCGGACGTCCACACCCTGCGCCACGACCTGTTCTGCGGGGACGTCTACCTCGCCGACACCACCACGGACCGGGAAGTGTCCACAGCCTGGGGATGGGTGCCCGTACTGGACTTCGCCTGGGCCCTGTGCGACATCGTCGAGCAGCTCGACCAGGACCCCCGCGGCAACCGCTCCGCCAATCGCCAGTACGCCGAACTCGACTTCACCGAGTCCACCGACCGGATGCTCTTCGAGCGCCGCTTCGGCTGGGTCGACGTCGAGGCCGACTGGATGCCGGGCGAGGAGGAGCCGCTGACCTTCAGCCACCGCCTGCTGCGCCGCGAGGCCCGCGACTTCCTGCACGACCTCATCGCCGACCTGGTCGACATGCACGACGGCCTGGCCGAAAACCCCGCCATCTGGATGCTCCAGTCCCGCTTCCCCCGCGTCCCGGCCTAACCCCTGCGGACGGCCGGCAACGGCCGATCTTCAGCCCCGCCGCTGTTCGCGGCGCGGGCCCCGGCGCGGAGCCCCGACCCTCGGCCCCGCCGGCGCTTGAGGCACGGGACCCGGGCCGGAGCCCCCACCTCAGCCCCACCGGCGCTTGAGGCACGGGGTCCAAGGCGGAGCCCCCACCTCAGCCCCGGCCGGCGCTTGAGGCACGGGGGTCCGGGGCGGCGCCCCGGGAGACGGCCCGCAGGGGCCCCACCGGGCCCCGTCACGGCACCACCCGCACCCCCAGCTGCGCAGCAAGCGCCGGGGCGAGCTCGAACAGCTGCGCCGGGCTGATCACGGCCCCGGCCAAAGCCTCCACCCCCCGCGCAATCTCCAGCACACCCGCAGCCCGCAGATCCACATCCGTCATCCGCACCCCGCTGAAATCCACCCCCCGCAGCCCGCAGTCCCGGAACTCCACCCGCTCCAGCACCGCATCCCCGAAGTCCGGCTCCACGAGCACGCACCCCTCGAAGACCACGTCCCGCAACCGCGCCTTCCGCAGGTTCAAGTAGTCGATCTTGCCGCCCCGGACCACCACCCGCTCCAGCACGGCCCCGTGCAACTGCACCCCGCCCAGCCGCGCGTCCACCACCTCCACGTCCCGCAACGTGGCCCCCGCCAGATCGGCCCCCACCCCCCGGACCCCCTCCAGCACCGAGTCCAGGAACCGTGCCTTCGCCAGCCCCGCCTCGTCCAGCGCGCACCGCCGCACCGCGCAGTCCATGAACCGGGCCCCGACCCCCTCCTGCCCCGCCAGATCCAGGTCCGCGAACTCCAGCCCGTCGTAGTCCCCGTCCGGTTCCAGCCCGTCCCCGTCCCACACCGCCAGCTCCGGCAACCGCACCTCCGGCCGCCGCGCCGCCTTCACCGTCTCCTGCTGCCCTTTGCGCGCCATTCCCCCATCGTGGCGCAGCCCACTGACAAGCCCCCGCAGCACCGCCAGGCAACCCTTGACCTCAACCACGGTCGAGGTCCGAGGCTGGCGGCATGGACACCATGACCGCCCCGGACACCATGAACGCCATCCGCCTCCACACCTTCGGTCCCGCCGAGAACCTCATCCACGAGGCCGTCCCCACCCCCGCCCCGGCTCCCGGCCAGGTCCGCATCGCCGAAGCCGCCGCCGGCCGCCTGCGCCCCGCCGTCCAGCGTCACCCCCTCGCCGAGGCCGCGGCCGCCCACCGCGCCCTGGAGACCCGCGCCACCATCGGCAAGGTCGTCCTGGAGCCGTAGACACGCCCGGTCCTTCAATTTCCCTTGCCGACAGCACAGTTGCCGAGGATCACGTGCGTCACGGCGGGCATTTCGGGGGAGACGACATGGCCAGGCGTGATCTTCGAGGACATGATCCGGACGATCCGGATCCTCCGCGACCAGGTCTCCGCCGACGACCGCCAGATCATCGACGAGTCCCTGGCGACCATCAGCCAGGGCGACGCCGCGCCGCCCGGGGCCTTCCGCCGGGCCCTCGCCTCCGTCACCGGTATCGCCGCACTCGTCGGCGAGATCGGCGTCCCCGCGGCCGAAGCGGTCCGTCGCGTCCTGGCCCTGCTCGCCGGCTAGGCCGGATCCTCGGGGCCGCCCGCACCCAGCTCCGCCAACGGCCCGTCCGTCAACCGGTACACCGACCACTCGTCCTGCGGCCGCGCGCCCAAGGCCTCGTAGAACGCGATCGTCGGCGCGTTCCAGTTCAGCACCGACCACTCCAGCCGTCCGTACCCGCGCTCCACGCAGATCCGCGCCAACTCCCGCAGCAGCGCCTTCCCGTAACCGCCTCCGCGCGCGCTCTGCCGTACGTACAGGTCCTCCAGGTAGATCCCGTGCACCCCACGCCACGTCGAGAAGCTGAGGAACCACACCGAGAAGCCGACGACCTCCCCCTCGGCCGTCTCCGCGATGTGCGCGAACGCCGCCGGCCGCTCCCCGAACAACGCCTCCCGCAACTGCTCCTCGGTCGCCCGCGCCTCGTCCGGCACCTTCTCGTACTCCGCGAGCTCACGGATCATGGCGCGAATGGCAGGGACGTCGTCGACCACAGCGTTACGGATCATGCCCGCACCCTAAGGGCTGGCCCCGTGCGCCGCCCCAGCAGCACCTCGGCCACTGCCAGTTGCTCCTCCTGGAGCCGCGCCTCCCCCTCCTCCACGCCCCACAGGCAGTTCTGCAGCACCCGCCCCAGCGTCCACGCCCGTGCCCGCTCGCGGTCCAGCGCCAGCACTTCCGTCAGCAGGTCGAACCGCCGGCGCACCTCGTCCACCGCGAAGTTGTTGACGATGGCCGGCAGCAGATCGAACCCCGGATCCCCGGCGAGCGGCTTCGGATCGATCGCCAGCCACTCCTCCCTCCCGCCCTCGCCGCCGCCCAGCACGTTGTCGTAGTGCAGGTCCCAGTGCAGCAAACGGTCCCCGGGCTCCCCGGCCACCTCGGCGACCGCCGCCGCGCAGTCGCGCACCACCCGGCGGTCCCGTTCGTCGCCCAGCCTCGCCAAGGCCCCCGGCACACGGTCCAGCATCCCGGCGGCCATCCCCCCGAGTCCGCGCAGCCCCGCCGGCGCCGGCACCGCCGCCAGCCGGGCCAGCAGTTCGGCGACCACCTGGACCGCCTCACGCGAATCCCGCTCCGCGACCGCCGACAGGTGATGCCCCTCGTCGAGCCGCTCCAGCAGCATCGCCCCGGTCGGCTCGTCGTGCTCCAGCAGCCGTACGGAACCCTCCCCGCCCCACGCGCGCAGCGCGACCGGCTCCCCCGCGCTCTCCTCGTCCACCAGTTGGAGCTTCAGCGCGGCCGGCGTGCCGTCCAGCCGCTCCACGGGCAGCACCAGAGCCGTCACCCCGTGCATCCCGGCCCCCGTGCGCCGCAGCTCCCACCGCTCCAGGAACCGGCCCGCCAGCGCGGGCAGCCCGGCGATGAACTCCCGCCCGGCCGCCCCGTTGAACCTGGCCTGCGCCTCGGCCAGCGCCTCCGGTACCTCCACCACGTCCACCACGTCCACCATGCCGCGAGGCTACGACGGAACCAGCACAACGGGCGTCCCCTGCGGCTCCTCCCCTGCGGCCCCGTCCCCTGCGGCCCCGTCGCCTCGGAGCCCCGCTCGGCCACCGCGACCCGCCCCTCGCCCTACGGCCCCCGCCACCCCTCCCACATCCGCCATCCAGCCTGGAAACACACCCCGAAGCACGACAACCAGTCCCTGGACACCCCTCCGAAACGGGGTGTAGCAACTCCCCCATGACGATCAACGGCGGCATTTCCTTCTGGTACGCGACCGACCACACCACCCCGGCCACCCCACCCCGCGCACCCCTCACCGCCGACGCCACGGCCGACGTCGTCATCGTGGGCGGCGGCTACACCGGCCTGTGGACCGCCTACTACCTGAAGGAATCCGCACCCGACCTCCGCGTCACCGTCCTGGAGCAGAAGTTCTGCGGCTACGGCGCCTCCGGACGCAACGGCGGCTGGCTCTACAACGGCATCGCCGGCCGCGACCGCTACGCCACGCTCCACGGCCACCAGGCCGCCCTCCGCCTCCAGCGCGCCATGAACGACACCGTCACCGAGGTCATCGACATCGCCGCCAAGGAAGGCATCGACGCCGACATCCACCGGGGCGGCGTCCTCGAAGTCGCCCGCACCCCCGCCCAGCTCACCCGCCTCAAGGCCTTCCACGCCGCCGAACTCTCCTTCGGCGAGACGGACCGCGAGCTCTACGACGCCACCGACACCCGTGCCCGCATCGACATCGCCGACGCCGTCGGCTCCAGCTGGACCCCGCACGGCGCCCGCATCCACCCCCTGAAGCTGGCCAAGGGCCTGGCCGTGGCCTGCGAACGCCTCGGCGTGGTGATCCACGAGTCCACCCCGGTCACGGACATCACCGCCGGGAAGGCGGTCACCCCGTACGGGACGGTCCGCGCCCCGTACGTCCTGCGCTGCACGGAGGGGTTCACCGCCGCCCTCAAGGGCCAGAAGCGCTCGTGGCTCCCGATGAACTCCTCGATGATCGTCACCGCCCCGGTCCCGGAGTCGACCTGGAAGCAGCTGGCCTGGTCGGACGCGTCGCTCCTGGGGGACATGGCCCACGCCTACATGTACGCCCAGCGCACCGCCGACGGCCGCATCGCGATCGGCGGCCGCGGGGTCCCGTACCGCTTCGGCTCCCGCACGGACAATGACGGCCGCACCCAGCCGGCCACCATCGACTCCCTCCGCGACCTCCTCTTCTCCTTCTTCCCGGCCCTCACCGGCACGGAGATCACCCACGCCTGGTCGGGCGTCCTCGGTGTCCCGCGTGACTGGTGCGCCACCGTCACCCTGGACGCCACCACCGGCCTGGGCTGGGCGGGCGGCTACGTCGGCTCGGGCGTCGCCACCACCAACCTCGCCGGCCGCACCCTCCGCGACCTGGTCCTCGGCAACTCCACGGACCTGACCACCCTCCCCTGGGTGGGCCACCGCGTCCGCCGCTGGGAACCGGAACCCTTCCGCTGGCTCGGCGTCCAGGCCCTCTACGCCGCCTACCGCGAGGCGGACCGCCGCGAGACCCTCACCCACACCCCGGCCACGGTCCCCCTGGCCCGCCTGGCCGACCGCATCTCGGGCCGCCACTGAACCCACGGAAGAAGGCCCCGGACGCAGCGGTCCGGGGCCTTCATGCGCAGAGCCCCCTGTCGGGTTCGAACCGACGACCCCCGCTTTACAAGAGCGGTGCTCTGGCCAGCTGAGCTAAGGAGGCATGCCCGTGCAGTGTACCCAGGGCCGGGCGGGGCGTCTGTCGAAAATTTCACGACGTCATCCGCCCCCGGAGTACTGACAGGAGCGGCCGTGGCGGGTAGCGTCGAGCGGAGTCCGCTTACTGGACTAGACCTTCCACTCGGATCGTCCGGCACGTTCCTGCCGGTAGAAGGGATTCATCACCATGGCTTCTGTCACTTTCGACAAGGCGACCCGGCTGTACCCCGGCGGCGACAAGCCCGCCGTCGACCAGTTGGAGCTGGAGATCGAGGACGGCGAGTTCCTCGTCCTCGTCGGTCCGTCCGGCTGCGGCAAGTCCACCTCGCTGCGCATGCTCGCCGGCTTGGAGGACGTCAACGGCGGCGCCATCCGCATCGGTGACCGCGACGTCACGCACCTGCCGCCCAAGGACCGGGACATCGCGATGGTGTTCCAGAACTACGCGCTCTACCCGCACATGTCCGTCGCCGACAACATGGGCTTCGCGCTCAAGATCGCCGGTGAGGACAAGGCCACCATCCGCAAGAAGGTGGAGGACGCGGCGAAGATGCTCGACCTCACCCAGTACCTCGACCGCAAGCCGAAGGCGCTCTCCGGCGGCCAGCGCCAGCGCGTCGCCATGGGCCGCGCCATCGTGCGCAAGCCGCAGGTGTTCCTGATGGACGAGCCGCTGTCGAACCTCGACGCCAAGCTCCGCGTGTCCACCCGTACGCAGATCGCGGCGCTCCAGCGCGACCTCGGCATCACCACCGTCTACGTCACCCACGACCAGGTCGAAGCCATGACGATGGGCGACCGCGTGGCGGTCCTCAAGGACGGTCTGCTCCAGCAGGTCGACACCCCGCGCAACATGTACGACCGCCCGGCGAACCTGTTCGTCGCGGGCTTCATCGGCTCCCCGGCCATGAACCTGGTCGAGGTCCCGATCACCGACGGGGGCGTGAAGTTCGGCGACAGCGTGGTCCCGGTGTCGCGCGAGGCGCTGTCGGCCGCGGCCGACGCGGGCGACCGCACCGTCACGGTGGGCGTGCGCCCGGAGCACTTCGACATCGCCGAGTCCGGCGGTCTGACGATCGTCGTGAACGTGGTCGAGGAGCTCGGCGCCGACGGGTACGTGTACGGATCGGCGACCTCCGCCGCGGGTTCGCAGGACCTCGTGGTCCGCGTGGGCGGGCGGCAGGTGCCCGAGAAGGGTTCGAGCCTGCACGTGGTGCCGCGGGCCGGCGAGATCCACGTGTTCTCGACGTCCTCCGGCGAGCGGCTCTCCAGCTGACACGGCTCGGATGATTCGGGCAGTGCGGCCGTGAGGCCGCGAGAAGGGGCGTTCCGTCTGACGGGGCGCCCCTTCTCACATCACCCCGGCTTCTCATGTCGTCCCGGCGCCGCGACAACCCCGGCAGAACGGCCCATTCAGCCCCGCCCGTCAACCCGTAATTCGAAAAACCACGTCGAACCATCCCCCGTCAGGGTGACTAAATGTCGCCATATCTTCACCGAGCGCTACTCTCGCCCTCGTGACCCACACTGCCCGCCGTATCGGCCGTTCCCTCGCCCTGGTCCTGCCCGTCGTCCTGGTCCTGTCCGGGACCCTCGCGGTCACCATGGTCCCCTGGGCGGACACCTCCTCCTCCCAGATCCTGACCGCGTCCGCCGAGGACGTCTCCGTCCCCGCGAAGCCGCGCGCGGTGCAGGACGTGCTGCGCGACAAGCTCGTCGGCGAGATCCAGCAGGGCCAGGAGCCGGGTGACGTCCTGACCCACCTCCAGCAGGAGGTGAACAAGCGGCCGTCACTGGCCGAGCACTGCGTGGGGATCGCGCGGGCGCTGGGACGGGCGGCCGTCGACGCGTACGGTCCGACGAAGGCCCAGTCCTTCGCCCGTCCCGTGTGCGACACCTCGTACGCGACCGGCGTCGCCTCCATGGGCTGACCCGCCCCGTCCCTACGCTGGCCGGCATGACCGACGCCGAACCCGCGTTCTCCGCACCCCGATCCGACCCTCCCGCAGCCGCGTTCCCCGCCGCCCCCACCCAGGCAGTCGTCCTGGCGGGCGGCCAGGGTTCGCGGCTGCGGCCGTACACGGACGACCGTCCGAAGCCGATGGTCGAGATCCCGGGGACGGGCGTGCCGATCATCGGACACCAGCTGGCCTGGCTGGCCTCGGAGGGGGTCACGGACGCCGTGGTCTCGTGCGGGCACCTCGCCGGCGTGCTCCAGGAGTGGCTGGCGGGGGCGCAGTTGCCGCTGCGCGTGACGACGGTGGTGGAGGAGGAGCCGCTGGGGCGGGGCGGCGGCCTGAAGCACGCGGCACGCCGTCTCCCGCACCCGGACCGTGCCTGGTACGCGACGAACGGCGACATCTGGACCCGTTTCTCGCTGCGCGAGATGGCCGCGTTCCATGCGGAGCGCGGCGCCGTGGCGACGCTCGCGCTGGCCCGTCCGCGGATCCCGTGGGGGGTGGTGGAGACGAACGAGTTCGGGCAGGTGCTGGACTTCATCGAGGCGCCGCCGTCGCCCTATCCGGTCAACGCGGGCGTGTACGTCTTCGGGCCCGAATTCGCCGCGCTGCTGCCGGACTTGGGGGACCACGAGCGGACCACGTTCCCGCGGCTGGCGCGCGAGCGCCGCCTGGCGGGCTTCCCGCTGCCCCAGGGGGCCTACTGGCGGGCGATCGACACGGCGAAGGACCTGACCGAGGCCGCACGGGAGTTGGCGGCGCAGACGGGCCCCTGAGGCCCTTCACGGGCCACGCGGCGTATGCCACGTGGCATACGGCGCTTCGCGCGCCCGGCAGACGCGGAGGGACCCGGCACGCCGTGCGTGCCGGGCCCCTCGTTGCGTCGAGGCTGTAGAACTGCCGAGCTGTGGAGTGCTCAGCCGATGATTCCGCCGATGAGGCCGGGCTGCTTCGTCGGGGTGCCTCCGCTCGTCGACCCCGAGGTGGTCGGCGCCTTCGGTGAGGTGGAGGTGGACTGCCGCGGCGTGCTGCGCGGGGTCTGCCTGCCGGTGGTGCCCTTCGTCGCGGTGGGCGACTCGGAGCGGGTTCCGGCGGTCTCGCGGGCGGGGGCGCCGGACGCGGTCCTGCCGGACTTCGCGGCCGGTTCGGAGGGGGTGGCGGAGGGCTGGGGCGCCGTCTTCGAGGGCTGCTGGGAGGGCTGCTGCCTGGCGGGTGCCTTCGGCAGCGGGCGGCCGGGCAGGTAGTTGCTGGGGGCCTGCCCCGGACCGGGCACGGTGACCACGGTGGAGGAGCGGACGGCGCCGCCGAGGAGCGAGCCGACGAGCAGGGTGAGCCCGCAGACGACGGTGGCCATGACGGCTCCGCGGCGCAGGACGCGCCGGCGCAGCTGCCAGACCTCCGAGCGGGGTCCGAGGGTGCGCCAGGCCTCGCCGGCGAGGCGCCCGTCGAGGGAGTAGACCGGCGCGCCCGCGATGATCAGCGGGCTCCAGGCGGCGAGGTAGATGATGTCGGGCGCGTCGTACGCCGGGACGGTCTTCCAGCTCACCGTCATCAGCAGCGCGGCGGAGAGCAGCGCCCCGAAGCAGGCGGCGAACCGCTGCCACAGGCCGAACACGGTCAGCACGCCGACGATGACCTGGAGGAACGCCACGGTCAGGCCGGCTCCGACCGGGTGCGCGAGCGCGAAGTCGCGCAGCGGTTCGGCGAGGGCCCAGGGGTGGAGGGTGCGCAGCCAGGTGACCATGGAACCGCGCTCGCCGCCGTCGAAGTAGACGGGGTCGCACAGCTTGCCCATGCCTGCGTAGATGGAGATGAAACCGAGGAAGACGCGCAGCGGGAGCAGCACGACGCCGAGGTTCATCCGGCGGCCGGGGTAATAGGAGGCCTGGGCGCGCGTGTCGGGGCCGGGCCGCCGGGAGTCCGCTGTGGGTCCGGCGCCGCCGGGCGGGTCACCGTACGGCAGGTCCCGTACGGGGGCCATCGGGCGGGTCTCGCCGGGGGCCCCGTAGGTGCGCTGGCCGATGACCGTCGGCGTGGCCGGGGTGTCGTCGGCGAGGTCGTGGGCCAGGTCGATGCGCGGGATGACCTGGGTGGCGCCGCCGTCGTACTCGTCGTGCCCGCGGCCGGCCTCCCGTACGGCCTGGAGGAGTCCGCCCATCGCAGCGGAGTCACCGGCCTCCGACCTGCCGCTCCAGACCACGGGGGATCTGCGGCGGGTCGCTCCGGCGGTGGCGGCCACGGCGCCGCCCAGGACGGGTGCCCGGCCGGGAGCCTTCGCGGGCTTGGAACGCGCGCTCGGGCTCGGTGCGAGCCGCACGCGGAAGCTGGCGTGGTTGACGATGACCTGTGCGGGATCGCACGGCACCTTGACCATGCTCAGCGCGGGCTGGTCGTCGAACCCTGACGTTCTGGTGTCCACACTCATCTAACCGAGTGATCAGTGGTTAGGACACTGCCTTGACACCAGGGATGTGTCCGAGACCCGTCAAGATCAAGCCACCCCGCCCATCACGGGCGGGGTGACACGCTCACGGGTCACGTTCCGTGGGCCAAGTGGATCAAGCAGATCGCCTGGATCGGGGCAGATCAGAGCCGATCAGGGCACCTGCGCAACCGTGCCGGTCAGACGCGACCGCGGTCCGCGCGGCGGCGGGCGGCCTCGTAGAGGACGACGCCGGCGGCGACACCGGCGTTGAGGGACTCGGCGCCGCCCGGCATCGGGATGCGGACGAGGTAGTCGCAGTTCTCGCCGACGAGGCGGCCGAGGCCCTTGCCCTCGGAGCCGACGACGATGACGACCGGGCCGCCGAGCGCGTCCAGGTCGTTCACCGTGTGCGTGCCCTCGGCGGCGAGGCCGACGATGGTGATGCCGGCCTTCTTGTAGTCCTGGAGGGCGCGGGTCAGGTTGGTGACGCGGGAGACCGGGGTACGGGCGGCGGTGCCGGCCGAGGTCTTCCAGGCGCCCGCGGTCATGCCGGCGGCGCGGCGCTCGGGGATGACCACGCCGTGGCCGCCGAAGGCGGAGACGGAGCGGACGATCGCGCCGAGGTTGCGCGGGTCGGTGACACCGTCGAGGGCGACGATCAGCGGGTCCTCGCCGTCGTCGTACGCGGCGGCGGTGAGGTCCTCGGGGTGCGCGTACTCGTACGGCGGGACCTGGAGGACGAGGCCCTGGTGGTTGAGCCCGTTGGTCATGCGGTCGAGCTCGGGGCGCGGGGCTTCCATCAGGTTGATGTTGCCGCGCTCGCCGGCGAGCTGGAGGGCCTCGCGGACGCGCTCGTCGTTGTCGATGAACTGCTGCACGTACAGCGTGGTGGCCGGGACCCCGTCGCGCAGCGCCTCGAAGACCGGGTTGCGGCCGACGACCATCTCACTGGTGCCCTTGGGACCGCCGCGGCGCGGGGCGGGGCGGCGCTTGGCCGCCTGCTTGGCCATGGCGTTGGTGATGCGGTTCTTCTTGTGGCCCTTGCGCTCGGCGGCGGGCGGCGTCGGGCCCTTGCCCTCCAGGCCCTTGCGTCGCTGGCCACCGCTGCCGACCGTCGCGCCCTTCTTGTTGGACGTGCGGCGGTTCCTGCGCTGGCTGTTCCCGGCCATGACTTCTACCTGTTTTCGTTGATGCTGCGGTATGTACGTATGAAGAGTGTGCCGCCCGGAGCGCCGGGCGGCACACCAAGTTCAGCTGCCCGCGCTCAGCGGGGGCCGAGCGTCCAGCGCGGGCCCGTCGGGCTGTCCTCGATGACCAGACCGGACTGCTGGAGCTGGTCGCGGATGGCGTCGGCGGTGGCCCAGTCCTTGCGGGCACGGGCGGACTCGCGCTGCTCGAGGACGAGGCGTACGAGCGTGTCGACGGCGCCGTGGAGGTCCTCGCCACGGTCGGCCTCGCCCGCCCAGTGCGGGTCGAACGGGTCCAGGCCGAGGACGCCGAGCATGGCCCGTACCTCGGACAGCCGGGCGATGGCCGCGTCCTTGTCGTCGGCGGCGAGCGCACTGTTGCCCTGGCGGACGGTGGTGTGGACGATGGCGAGCGCCTGCGGGACGCCCAGGTCGTCGTCCATGGCTTCGGCGAAGGCGGGCGGGACCTCGGCGGCGGGCTCGACGGCCCCGCCGGCCTTCTCGATGACGCGCTGGCAGAAGCCCTCGATGCGGGCGAAGGCGGACTCCGCCTCGCGCAGGGCCTCCTCGCTGTACTCGATCATCGACCGGTAGTGCGGGGTGCCGAGGTAGTAGCGCAGGACGATCGGACGCCACTGCTTGACCATCTCGGAGACGAGGACCGAGTTCCCGAGGGACTTGGACATCTTCTCGCCGGACATGGTGACCCAGGCGTTGTGGACCCAGAACTTCGCGAACTCGTCGCCGAAGGCCTTGGCCTGGGCGATCTCGTTCTCGTGGTGCGGGAAGATCAGGTCCAGGCCGCCGCCGTGGATGTCGAAGGCCTCGCCGAGGTACTTGTGCGCCATGGCGGAGCACTCCAGGTGCCAGCCGGGGCGGCCCCGGCCCCACGGGGTCTCCCAGGAGGGCTCGCCGGGCTTGACGGACTTCCACATGGCGAAGTCGCGGGCGTCGCGCTTGCCGGTCTCACCGGTGCTCTCCGGCTGGCGGATGTTGTCGAGCTCCTGGCGGGAGAGCGCGAGGTAGTCCGGGTAGGACTTCACGTCGAAGTAGACGTTGCCCTCGGACTCGTAGGCGTGACCGCGCTCGATGAGGCCGCGCATCATCTCGACCATCTCGGTGACGTGGCCGGTGGCGCGGGGCTCGTAGGTGGGCGGGAGGCAGCCGAGGGCGGCGTAGCCGTCGTTGAAGGCGCGCTCGTTCTCGTAGCCGATGGACCACCAGGGGCGCCGCTGCTCGGCGGACTTCGCGATGATCTTGTCGTCGATGTCCGTGACGTTGCGGATGAAGGTGACGTCGTAGCCCCGGTACTCGAACCAGCGGCGCATCATGTCGAAGTTGAGGCCGGACCGGATGTGCCCGATGTGCGGGGCCGCCTGCACCGTGGCGCCACACAGGTAGATCGAGACGCAGCCCGGGACGATCGGGGTGAAGTCACGGATCTGCCGGGCGCTGGTGTCGTACAGGCGAATAGTCACGGCATCCAGGGTAGTGCGCGCATAGCAGTGCCCCGCGACCCTTTGGGGCCCCGGGGCACCTTTGTTGCCGAAGAAGTGCCGCCTCCGGCTGTTTTCAGGTCTGGTTCGTCCGGTACACGAGGGCCGTGGCGATGGCGGCGAGCCCTTCGGCCCGGCCGGTGAGGCCCAGTCCGTCGGTGGTGGTGCCGGAAACGGAGACGGGGGCGCCCGCCGCGGCGGCGAGCGCCTTCTGCGCCTCTTCGCGCCGTTTGCCGATCTTCGGGCGTACGCCGATCACCTGGATGGCGATGTTGCCGATCTCGAAGCCCTCCGCGCGGACGATACGGGCGGCTTCCGCCAGGAGGGTGACGCCGGCGGCGCCGGACCACTCGGGGCGGGAGGTGCCGAAGTGCGCGCCGAGGTCTCCGACGCCGGCGGCGGAGAAGAGGGCGTCGCAGGCGGCGTGCGCGGCGACGTCGCCGTCGGAGTGTCCGGCCAGGCCGTCCTCCCCCTCCCAGAGGAGCCCGGCGCACCACAGCTCGCGGCCGGTCTCGAAGGCGTGCACGTCGGTGCCGATGCCGACGAGCGGGATCAGGGGACCGGGGGGACTAGTACGCATCGGTGGCCCTCCTGCGGGCGAGTACGGCCTCGGCGAGGACCAGGTCGAGGGGGCGGGTGACCTTGAAGGCCTCTTCGTGGCCGGGGATGACCACGACGGTGACGCCGAGGCGCTCGACCATGCCCGCGTCGTCGGTGGCGCCCTCGCCGTCCGCCGTGCCCGCCGCGAGTTCCTCGTGCGCGCGCCGGAGGGTGGCGAGGTCGAAGCCCTGGGGGGTCTGTACGGCGCGGAGCCGGGCCCGCTCGGGCGTGGCGAGGACGGGCTCGGGTTCGCCGGGCTTGCCGGGCTCGACCTCCTTGACGGTGTCGGCCAGCGGGAGGGCGGGCACCACGGCGGGGGCTCCGTCACGGACGGCCTCGACGACGGAGTCCACGGTGTCGACGGGGACCAGCGGGCGGGCCGCGTCGTGCACGAGCACGGAGGTGATGTCCGGCGGGAGCGCGTCCAGGCCGGCGCGTACGGACTCCTGGCGGGTCTCCCCGCCGGGGACGACCAGGATGTCGGTGCGGTCGGGCAGCGCGTGCTCGTCGAGCAGGAGGCGTACCTCGGCGGCGCCGTCGGGGGGGGCCACGACGACCACGAGGGAGACCGCTCGGGAGCGGGCCATCGCGCGGACGGCGTGGATGAGCATCGGGATACCGCCGAGGGCCCGCAGGGCCTTGGGGGCACCGGGGCCGAGGCGTACCCCGCGGCCGGCGGCCGGGATCACCGCGGCGGTGCGGTGGGGGCGCGTTTCGTCAGACATCAGTAGCTCCGAGCCAGGTTTGTGACTTCGGCCGACATGGGTATGGCCCTGGGGGTAACCCCCGGCACGCCAGTGAGGCAGCAGTTCAGAAGATCATGGAAACAGACATGCCGCAGCGCCCGGCGACAGGCCTCTCGTGGAGGAGAGGCAGTGTCATCGGGCACCACGGCACAACTGTGTACACACTGTTTTGATGAACTTCGATGAACGGGAACTCGCGTCAGGACGCGAGAACCTCGTCGAGGAGGGCCTCGGCCTTGTCCTCGTTCGTGTTCTCGGCGAGCGCGAGCTCGCTCACCAGAATCTGACGCGCCTTCGCGAGCATGCGCTTCTCACCCGCGGAAAGCCCGCGCTCACGCTCACGACGCCACAGGTCACGCACCACTTCGGCGACCTTGATGACATCGCCAGAAGCGAGCTTCTCCAGATTTGCCTTGTAGCGCCGGGACCAGTTCGTCGGCTCTTCTGCATACGGTGCGCGAAGCACCTCGAAGACCCGGTCCAGCCCGTCCTGGCCGACTACGTCGCGAACGCCGACGAACTCCGCATTGTCCGCAGGCACACGAACCGTCAGGTCGCCCTGGGCGACCTTGAGCACCAAGTAGGTCTTGTCCACGCCTTTGATCTGACGAGTCTCAATGGCCTCGATCAGCGCGGCCCCGTGATGGGGATAGACCACGGTGTCGCCAACCTTGAACGTCATGTGACAGGTACCCCTTCCGTGGCTATCCAGGGTAACACGAGAACTGACTGTTATGAATGGCGTTTTCGCAGGTCAGGGCACATCTCGGGGCTTGACAACAGCGACAGGAACGTGCTGCGGAAGGCTTGCGGAAGGGGGTATTCGCAGGTCGGGGGTGCTGTGCGGACCAGGCGAAAGGGCCACGCTACACCTGCCGGGCAGGGCCGCCAGTGTGACGTACGTCCCGTTTTGCCGGTTTCGGAGTCGGGAAACCGAACTACTCCGTTGGACTGGCGGGCGCCCACACGCAGCGGGTTCCGGCCCAATCCTGAATTGATCACGAAGCGGTGTTCGGGGAATCCGGAAATTGATCACGGCGCGCCCGGCGCACGATATGCGCGCGCCGCGAGATCGGCGCGGTGATGGGCAAGGGGAACGGCAAGGGGAACGGCAAGGGAACGACATGAGGACGGCAAGGGGGGACGGGGCGCGAATGCAAGATCGCGGAGCGGGCGGGACACCCCGCCGGGAGCGGCCGCCGCGCTGCGGAGGGTCGGGTGCGGGGGCGGGGTGGCGGCTCGGTAACCTAAGCGCGCTGACACACCCTTAGAGCGGCTTTACCTCGGCCGTTCCGAGAGCCCACCCGCCCCTTCCGTTCGTCCAAGGAGTTGCCGCCGCCGTGAGCCGCAGCCTTCGACGCGGCGCCCTCGCCGCCACTGCCGTCGTGTTCTCGATCGCCTCGCTGGCCGCATGCGGTGCGGGCAACGACGCGCAGACCCTCCAGATCAAGCCGGACAACGCCGCCGTCACCAAGGGCGACATCAAGATCCAGAACGCACTGGTGATCACCCAGGGCCAGAAGGAGAAGAAGGGCCCCGCCTCCGTGTCGGCGACGGTCTTCAACGCCGGCGCCAAGGCGCAGACCCTCGACGGCATCACCCTTCCGGGTAGCAAGGGCAAGGTCGTGCTGAAGGCCGCCGAGGGCACCGGCAAGGTCACCGTGCCGGCCGGCGGCTCCGTGGTGCTGGGCGGCAAGGGCAACGCGTCCGCCGTGATCGAGGACGGCGCCGAGGCGGCCAAGGACGGCGACGTGCAGGACGTCGTCTTCCAGCTGAGCAGCACCGGCGACGTCGAGCTGGAGGCCTTCGTGGTCCCGGCCACCGGCATGTACGCGGGCTTCGGCCCGACCTCGGCCCCCGCCCCGGCCGCCGGCTCCACCCCGTCGGGCAGCCCCTCGGGCACCCCGTCCGGCAGCCCCTCGGGTGCCGCCACCGGCGCGGCGGCCTCGGGCAGCCCCTCCGGCTCCCCCTCGGGCAGCGCCGCCGGTACGCCGTCGGGCGCCGCCTCGCACAGTGCGGGCCACTGACACACGGAGCGGCGTACGCGTACGCACACGGGAAGGGCCCCGGTCGCAACGGCGACCGGGGCCCTTCCCGCACGTACGGCTGTGACGACTCCGGCCTACGGCTCGAACTTGTAGCCGAGGCCGCGCACCGTGACCAGGTAGCGCGGTGCGCCCGGGTCCGGCTCGATCTTGGCGCGCAGGCGCTTGACGTGGACGTCCAGGGTCTTGGTGTCACCGACGTAGTCGGCGCCCCAGACACGGTCGATCAGCTGCATGCGCGTCAGTACGCGGCCCGCGTTGCGCAGCAGCATCTCCAGCAGGTCGAACTCCTTCAGCGGGAGGTCCACCTTCCCGCCGGCGACGGTGACCACGTGGCGGTCGACGTCCATGCGCACGGGGCCCGCCTCCAGGGCAGCCGGGGTGACCTCCTCCGGCTCGCCGCGGCGGCGCAGGACCGCGCGGATACGGGCGACCAGCTCCCGCGAGGAGAAGGGCTTGGTGACGTAGTCGTCGGCTCCTATCTCCAGCCCGACGACCTTGTCGATCTCGCTGTCCTTGGCCGTCACCATGATCACGGGGACGTTGGAGCGGCCGCGCAGCTGCCGGCAGACCTCCGTGCCGGGCAGCCCGGGGAGCATCAGGTCGAGGAGGACGAGGTCGGCGCCGTTGCGCTCGAACTCGTCGAGCCCGTCGGGCCCGGTCGCGGCGATGGCGACCTCGAAGCCCTCCTTGCGGAGCATGTAGGACAGGGCGTCGCTGAAGGATTCCTCATCCTCGACGACGAGCACTCGGGTCACGGAAGGACCTCCGGGGCAGGAATGGCTGTTGCTGATTCAGGCAGGGGCGGTGCGGAGGCGGGGGCCGTCGCCGGGGCCGGCGCGGCCGCTTCGGGGAGTCGCAGCGTGAACGTGGAGCCCTGGCCCTCCGAACTCCACACCGACACCTCCCCGCCGTGCGAGGCCGCTACATGCTTCACGATCGCAAGGCCGAGGCCCGTTCCTCCCGTGGCACGGGAGCGGGCCGGGTCCACGCGGTAGAAGCGCTCGAAGATGCGCTCGCGGTCCTTTTCGGGGATGCCGATGCCCTGGTCGGTCACGGCGATCTCGATCAAGTCTCCCCCGGGTGCCGTCACCCTGCGCCCGGCTATGCCGACGCGGGTGCGGGCGGGGCTGTAGTTGACGGCGTTCTCGACCAGATTTCCGAGGGCGGCCGCGAGCTGTCCCCGGTTGCCCCAGACGCGCAGGTCGGCGGTGCCGCCCGCGGCCATGGTGATCTGCTTGGAGGACGCCGTGTGACGGCAGCGGTCGATGGCCTCGGCGACCAGCGTGTCCACGCGGACGGGCTCGGCGTCCTCCAGCGGGTCGTCGTTCTGCACCCGGGAGAGGTCGATGAGCTCCTGTACGAGGTTGATCAGCCGGGTGGCCTCGATCTGCATGCGGCCCGCGAAGCGGCTGACGGCCTCGGGGTCGTCCGCAGCGTCCATGACGGCCTCGGACAGCAGGGAGATCGCCCCGACCGGGGTCTTCAGCTCGTGCGACACGTTGGCGACGAAGTCGCGGCGCACCGCCTCGATGCGGCGGGCCTCGGTGAGGTCCTCGACCAGGAGGAGCACGAGGCGGGAGCCGAGCGGGGCGACTCGCGCCGAGACGGCCAGGGCCTCGCCACGGCCGGTGCCGCGCCGGGGGAGGTCCAGTTCGACCTGGCGTATCTCCCCGTCGCGGCGGGTGTCGCGGGCCATGTGGAGCATGGGTTCCACGGCGAGCTTCCCGCCGCGGACCAGCCCGAGGGCGTACGCCGCCGAGCTGGCCTTGACCACCGCGTCGCCCTCGTCCAGTACGACGGCGGAGGAGCGGAGCACGGACAGGACGGTGTCCACGCCGGGCGGGAGCACCGCATTGATGTCGGGGCGCATGGAGCTCCGGGTGGGGCGGGCCTGGTCGCGCTCGCTCCAGCGGAACGCCAGCATGGCGATGACGCCGGTGCAAAGACCGGCAATCGCTGCAGCTGCGGCGACCGCCGCGTTCACGTCCATGCATCCAGGTTAAGCAGGCACAACGACACTTCCACAGCCGTTCGGGTGGCACCTCGAACAGTCGTCGCCCAGAGTTCACCCTGGCGACGGGGTTGATTCACTTGTGGTGCCGGAGTCGGACGCGTTTGCGGCTCACCGTGTCAACGTGGGGCAGGAGGCCGCCCCGGCCGGCCCCCCGGGCAGTAGTGCCGTAGGTCAAGAGAGGGACACCAGACATGCGTGACGCGTACCACGAGGAACTGGACTCGATCGGTGAAAGCCTGGTCGAGATGGCCCGGCTGGTCGGTTCCGCGATCGGGCGGGCCACGACGTCCATGCTCGACGCGGACCTGAAGCTCGCCGAGAGTGTCATCGCCGCCGACCAGAAGGTCGACGACCTCCAGCACGACCTGGAGGCACGCGCCATCGCGCTGCTGGCCCGGCAGCAGCCGGTCGCCACCGACCTGCGCATCGTCGTGACCTCGCTCCGGATGAGCGCCGACCTGGAGCGCAGCGGTGACCTGGCCCAGCACGTGGCCAAGCTGGCCCGGCTGCGCTTCCCGGACAGGGCCGTGCCGCGGGACCTGCACGCCACCATCCTGGAGATGGGGCAGCTGGCGCAGCGGCTGATGGCGAAGGCCGCCGAGGTCATCATCACCAAGGACGTCGACCTCGCCCTCCAGCTGGAGCAGGACGACGACGAGATGGACCAGCTGCACCGCACGCTGTTCCAGCACCTGATGGACGACCGCTGGAAGCACGGCATCGAGACGGCGGTCGACGTGACGCTGCTGGGCCGCTACTACGAGCGCTTCGCGGACCACGCGGTGTCGGTGGCCAAGCGCGTGGTCTACCTGGTGACGGGCGAGCACGCGGACGAACTCCAGCCGCCGACGCAGGTCGAGGGCGTCTGACCGTACGGGCACGGGCGGGGCGGCGTCGGGCGGCGACCGGGCGGCGTCGGGGCACACCGGGCGGGCGGCGGCGAGCCCCAATGCGCCGTTGACGCGCCGCTGTGGCTGGGCATGAATGAGGCGAGGCGGTCCATCGTGCGAAGTCCCGTACGCCGCCCACGAGGAGGAACCATGCCCGATTCCCCCGTCCCCATCACCCCGGAGCAGGAGCAGCCGCCGAGGCCGGAGCCCCTCCGCCTCCCGCTGCTCGCAGCCTGCGGCTGCGGCTCGGGCTGCGGCTGCGGCTGCCAGTCCGGCGCCCCCTGCCAGTGCGGCGGCTGACCCGCCCGCCCCCGCTCGACGCACGCGAAGGGCCCCGTCCGAACTTCCTTCGGACGGGGCCCGTTTCGTGCGTGGGCGCCACTTCTCGCCCTTCCCCGGTGAGGGATCACTTCCCCGGAATGCCGGTGAGGTGCGGGCCGTTGTCGATCAGCCGGCCGTGGCTGGCCCTGTTCTCGGCCTTCTGCCTCTCTGCCGGCGTGACACACGGGACGTCGCCGTCGAAGCTGTCACGCCAGACGTCTGTGCCCAGCGGAGAGTCCGCCGGACCCGTGCCGGGTGATCGCCCGCGCGCTGCTATGTAGGCTGTGCGCGAGCTCATGCTGAGCGCGTTCAAAAGCTAAAAAACGGGGGGGGTTCGGTGCGCAATCGCCGACTCGTAATGTCCGCTGCCGCCATCGTGGCGGCAAGCATGGGTTTCATACCCGGCACGGCTCAGGCCGCTGATCCGGTCAAGCCCGCCGCGCAGGCGGCGGGAGCACCTGCGGTCGACCCGGCAGAGGGTGTGGCGGCAGGGTTCGGGACCTTCACGAGCGCCGCCCCGAGCGGCGCGCAGCTGAGTCTGTTCCTGAGCGCCCGGATGTCGTCGGCGCACGGCTTCGAGCTGACGACCTCGCTCAACAGGGGTACCCCGCCGCTGGACACCACCATCGACTGGGGTGACGGGACCACGGGCACGGTGGTGGCCTCCGGTTCTTCGGAGACGCGGACCAAGCACATCTACAAGGAGCTCGGCGAGTACACGATCAAGGCCACTGTCGTCGATCCGGTACTCGGGACGCACGCCACCAACGAGGTACAGGTCAAGACGCTGGGCTCGGAGTTCACCCCGTACGGTCCCACCCGCCTGCTGGACACCCGCAGCGGCACGGGCGCCGTCAAGGGCAAGGTCCAGGGGTACTCCTCGACCCGCCTGAAGGTCGCGGGGAACGGCGGCATCCCCACAGGGGTCACCGCCGTCGCGCTCAACGTGACCGCCACCAACACCACCAGTGGCGGACACGTCAGCGTCTTCGCCTCCGGTGACACGCGGCCGACCGCATCGAACATCAACTTCGAGGCCGGTCAGACCGTCCCGAACCTGGTGATCGCGAAGGTCGGCGAGGACGGCTACGTCGAGCTGTACAACGGCGGCTGGGAGCCGGTCGATCTGATCGCGGACGTCACCGGCTACTTCGGCCGGCAGGAAGCCGGCGGGTATGCCCCGCAGGCGCCGGCCCGGGTCGTCGACACCCGTGACGGGACCGGCACGCAGCGCGGTCCCGTCGCCGGCCAGGGGACCTTCACCGTCAAGGTGGCCCAGCCGGGCGCCACCGCCGTCGCGCTGAACGTGACGGTCACCAATCCGCAGGAGGCCGGTCACCTGACCGTCCACCCGGCCGGGCAGGCGGCGCCGACCACGTCGAACGTGAACTTCACCGCCGGGCAGACGGTCGCCAACTCGGTGATCGTGCCGGTCGGCAAGGACGGCGAGATCACCGTCCGCAACGGCGCCTGGGCCCCGTCCGACGTCATCGTGGACCTGGTCGGCACGTACAGCACCGCGAGCGGCGGTGCCGCCTACGTGCCGGTCACGCCCGGCCGGACGATCGACACGCGGAGCTGGCCCAACGGGCCGTGGCCCACGCGCGGGTACATCCGGCAGGCCTTCTCGCTGGAGCAGGAGGCCTGGGTGCTGAACACCACGGTCACCAACACGCGCGGCACGGGCTTCCTCTCGGTCGCACCGGACCCCAACTCGAGCATCGACTACGCCCACGGAACCGCCGTCACTCCGGAGCGTCCGGTGTCCTCCACCCTGAACTGGACGGCGGGCAAGACCGTCGCCAACCTGGTTCAGACGAGAACCGGCCCCTACGGCATCGTCGACCTCTGGAACCAGGGCTGGGACGCCGCCGACCTGGTCGTCGACATCTTCGGCTACTACGACAACGAGTAGCCGAGCAGTGCTTCGAGGCGTCCCGGGACCGGCCCGTCGGCCGTTCCCCGGCTCCGTGCCCACAGTGGGCCCGGAGCAGACGAAAGCCCCTGACCTGCACCGAACGCGCGGGTCAGGGGCATGATCGCGATACTTACTTCTTCTTGCCCTGGTTCTTGACGGCCTCGATGGCGGCCGCGGCCGCGGCCGGGTCGAGGTAGGTGCCGCCCGGGTTGAGGGGCTTGAAGTCGGCGTCCAGCTCGTAGGAGAGCGGGATGCCGGTCGGGATGTTCAGGCCCGCGATGTCGGCGTCGGAGATGCCGTCCAGGTGCTTGACCAGCGCGCGCAGGGAGTTGCCGTGCGCGGCGACCAGCACCGTGTGGCCGTCCAGCAGGTCCGGGACGATCGAGTCGTACCAGTACGGGAGCATGCGGACGACGACGTCCTTGAGGCACTCGGTGCGCGGGCGCAGCTCCGGCGGGATGGAGGCGTAGCGCGGGTCCTCGGACTGCGAGAACTCCGTACCGTCCTCGAGGGCCGGCGGCGGGGTGTCGTACGAGCGGCGCCACAGCATGAACTGCTCCTCGCCGAACTCGGCGAGGGTCTGGGCCTTGTCCTTGCCCTGGAGGGCGCCGTAGTGGCGCTCGTTCAGGCGCCAGGAGCGGTGGACCGGGATCCAGTGACGGTCGGCGGCCTCGAGCGCCAGCTGCGCGGTGCGGATCGCGCGCTTCTGGAGCGAGGTGTGCACGACGTCGGGGAGCAGGCCGGCGTCCTTGAGCAGCTCACCGCCGCGGACCGCCTCCTTCTCGCCCTTCTCGTTGAGATTGACGTCCACCCAGCCGGTGAACAGGTTCTTCGCGTTCCACTCGCTCTCGCCGTGGCGGAGGAGGATCAGCTTGTACGGTGCGTCGGCCATGCGTACGAGCCTAATGGACGGGCCGGACCGCTCGCGCGCGGTGTCCGCCCCCTGTCAATTGACGGCGGACGTCAATTGAGTGGCGCCGGAAGGCGCCCACTCGTAATGTGCGGGGAGCCAGAGAGACACTTACACGCCCGGGGGGATCCTTATGTCCGTTGCCAGTCTGAGACGGGCCGCCCGGGAGAGCGTGTCGGGGCTGCCCCGCGAGTTCTGGTGGCTGTGGACGAGCACGCTCGTCAACCGCCTCGGGGCCTTCGTCGCCACGTTCATGACCTTGTACCTGACCGTGGACCGGGGCTACTCGGCCTCCTTCGCGGGACTCGTGGTCGCCCTCCACGGGCTCGGCGGTGTGATCTCCTCGCTCGTCGCGGGCGTGATGACCGACCGGCTGGGCCGGCGGCCCACGCTGATGGCCGCGCAGGCCTCGACCGCCTTCTCCGTCGCGCTGCTGGGCTTCATGGAGCACCCGGCGGCGATCGCGGCCGTCGCGCTGCTGGTCGGCATGACCTCGAACGCGTCCCGGCCGGCCGTGCAGGCGATGATGGCGGACATCGTCCGCCCCGAGGACCGGGTACGGGCCTTCGCGCTCAACTACTGGGCGATCAACCTCGGCTTCGCCGTCTCCGCGACGGTGGCCGGCTTCGTGGCGGAGTACAGCTACCTGGCGGGGTTCCTGGGCGAGGCGGCGCTGACGCTGCTCTGCGCGGTCCTGGTGTACGTGAAGCTGCCCGAGTCGCGGCCCGAGAAGGGCGACGCGGCGCAGCAAGCAGCCGAGGCGGAGATCGGCCTGGGCACGGTGCTGCGCGACGGCCATTTCATGGGCGTGGTCGGGCTGTCGTTCCTGATCTCGCTGATCTTCATGCAGGGCTCGTTCGGGCTCCCGCTCGCGATGGGCTCGGCGGGCTTCTCCGCCGGCGACTACGGCATGGTCGTCGCCGTGAACGGGATCCTGATCGTGCTGCTGCAGATCCCGGTCACCCGGTTCATCGAGCACCGCGACCCGCAGAAGCTGCTGGTGATCTCGGCGCTGCTGGCGGGGTACGGGTTCGGACTCACGGCTTTCGGCGGCTCGATCGGGGTCCTCGGACTGACCGTCTGCGTGTGGACCCTGGCCGAGATCATCAACTCGCCGACCCAGATGGGCCTGGTCGCGCGGCTCTCCCCGCTGCACGGGCGCGGCCGCTACCAGGGCATGTACACGATGTCCTGGGCGGTGGCCTCGCTCATCGCGCCGCTGCTGGCGGGCTTCGTGATCGACCGTTTCGGGGCGGCCTGGCTGTGGGGGACGACCGCGGTCCTGGGGACGGTGGCGGGGCTCGGGTACTGGCTGCTGATGAGGAGCCTCCCGGCTGCCGCGGGCGCGGGTCAGGAACCCGAGGCCGCCACGGCTGCCGCCCCGGTGTCCCCACCGCTCCCGGCCGCCGCCGAGGCGTAGGGCCGGATCGCCCGCAAGGCCGTTTCAGCCCCGTCGGCGTTTGAGGCGCGGGGGTCCGGGGGCCGGCCCCCGGCAGCTGCGCCGCACCGGCAGGTCAGGACGCCGGCTGCGTCAGGTGCTTGAACGCGTCGAGGTTGTACGTCGGCTCCCCACGGGACACCCGCCATTCGTACTCCCGCCGGATCGCGCTCGCGAACCCCAGCTCCAGCAGGGTGTTGAACGCGCCGTCCGCCGCCTCCAGGACCGTGCCGAGCAGCCGGTCCAGGTCGTCCGGGGTGATCACGGACAGCGGGAGCCGCGCCGTGAGGTAGACGTCACCGAGGCCGTCCACCGCGTACGCCATCCCGTACAGCTTCAGGTTGCGCTCCAGCAGCCACCGGTGGACGCCGGCCTCGTTCTCGTCCGGGTGCCGGATCACGAAGGCGTTGACCGACAGCGAGTGCCGTCCGATCCGCAGCGAGCACGTGGTGCTCAGCTTGCGGGTGCCGGGGAGCTGGACGACGTACGAGCCCGGTCCGGGGCTCTCCCAGCTCAGCTCCGAGCCGGTCAGGACGCTCTCGATGATCGCGGTGGTGTCGGTGTCAGCGTCAGCCATGGTGGGAGCGTACGCGACGGCGATGATCATGCATGGCCGCGGTGTACACGTCGGCCGTGCCGCTCGCGGCCGTGTCCCAGCCGAAGAACTGCGCGTGCCGCGCGGCCTCGGCGCCCATCCGGTCGGCGAGCCCGGGCTCGTCGACGAAGCGGCGCAGCTCCCGCGCGTAGTCCACGGGGTCGTGGCCCGGTACGAGGATGCCCGTGACCCCGTCGTTGACGGCGACGGGCAGGCCGCCGACCTCGGCGGCGAGCACCGGCGTACCGCTGGCCTGCGCCTCTATGGCGACGAGCCCGAAGGACTCGCTGTACGAGGGCATGACCAGCACGGACGCCGCGCGGAACCAGTCCGCGAGCCCGTCCTGCGCGACCGGCGGATGGAAGTGCACGAGATCGGCGATGCCCAGCTTCGCGGCGAGCTTCTGCAGGCCCTCCGGCTTGGCGAGGCCGCTGCCGCTGGGGCCGCCGACGACGGGGACGAAGAGGCGGCTGCGCATCGAGGGGTCCCGGTCGACCAGCTCGGCGACGGCGCGCAGCAGGATGTCGGGGGCCTTGAGCGGCTGGATGCGGCCGGCGAAGAGCGGGATGACGGCGTCCTGCGGCAGGCCCAGGCGGACGCGGGCGGCGGCCCGGCCGTCGCCGACGGTGAAGCGGTCGAGGTTCACGCCGGGGTGGACGACGGCGACCTTGCCCGAGTCGGCCTCGTAGTAGCGGACGAGTTCGTCGGCTTCCTCGGCGGTGTTGGCGATGAGCCGGTCCGCGGCGGCCACGATCTGGGTCTCGCCTATGACGCGGGCCGCGGGCTCGGGCGTGTCGCCCTCGGCCAGCGCGGCGTTCTTGACCTTGGCCATGGTGTGCATGGCGTGCACGAGCGGCACGCCCCAGCGCTCGGCGGCGAGCCAGCCGACGTGGCCGGAAAGCCAGTAGTGGGAGTGGACGAGGTCGTAGAAGCCGGGGCGGTGGCCGGCCCACGCCTGCATCACGCCGTGGGTGAAGGCGCACAGCTGGGCCGGGAGCTCCTCCTTGGCGAGGCCTTCGTACGGGCCCGCGTCCACGTGCCGTACGAGGACGCCGGGGGCCAGCTCGACCACGGGCGCCAGGCCCCCCTCGGTGGCCCGGGTGAAGATCTCGACCTCGATGTTGATCGCGGCGAGGCGCTTGGCCAGCTCCACGATGTAGACGTTCATCCCGCCGGCGTCGCCGGTGCCGGGCTGGTGCAGCGGTGAGGTGTGCACGCTGAGCATGGCCACGCGGCGGGGCTTGCGGTGGTGGCCCACGGCGGGGAGGCGCATGCGCGGAGGCTCGTGGCGGGTGGCGCGGGCGGCGGCGAGACGGCCGCTGATGCGGGACACGTACTGACTCAAGGGAGCAGTTCCTCTCGCTCGGACGGGCCACTCGGACGATCGGACAGGCCACTCGGACGGCATGACTGCAGGAGCACCGCTCGGCGCTCTGCAAGCAGTGCAACCCGGATGGGCGCCCCGCGCATTCCGGGGTCTCCAGGTTTTGCTCGATGTTTCTTGGCGGGGCACGGGAAGAGGCCTGATTTTCATCGGGCGAGGGCCCTCCGCTTACGCTCGGCTCATGGCCTCCCGCACCACCCCGACCCCGAGCCGCGTCCCCGGCCGCCCCGTGGGCTCGGTGACGCGCGGGACGACGAACCCGAACCGGTTGCGCCGGATGGACCGCTGGATCGCCGCCACGCACGGGGCGGCGCTGCGGCGCGCGCAGGCGCCGGTCGCTGTGGACCTCGGATACGGGGCCGCGCCCTGGACGGCGGTCGAGCTGCTGGCGCGGCTGCGCGAGGCGGCGCCGCGGGTGCGGGTGGTCGGCATCGAGATCGAACCGGCGAGGGTCGCTGCGGCGAAGCCGTACGAACGGGAGGGGCTGAGCTTCCGGCACGGCGGCTTCGAGGTGCCGCTGGACGGGCCGGGCGGCGGGGAACGGCCGGCGCTGATCCGCGCGGCGAACGTACTGCGCCAGTACGACGAGGAGCAGGTCGCGGCGGTGTGGCAGCGGCTGTGCGCGCGGCTGGCCCCGGACGGGCTGCTGGTGGAGGGGACCTGCGACGAGATCGGGCGGCGGCACGTGTGGGTCGCGCTGGGGCCGGAGGGAGCGCGCACGGTGACCTTCGCGACCCGGTTGGGCTCCCTGGAGCGGCCCTCGGACCTGGCGGAGCGGCTGCCGAAGGCGCTGATCCACCGCAACGTGCCGGGCGAGCCGGTGCACGCGTTCCTGCGCGACTTCGACCGGGCGTGGGCGGCGGCGGCTCCGTACGCCTCGTACGGCGCCCGGCAGCGCTGGATCCGGACTGCGCGGGCGCTGTCCGGCGACTGGCCGCTGGCGGACGGGCCGGGGCGGTGGCGGCAGGGGGAACTGACGGTGCGCTGGGAGGCGTTGCGCCCGACGGGGTGAATGCGGCGCCGTGGGGAACCGGTGATACGGATCGCCCGTTGAGCCGTCAGGGATGGGGTCCGTTGGGGCGGACAAGGTCGGACGAACACCCGTGAGGGTGTTGCAATTCATCGACTCGTGGCACCATCCCGAAGGCAGCGATAAGTTACTGACGAATAGTCAGATTCTCTACGCAGTGATGCGGGGTCTGGCTCGGGGTGCCTGGGGGGACCATGGGGGCCGAAAGGCGACAGCGAGGCGCAAGCGCTCTCGTGCTGCTGTGCGCGATGGCGGTACTGACGGCACCGGGCCTGGCGACGGGCACGGCGTACGCGGCACCGGCCGCGCCGGCCGCTCCCGGAGCGCCGGCGGCACCCGCGCCCGAGCCGGGCGCCAAGTCCCTGGAGCAGGTCCGCAAGGAGATAGAGGACCTCTACCGCCAGGCGGGCACCGCCACGGACGCGTACAACCTCGCCGAGGCCGAGGCCAAGGCCCAGTCGGACAAGATCGTCGAGATCGCCAACCTGATCGTCGCCGGCCAGGAGCGGATCACCACCCTGAAGGGCCGCGCGGGCGCTGCCGCCCGGGCCCAGTACCGCTCGGGCGGCCTGCCGGCGGGCGCGAAGCTGGCGTTGAGCGATGACCCGGGCAAGTTCCTCGACGGGGCGGGCCGGCTGAAGCAGGGCGAGAAGGCCGCGTCGGACATGCTGGCCGAACTGGACCGGACGCAGAACGACTTGAAGCGGTATGCGCAGGAGGCGAGCGCGCACTGGGCGACGCTGGAGGCCAACCGGCTGAAGCAGGAAGCCTCGAAGAAGCAGATCGAGGAGAAGATCAAGGCTGCGGAGGAGCTGGAGAACAAGCTCGAAGCCGAGGAGAAGGCCCGGCTGATCCAGCTGGAGCAGGAAGCGCAGTACAAGGCGCAGACGGCGTGGCTGTCGTCGGGCGCGATGAAGGACGTCAACGGCGCGGCGACGGAGGCCGGGAAGCGGGCCGTGCAGTTCGCCACCGCCCAGGTCGGCAAGCCGTACGTCTGGGGAGCCGAGGGTCCGGGCTCGTTCGACTGCTCCGGCCTGACCTCCCAGGCCTGGCTGGCGGCGGGCAGGCCGATCCCGCGCACCTCGCAGGAGCAGCTGCGGCTGCTGCCGAAGGTCGCGCTCAAGGACATGCGCCCGGGCGACCTGATCATCTACTTCGACGACGCGAGCCACGTCGCGATGTACGTCGGCGACGGCGCGATGGTCCACGCCCCACGGCCCGGCCGGAACGTGACGATAGCGGGCGCGGGCTCGATGCCGATCAAGGCAGTGGTCCGCCCGGACGCGTAGCCCTTGAGCGGACCGCCGCACGTACCGCTGGCGGGGGCACTGGCCGCCCCGCCGCGGCCCCCGGGCCGGGCCGCGGCCCGGCCCGCCACGGTACCCGGGCCGCCGGGCCGCGGGCCGGGCCACCACGCGTACCCGGGCCGCGGGGCCCCCGCAACACGACGTGTTGGTACGCCCGGACGCGTAGCCCTCGGGGGCGGCGGGGATCGGCCGCCGGGGCGCTCGCACCGGCCCCACCGACCGACCGGGGGCGGGTGCCGGGCGCACGGCCTCCGGCGGGCAGGCCGCTGCACCGGGGATCGGCCGGGCAGCCGGAGCCGTCTGCGGGTGGGCCCGCCAAGGGCCGCGCCCGGGCCGGGGCCCGGTTGGCTCGGCGCCCCGGGCGGTCGGCAGCCGAGCCACCGAAGCCGTCACCTGTCCGGCACCGGCAGCGGCCGGCCGCCAGCGGCGGGCCGGCCTGCGTCGGGGGCGCACCGGCGCAGGTGGCTTCGGGGCGGCCGGTGGAGGCAACCGATCCGGCGTCCGGCGCGTCTGGGTGGACGGGACGGACACGGCCCCCGCGTGACTTTTGTCATCCAGTGAGGCCGATTTTCCCCCGCGATAACGGCATATGACGGAGGCCTTGGCCCAGGACGGCATTCCGCTCGCCGGGCCTGGACCGCTAGGGTCTGCCGGACGAGCGCACCCTCGGGGGGAGGGAAGGAACCGGAGACGATGCCCGTACCCGTACCGCGGCAGAGGGACACCCCGGCCACGGAGAGCGGTCAGGCCGTTCTGCACACCGCCGCGCCGCCCCTCGCGGGAGCGACCGCGCCGGCGGTCGGCGAGGCGACCTCGCACACGATCTCGCAGACGACCTCGCAGACGACCGCCCTTACCCTCCTGGTCATCGAGGACGACCCCGCCGGCGGCCTCACCGTCCCCGAGATCCTCGACGCCGACGGCCACCGCATCCGGATCCGCACCGCCCGCAACCTCACCGAGGCCGCACGGCTGCTCACGCCCGACGTGCACTGCATCCTGCTCGACCTGTCCCTCCCGGACACGGGCCCCCGTACGCCGTCGCCGTCCCCGTCCGCCGCGGCGACCGCCGTGGACCGGCTGGCCGCCCTCCGCCAGGTGCTCCGGATCGCCCCCGGTCACGCCGTCCTCGTCCTGACCGCCGAGGACGACGCCGAGCGCGCCGCCGAGGCCGTCCGGGTCGGCGCCCAGGACTTCCTCTTCCGCGACGAGCTGGACGGCCGGCTGCTGAGCCGTGCCATCCGCTACGCGGTGGAGAGAAAACGGGCGGACATCGCCCAGTACAAGCTCGCAGAATCGAAACTGCGCGCCCAGGAGAACGCCCGCCTGGAACGCGGGCTGCTCCCCAACCCCCTCCTGGAGGGCTCCGACCTCCGCTTCGCCGCCCGCTACCGACCCGGTCGCAGCCGGGCCCTCCTCGGCGGCGACTTCTACGACACCGTCCGCACCCCCGACGGCACCGTCCACGCCATGATCGGCGACGTCTGCGGCCACGGCCCCGACGAAGCCGCCCTCGGCGTCGAGCTCCGCATCGCCTGGCGCGCCCTGACCCTGGCCGGCCTGTGCGGCGACGACCTGCTGGCCACGCTCCAGGAGGTCCTGGAGGTGGAGCGCCCCTGCGAGGAGATCTTCGCGACGCTCTGCACCGTGGACATCTCCCCCGACGGCCGCCGCGCGGGCCTGTGCCTGGCCGGGCACCCGGCCCCGCTGATATCCAGGCCGGGCCGCCCCGCGCGGCTCCTTCCGTACGAGAACAGCGGCCCGGCACTGGGACTGCTGCCCAAGGCCCGCTGGCCCCGGCGCCAGGTCGAGCTCGGCGGCACCTGGAGCCTGATGCTCTACACCGACGGGCTGATCGAGGGCCGGATCGGTGAGGGCAAGGAGCGTCTCGGGCAGGACGGGATGGTCGAGATGATCAACCGTCACCTGGACCGCGGGCTGAGCGGCGAGGGTCTGCTGGAGGCCGCCGTCACCGAGGCGCGCCGCCTCAACGGCGGCGAACTCACCGACGACGTGGCCGTGGTCCTGCTCTCCCGCGCCGAAGGCTGAGCCGAACGGGGCGGTACGGGGCGCTACCGCCCCGGTGGCACGGCGCGGTGCGGTACCGCTACGAGGCCTAGCGAGGCCTAGCGACCGCCGTTGTACGGCCCGTACGGCCCGTCGCTGCTGCTCCCGCCGCTGCGCCGGCCGCCGCCCGAGACCTGCTTGAGAGCGGGGCGTACGTCGACGAAGAACACGATGGTCGCGACCAGGCCGGCGATCTCCAGGAACAGCATCCCCAGGAAGAAGTCCACGAGGACGGTGATGCCGAGAATGACCAGCCAGAAGGTCTTGGTCTGCTTGTCGGCCGCCCGGTACGCGTCCTCACGCGCCAGCAGCGCGAACACGAAGGCCACCACCGCGAGCACCAGCATGGCGAGCCCGAGCAGCGGGATCACCCCTCGATCGAACCCGTCCATCAACATCGCTTCGACCGCCTTCTCATGCTCGTGTTCCGCACACCTGATTCCACGCTACCGGCACGAACGCCCTCGTGAACCACAACGGGCCGGACACCCTCAAGGTGCCCGGCCCGCCATCGGTCATGCGGTTCAGCTCTCGTCGCCCGCCGTGACGCCGGCCTTCTTGGCCGCGTTCCTGCGAGCCGCGGGCTTCTTCGCGGCGGGCTTCTCGTCACCGGCGGACGCGTCGCCGGCGGCCGGCTCGGCGGCCGGCTCAGCGGTGCGCTCGGCCCCGGGCTCGACGGCCACGGCGATCTCGACGATCTCCTCGGAGACCTCGCCCCGCCAGGCGCGGACGGCCTGCTCGCCGTGCTCGGCGACCTTGTCGTAGGTCTCCTTGGCGCGGACCGCGTACTCCGCGGCCACCCCGACGCCGCGCAGCGCCAGGTCCTGCGCGGTCTCCCCGAGCTTCTTCGGGTCGATCGCGCCGAACACCTCGGCGGCCTTGGCGGTGACCGCCTCCTGCGCCTCCTTGGCGGCCTCCTTGGCCTTCTCCTGCACGACCTTCGGGTCGGTGTTCTTCACGGCCTCGATGCGCGCCGGCACCTCGGCGCGCAGCTGCTCGATGAGCCCCGGCACCTTCTTGGCCTGCTGCACGGCGAGGTCGGCGGTGCCGGCCGCGAAGTAGAGCGGGGTGGGGTCGGTGAGGGTCTTCTTCAGGTCATCGGCGATGGCCATGTGCTGGTCCTCCCGGATCAAGTTCAGTTCGTCGTCTTCGACGGCATCTCTTCGTCGGCCCTGACGGCCCCGTCGGTCCCGTCGGTCCCGTTGGTCCCGTCGGTCCCGGCCTCGGCGGGCGCGTCGAGCGCGTTCTCCTTGCGGAACGACTCGTAGATCTGGAGCAGCACCTGCTTCTGCCGCTCGTTGATGGACGGGTCGGCGAGGATGACGGCCCGCGTCTCCACCTCGTCCCGGTCCCGCTCATCCAGGATCCCGGCCTGCACGTACAGCGTTTCCGCGGAAATCCGCAGCGCCTTGGCCAGCTGCTGGAGGATGTCCGCGCTCGGCTTGCGCAGCCCGCGCTCGATCTGGCTCAGGTACGGATTCGACACCCCCGCCGCCTCGGCGAGCTGCCGCAGCGAAAGCTGGGCCTGCCGACGCTGCTCACGGAGGTACTCGCCGAGGTTTCCGACGTTGAGCGATGCCATGACTCGATCCTGCCCGATTCTGCTAACTATTGCAAGCAGGCGCTTGCAACATCTCCCACCCCGGTCTCCGCCGCTCCGGTTCAGGCCGCGGCGATCACCACCGTCGCGCACAGCTCCTCCGAGGCGGCCACCCGGGTCGTCAGTCCCGCCGAAGTCAGGACCGCGGCCGTCGTCGGGCACTGACGGGCGCTCGTCTCGATCAGCAGGTGACCGCCCGGAGCCAGCCAGGGCAGGGCGCCCGCCGCGACCCGGCGGTGGAAGTCCAGACCGTCCGCGCCGCCGTCCAGGGAGACCAGGGGCTCGTGGTCGCGCGCCTCCGACGGCATGAACCCGATCTCCTCCGTCGGCACGTACGGGGCGTTGACCACCAGCACGTCCACCCGCCCGCGCAGTGACTCCGGGAGCGGGGCGTACAGGTCGCCCTCCCACACACTGCCGCCGTACGGGGCCACGTTGCGCCGCGCGTACGCCAGCGCCGCCGCGTCGATGTCCGCCACGTGCAGCTCCACACCGCCCGGGACCCGAGCCGCCACGGCCGCGCCCAGGGCGCCCACCCCGCAGCACAGGTCCAGCACGACCGCGCCGGGCCGGGCCAGCGCCACCGCCTCCGTCACCAGGAACTCGGTGCGCCTGCGCGGTACGAAGGCCCCCGCGCCCACTTCCATCCGCAGTCCGCAGAACTCGGCCCAGCCCACCACGTGTTCCAGCGGTTCGCCGCCGACCCGGCGGCCCAGCAGCTCCGCCAGGTGGGCGTCGTCCCGCGCGGCCGCGAGCAGCAGGTCCGCCTCCTCCTCCGCGAAGACACAGCCCGCCGCACGCAGTTGTTCCACGACAGTCGTCAAATACCTCAGTCCTCAGTCCCAGTACCCATTGCTCGTTGTTCGATGTTCGTTGTCGAAATTCCACAAACGATCACACGATACGGTCGCCGACCCGCACGCACCGTCGCGCCCGGGTCGCCAGCCGCCGGGCGGCGACCGGCGTGCACTCCACGATGGGCGCGATCTCCTCGAACGCCATCGAAGGGCCGGCCAGGGCTCAGAACACGTCCGGGCACCACGGCCGGCGTGCCGTGCGGAACACCGCGTCGGCCAGCGCCAGGGCCCCCGGACGCTCCTCGGCAATCCTGCCGAGCGCGCCCAGCCGCACGGCCGACTCGTCGCCGAGGTACAGCGAGCCCAGGACGGCCACGTCCAGTCGCAGGTCCGCGGCCTCCTCGGTCCGCTCGCAGGAGCCGGCGCCCGCGTCCAGCCGGTAGCGGCCGGCCGCCGGGCCCGTCGCGTCCGTCACCTCGAGCACGAGCACCCCGGGCACCGCGTACGTCCGCGCGCCCAGCGCCCGTACGACGTCCAGCAGCCGCACCCACAGGAAGTCGGCGGAGGTCAGGGTCCTGGCGGAGCGCGGGTCGGGCAGCAGCTGCGGGAGCAGGTCGTCGGGAGCCCGGTAGCCGGTGCGGACCTTGAGCACCCAGTCGATGGAGCACAGGAAGTGCCACAGCGCCCGCTGCGCCTCGGGGGTGACCGCCAGCAGGTCCCTGACCTGCACGGTGTTCTGCGGGACCTTCGCGTCCGTCCAGTGGTCGTCGGCCTGGTAGGTGACCAGGCCCGCCACCTCGCCGACCGCCGTCCGGTACACGGCGTGGAACTTGTCCTTGTACGGGCGGTGCGACATCTCCTCCAGGCCGGTCGTGAGGTTCCACCAGCGCTCGCGCCGGTCCACCGCGCCGTGCGTGACCGCGCGCAGCCGCTCGTGCAGCTCAGGGCCCACGCGCCGGACCTCGGCCGCGTCCACGATGTCGATCCGCCCCCCGTCCAGGTCGGGGGGCAGGCGCCGGTCCAGTCCGGTCCGCGGTACGTCGATCTCCCATTCCGAGGTCGAGGTGGCGGGCCCGTACCCGTACCGCCCGTAGATGGGGTACTCGGCGGCGATCAGCGTCGCCAGCACGTCCCCGCGCGCGTGGGCGGCGGCGAGTTCGGCGGCCATCATGCGGGTCAGCAGACCCTGCCGGCGGTGTGTGGCGAGCACCGCGACGTTCGAGACGGCGCTGACGGGCACGGTCGCCCCGCCGGGCACGGTCAGCTCCTGCGCGAAGGAGAGGAAGGCCGCCACGCAGCGGCCGGTGTCGGTGTCGAACGCGCCCTGGATACGGGTCAGGTCGCTGTACCTGGCCCGCTCGGCAACGTCGTTCTCCGTTGCCCGGGCCGGGCTCAGGAAGCCTGTGTTCAGGGTGTTGAGCCACTCGTGGAGTTCGGATTCGGCGATCGGCCGGACGTCAGCACTCATAACCGGCCACGCTAATCGTGGGCCCGGCCCAAGTCGCCCGGTTTTCCGGCGCCCTCCGTACCCCCCCGGCTCGCACGCCGCCCGCGCCGCCCGCGGCTCAGGCCAGCAGGTCGTCCACCTGCGCCTCGCCCTCCCGGTACCGCCGGGTGATCTCCGCGCTGCAGTCGTCCACCGTGCGCTGGAGCTGCTGGCGGCGCCGCGAGACCTGCTGCTCGTAACGGATCAGCTTGCCCATCCCGTCGTACAGCTCGCCGTCCGTGCGCGCGCCCAGGTCCGACAGCTCCACGTCGGCCAGCATCTCCGCCGCCAGCAGCCGGTACTCCTCGCTGTGCGGGGTGCCGAGCGTGACGTGCCGCGCCGAGGCGCTGCGGCTGGAGGGAGCGTCGGCGAGGATCTCGGAGAGCCGGTCCACCACCGGCGTCTCGGGGTCGGTACGCCGGGCCAGCTCGGCCCGCAGGATGTCGATGCGGCCCTGGAGCAGCCGGCGCACGTAGCTCAGGTCGGCCTCGTCGCGTTGCGCGTCACGGCGCAGCGCGCGCAGTTCCGGCAGCCGTAGCGCGCTGGTCGGCGCGGCCCCGGCCGGGGCGACGGCCGTGGCCGTACCCGGTACGTCGGCGCTGCGCTGCGCGGGCGGTCGTACCGCGGCAGCGGACATGGACGCGGGTGATGCAGGTACGGAGGTACCAGAAGTATTCATACGAACGAGTCCGTCCCCTCGACCGGTGCGGCGCACCCGCACCGCCTGCCTGCATCGTGCCACTCTCCGTGGTCCCGACGCAGTCCCAGTCCACCCGATCGGCCCCGGACGGGTGCACGGCTGGTACACAGGTGGTATGCGAGCTGTGGTGCAGAGGGTGGACGGCGCGAGCGTCGTCGTGGCCGGTGAGACGGTGGGCGAGATCGTCGGCGAGGGGTTGTGCGTGCTGGTGGGGGTGACCCACGACGACACACCGGAGAAGGCGGCGCTGCTGGCGCGCAAGCTGTGGTCCGTGCGGATCCTGGAGGCGGAGAAGTCCTGCAGCGACGTGGACGCGCCACTGCTGGTGATCTCCCAGTTCACGCTCTACGGAGACGCCCGCAAGGGTCGTCGGCCCACGTGGAACGCGGCCGCGCCGGGGCCGGTCGCCGAGCCGCTGGTGGACGAGGTCGTGGCGCAGCTGCGGGCGCTGGGCGCGACGGTGGAGACGGGCCGGTTCGGCGCGGACATGCGGGTCTCGCTCACCAACCAGGGCCCGTTCACCATCGTCATCGACGTCTAGGTCCTGTCCGGGCGGACAGGACCTCGTGCCGCGGGTCGGGGCGCTGCCGCGTCGGTCAGGGGGCTACGACGACCTCCTGCGCGGCGGCCGTCTTCCCGGCCAGCAGCGGCGCGTCGACCGGCACGTTCCGCTTGACCAGCGCGAGCGCGATCGGGCCCAGCTCGTGGTGGCGGACGGCGGTGGTCACGAAGCCCAGCTGCCGGCCCTCTTCCCCGTCGGCGGCGAGCCGGACGGGCGCGCCGTGCGCCGGGAGGACCACCTCGGAGCCGTCCAGGTGCAGGAAGACCAGGCGGCGCGGGGGCTTCCCCAGGTTGTGGACGCGGGCCACCGTCTCCTGGCCGCGGTAGCAGCCCTTCTGGAGGTGCACGGCGGTGCCGATCCAGCCGAGCTCGTGCGGGATGGTGCGGTGGTCGGTCTCCTGGCCGAGCCGCGGCCGGTGCGCCTCGACGCGCAGGGCCTCGTACGCGAGGAGGCCCGCGGCGGGGCCGTGCGAGGCGGCGAACGCCTCCAGCTCGGCGCGGGGCAGGAAGACGTCGCGGCCGTGCGGGGTCTCCCGTACCACGTGCTCCTCGGCGACCTCGGCGATGGAGCCGGCCGGCAGGTGCACGACGGCGAACTCCTCGGTGCGGTCGGCTACTTCGACGCGGTAGAAGAACTTCATGGACTCCAGGTAGGCGATCAGCTCGCCCTGGGTTCCGGGCTCCACGTGCGCCCACGTGGTCTCCCCGTCGTCGACGAGGTAGAGCGCGTGCTCGATGTGACCGTGGGCGGAGAGGATCAGCGCCTCGGTGGCCTGCCCGGCCGGCAGCTCGGTGAGGTGCTGGGTCAGCAGCAGGTGCAGCCAGCTCAGCCGCTCCGGGCCGGTGACGGTGACGACTCCTCGGTGCGAGAGGTCGACGAACCCGCGGCCGTCCGCGAGGGCGCGCTGTTCGCCGTACAGCTCTCCGTAGTGGGCGGCGACGCCCTCGTCACGGCCTTCGGCCTGCACGGCGCCGGGGAGATGGAGCAAAGGGCTGCTGGTCATGGGACCAAGCGTACGACCCGGCCAGGACAGGGCCTACGGCGCCCGCGCGTGGCCTACGCGTGGCCGTCGCGGTGCTGGGCGGCGCACTTCTTGCACAACCCGAAGATCGCGAAGTGCTTCATGTCGGTTTCGAACCCGAAGGTCGCGCGGAGCTTGGCGGTGAACTCGGCGGCGATGTCCACATCGGCCTCGATGACGTCGCCGCAGTCGCGGCAGACCAGGTGGATGTGGTGGTGCCGGTCGGCGAGGTGGTACGTGGGCGCGCCGTGGCCGAGGTGGGCGTGGGAGACGAGCTTCAGCTCCTCCAGCAGCTCCAGCGTGCGGTAGACGGTGGAGACGTTGACGCCGGAGGCGGTCTTGCGCACCTCGGCGAGGATCTCGTCCGGGGTGGCGTGCTCCAGGGCGTCGACCGCTTCCAGGACAAGCTGGCGCTGCGGGGTCAGGCGGTATCCGCGCTGCCGCAGATCGGTCTTCCAGTCGGCGCCTTCGGTGCTCTCGGTCCTCGCCACCCGGCCAGTGTAAGCGCGCGAAGGGGACCGCGGGCTGCCCGCGGTCCCCTTCGTGCACAGCCTGTGGACATGTTCGGCCGGCCGGACCGGCCGGTCCGTGCCTGCCGGTCCGTGCCTGCCGGTCCGTGCCTGCCGGTCCGGTCAGCGGAAGAAGGCGATGCCGTCGTCCGGCATGTCCGGGAGGTTGCGCGCCATCTCGGCGACCTCCTCGGGCGTGACGACCTTCTTCAGCTGGGCCGACATGTACGGACGCAGCTCGACGTCCGGGGTGGCCTTCTCGCCGACCCACATGAGGTCGCTCTTCACGTAGCCGTACAGCCGCTTGCCGCCGCTGTACGGGCCGGAGGCCGCGGTGCGGGCGACCGCGTCGGTGACCAGGTCGATCTGGGGCTTCTGGTCGGCGAGCTCGCCGTACCAGATCTCGACGACGCCCTGGTCGCGGACCATGACGATCTCGACCTTGCGGTCCTTGTCGATGCGCCAGTAACCCGACTCGGACTCCAGCGGCCGCACCTTGTTGCCCTCGGCGTCGAGGACCCAGGTGTGGGAGGTGTACTGGAGGAAGTCCCGGCCGTCGTGGCTGAAGACGACCTCCTGGCCGAAGTTGCACTTCTCCTCGCCCGGGAAGTCGAAGACTCCCGCACCCTCCCAGTTGCCGAGGAGGAAGGCGAGGGGGACGAGTCCCGGATTCAGGTCGGACGGGATCTGGATCATGATTGGCTGCTCAGGCGATCTGTGGGAGGGGTTCCGGGGCGGTCTGCTGGGCGGACGCTCAGCGCTGACCCTGGTACAGCTTCTTGACGGCCAGGCCGGTGAAGGCGAGGACGCCGACGCAGACCAGGACCAGCAGGGAGGTGAAGACTGCCTCAAGCACGGGGTGCTCCTCGGAGGTTTCGTTCGGGGGAGGTACGGCCGGTCCCCAAGCCTACTGGCCCGGGGACCGCCGCACTCTGTGAGGTCGGCCGTTCCGCCCGCCGCGGGAGCTCAGCTCAGCATCTGGCTCTGCAGGATCACCGTCTGGTGGAAGGGGACGGTGGCCACCTCGCCCTTCCGGGTCTGGATGATCACCGCCTGCACGTCACCCGCCTTCAGGCAGCCGACCTTGGTCTGCTCGTCGCCGTACGGCACGGATTCCACGTAGACGCTGATGTCGTTGCTGTAGAAGACGCCGGCGGGCCGGCCCGGGCCGCTCCGCCCCGTCGCGGGCGGCTGCCCCGACTTGGCCTTGCTCCAGTGCGGGTCCAGCGTGAGCGCCTCGGCGCCGAGGAAGACGCTGTTGCTGTTGCAGACTTCGTAGGAGTCCCTGAAGCTCCCGGAGTGGGCGCGCAGCAGGTAGATACGAGCCCTCGTGCCGTCCGGCATCGTCCAGCCGCGGCCGGTGATCTGGCGCAGCCCGTCGTGGTCGAGGCCCTCCTTGATCTTCGCCCGGGTGGCGGGGGCGTACTCCTCCAAGAAGGCGTCGGTCGACACGTTCCCGTCCTTGTCGGCCTTGAACGCGCCATCCGGCCGGGCGGCCCCCGGGCTGGGCAGCAGCAGGGCCGACAGCGCGGCGTAGTGGATCCCGGCCTTGTTGTCCTCGGCCCCCGGCAGGGGTGCACCCGGCGGCAGCGTGGGCCACGACAGCGCCGGGTAGGACCAGCGGCCGTCGGCCTCGGTGGACAGCCCGGGCAGGTCGGCGCGCTCGGGCTGGATCATCCCGTACGCGGCTCCCGTGCCGGCAGCGGCGAAGACGACGACGGCGGCCGTCCAGCGCAGGAGGGCACGCAGGCGGCGGCGGTCCCGCGACGCGGCGGGGGCGGTCTCGGGCGGGGCATCCGGCCGGGGTGTTGCCGCGGTCGTCGGCGCGGTCGTCGGCGCGGTTTCGGGCACGGCCTCGGGCACGGCTTCGGGCGTGGTTTCCGGCACGGTCTCGGGCACGGCTTCGGGCACGGCTTCGGGCGTGGTTTCCGGCGCTGCCTCGGGCACGGCTTCGGGCGTGGTGTCCGGCACGGCCTCGGGCGTGGTGTCCGGCACGGCCTCGGGCGTGGTGTCCGGCGCGGCCGCGACCGGTGCGCCGAGCGCCGGAGCCGCTTGGGTCTTGGCGGTGTTCTGCTCGCTCACACGGACTCCCCGGGGGACTTCAGTCGGTTCAGCTGCTCCTCGAAGAGGTTCACGGCATCGGTCGCGGAGAACTGGCCTGCCCCTGCGTACATCGTGAAGTCCACCAGGACGTCACCCTGGACCGCGACGCAGTCGATGCTCTCGACCGTGCTCGTGTCCTTGTCCTTCTCCGTGTTCTCCCTCCTCGGCGCGCGCACCGTGCTCAGCACGCACTTGGCGTTGTCGAAGCCCTCCACCTTCGGCGCCTCACGGCCGTCGCCGCCGAGCGACCGGAGCAGTTCGAGGAGCTTCCCGGTGAGGGAGGACAGCGAAGCGAGGGCCTCGGGATCGGCCTGCGTCAGGGTGATCTCCACGCCCGACAGTTTCGCGTGGTTGCCCGAGCGGTAGCTGCGTGCCGCCAGGCCCTTGAGCTTCAGCTCGGCCAGCGTCTTTTCCCGTTCGGCGCGCTGCTGGTCGGAAAGTCCGGTCTCGGCGTCCTTCATCGACTGGAGCGCCCGTTCCCCGGGGACGTAGAAGTCATGGCCCTCCGCATCTATGTCGGGGCCGACGGAGAGGGCGCTGGTGTACGGCAGCAGCTTGGCCACGAGGTCGTTCGGCGGCACGGTCGGGACCGGCGGCTCGGAGCCCGAGGGATCCGGCGCGTCCTCGGCGGCCCAGTAGAGCGTCGGGGCGGTGCGGTCGGCCCGGTCCATCACGGCGGACGCCCAGAGGCCGCCGCCGGCGAGCACGGCCACGGACAGTACGCCGGCGAGTACGGCTACGGCCGGCCGCCTGGTCCGGCGAGCCGGAGCGGACACCCCGGCGGGCGGCCCGGCGGTGGTGTGTCCCTCTTCGGTCGCGGCGTCCGGCCGGCGGTTCCGGTCGTCCGGCCGGTCTTCGGTCGCCGCGTCCGGCAGGCGGTTCTGCTCGTCGCTCACAGCCGCTCCCACTGCCGCTTGGCCAGATCGACCAGGGCGTTCTCGTCCAGGTCGCCCCGGTTGTTCTGGATCTTGACGTCCATGACGATGTCGCCGCGCCGGGCGACGGCTCGGCCCGACTGCACCGGCTGGTAGCCGGGGGTCTGATGCGCCTTCGAGTCGACCCAGAGGTGACCGTAGGCCGCAGGCACGCCGGGAAAGTCCTTGCCCGGGTTCCCGGCGAACTTCGGCTGCGACATGAAGGAGTAACCGGCCTGGTCGTCCTCGGCTCCCGACCGCTCGTGGAACTGCTTCAGCCGTACCGTGACGACGTTGTGTCCGCCGTCCTTCCACCGCAGTGTCGCGATGCGCCGCACGTGCTTGGAGAGCAGGCCGCGGAGCCCCGACCCGGGATCCGCGAAGTAGTCCGCGGCGTATTCGTCCACCGGTTCGACCCCGGAGTAGCTGACCTCCACCCCGGCCGGGGCTTCCACCAGGAGCCTGGCCAGGTCGTCGTCCGTCTTGTGCCACCGGTTGGCATTCACGGTGCGCGGGGTCGTCGACCCGTCCGCCGGCAGGGGCTTCGGTACGTCCACCGACTGCTGGGCCAGCGGCGGCAGCGGGGTGGGGGCGCGGTGGTACTGGATCGTGTAGCCGGTGACCGTGCCCGCGATGATGCCGAGGGTGGCCGCGCCCGCGATCAGCAGGGGTGTCCGGCGGGGACGGCGCGGCCCGGATTCCGTCCCTTTTTGCTGCTCAGGGGTGGTCTGTTCGTGTTCCAAAAGGGTCCCCCCACAGGACTGAGGCGCAGGCGCATTACCCGCGCGTACCCATGACCCGATCCGGGGGGACGCAGTTGTATGAATGCTTATTACATTCTTATCTCGCTGGGCCGGTCCCGCTTCAGTCCTCGTGACGGCGCTTTCCGTCCAGCTCGTCCCACCACTCGTCGGACTTCGGATCCCCCGAGGGGTCGTCCCACCAGCGGTCGTCCGGGCCGCGCCGGTTGGCGATCATCGCGGCGACCGGCGGGATCACCATGGCGACGACACACATGGCGACCGCGGCCTCCACCGAGAGGAGGCGCACGAAGGCCCAGGCGGAGACGAAGAGGAAGAGGCATCCGCCCATGAGCAGGAAGTAGGCGCGCCGGCGCCGGGCGTACATGTCTCCAGGGTAGAGCGGGGCCCCGCAAGTACAACCCGCGCGGACGGCACGCGGCCACGACGGCACGAAGGGCCGCACCCCGGTCCAGTGGCGTCCAACCCCCGGGGGTGCGGCCCTTCGGCCGGTTCAGCTGTCGATCAGACCGCGATCGCCACGTCCGTCACGCCTCCGGCCTCGGCGACCACGACCTGGCGGTCCGCCGTGGCACCGGGGACGAGCGCCCGAAGCGTCCAGGAGCCGGTGGCCGCGTAGAAGCGGAACTGGCCGGTGGCCGAGGTCGGGACCTCGGCGGTGAACTCGCCGGTCGAGTCCAGCAGGCGGACGTAGCCGGACACCGGCTCGCCCCCCTTGGTCACCTGACCCTGGATCGCGGTCTCACCGGGCTTGAGCGTCGCGAGGTCGGGCCCGCCGATCTGTGCTCCACACATGTTCTCTGTCCTGTCCTAGAGAGGTTCTGCTGCTACGGGGCGGGCGTCGCGTGCCCGGCCGGGATTACTTGTTGGCGCCGAGCTCGATCGGCACGCCGACCAGCGAGCCGTACTCGGTCCAAGAGCCGTCGTAGTTCTTGACGTTCTCCTGGCCCAGGAGCTCGTGCAGCACGAACCACGTGAGCGCGGAGCGCTCACCGATGCGGCAGTAGGCGATGGTGTCCTTCGCCAGGTCGACCTGCTCCTCCTGGTAGAGGGCGGTCAGCTCCTCGTCGGACTTGAAGGTGCCGTCGTCGTTGGCGTTCTTCGACCACGGGATGTTGCGGGCGCTCGGGACGTGGCCGGGGCGCTGCGACTGCTCCTGCGGGAGGTGCGCCGGGGCGAGCAGCTTGCCGGAGAACTCGTCGGGCGAACGGACGTCGACCAGGTTCAGGGAGCCGATCGCGGCCACGACGTCGTCGCGGAAGGCGCGGATCGAGGTGTCCTGGGCCTTGGCCTTGTACTGGGTGGCCGGGCGGTTCGGGACGTCCTTGCCGTCGACCAGGTCGCGGGAGTCGAGCTCCCACTTCTTGCGGCCGCCGTCGAGGAGCTTCACGTCCTGGTGGCCGTAGAGCTTGAAGTACCAGTAGGCGTAGGACGCGAACCAGTTGTTGTTGCCGCCGTAGAGGACGACGGTGTCGTCGTTGGAGATGCCCTTGGCGGAGAGGAGCTTCTCGAAGCCCTCCTGGTCCACGAAGTCGCGGCGGACCGGGTCCTGGAGGTCCTGCTTCCAGTCGATCCGGACGGCGTTGGTGATGTGGTTCTTGTCGTACGCGGACGTGTCCTCGTCCACCTCGACGATGACGACGTTGGCGTCGTTCAGGTGGGCCTCGACCCAGTCGGCGTCTACGAGGACGTCGCTGCGGCTCATGGTGTTCTCCTCCGGGGCAGTGTGCGGCGGGGCTGTGCGGGTACTGCTGAAAACCTGCCGGGCTGGCTGCAGGTGTCACTCGTGCGTGTGTCCGGGTGCCCCACAGTTCCTGCGCGGGGAGGCGTCAGGAGTCGGGTGCGGTCACGCGGGAAGAGCCGTCGTCCGGCTGATGGAGCGGATGCGCTCACACGTCACATGGATCGACAGAGCATGGCGGCGACGCGGCACAGGTCTACTGCCCGCCGCTTCGTGAGGTCCGCCTGCTGATGCTTCATAGCCATGGATCGTAGGGACGAAGCGGCCACCCTGTCACCGGCGTGTCATATCCCGAGACGGGATCGTCCGAATAGTGGGATCAATGCTGGGTGAGCGACCGCCGCGCGGCCTTCCGGAGCCACCGTGCGGCCCGTCCTTCTGCGGATCGGACCGCTCCGTCTCACGATCCGGCCAGCACCACGTCCGTACCGCCCAGCGTGAGGTGTACACCGGCCTCGTCCGAGGTCAGGGCGGACAGGTGCAGGCCGGCCGGCAGCCCGCTGTCGAGACTGCGGTCGAAGTCGGTCTTCTTGCGGACCAGCTTCTCGACCCCGGGGATCCCCTCGCCCGGCACCTCGTCGGCGCGCACCCGCACGATCCGGCCGCCCTTGCCGTCCTGCGCGTCCTCCAGTGTGATGGTCGACACCACGCTGCGCGTCAGCGTCTTGCCGAGGACGTCCACCGACGCGGTCACCTTCACCTTGCCCGGCGCCCCGCCGTAGGAGAGGGTCGCGCCGGTCTGCGAGGCCGCGGTCAGGTCCGCGTACGTGATGAGGCCGGTGCCCTCGGCACGCTTGGCCGTGCCACCGCTGTAGTCCGCGTTCAGCTTCACGTTGCGGAAGGTCGCGTCGAGCTCGGAGAGCCGCGTCTTGCGGCCCTCCGCGGCGACGTCGACGCCGCGGAGCTTCAGGTCCACCCGGTCCAGGTCGTGACTGAGCGCCTGGGTGAGGAACGGAAACCCGTGGATGTCCACCTCAGAGGTGCCGGCCAGCCCCTGCCGGGCCTGGAGCCGGTCGGCCAGCCGGTTCTCGGCATAGCCGACCGCCCAGCGGTCCACCCCCACGAACAGGGCTCCCAGAACCACTCCGATGATCACGACGGCGCGCAGGAAACGCACGTGCCACTCCCCCTACTAGTCGGTACGTGCGGTCTAGTGGACCATGTCCGTTGTCAGGGCCAGATCAGGCCACCACCCGGCCGATCAGATAGACGGCGGGCGCGGCGGCAGCCAGCGGCAGTGCGACACCGGCCGTCATGTGGACGAACTTCGACGGGTAGTCGTACGCCGCCACGCGCAGCCCGACCAGCGCGCACACGCCGGCGGCGAGGCCGAGCAGCGCCCCGCCCACCCCGATGTCGGTCAGCCCTCCGACGGCGATGCCCGCACCGACGGCCGCGGCCAGCGAGACGCCGACGGAGGCCGGGGTGGGCAGCGGCAGCGCGCGGGCGAAGACGGCGACGGCGACGGCGGCCGCACCGACGGTGACGGCGGCGGTGTCCGCGGCCAGGTACCCGGCGCAGACGATGGCGAGCGCGGCCGAGGCCACCGATGCCATCAGGCCGTACATCCGCTCGTCGGGGTCGGCGTGACTGCGCAGCTGGAGCACCAGGGTGAGCAGCACCCAGGCTCCGAGGGTGCCGACGATCGCGCCGGGGCCGTACGAGTCGTCCACGGCGAGCACGGCCACGTCGGCGACGAGGGCTCCGGCGAAGGCGAGGGCGATGCCCTGGCGGGCGGGCCACATGCCGTTGAGGCGGAACCAGCCGGCCGCGGTGAGGCCCTGGAGGGCGACCAGCGGCAGGAGCAGCGCGTACTGCCCGAGGGCCGCGGCCACGGCGAGCAGCACCCCGAGAACGGCGGTCAGTATGGCCGGCTGCGGGCCGGGGTCGATGATCGGCGACCGGCCCTCGGCGCGGGCCTGGGCCGGGTCGACGGCGCGAAGGGTATTGCCGGCGAGGGTGGGCGGGGAGTACTCCGGCTCCTCCTCGGGCGCGTCCGGCAGGACCGGGGCGGGAACCGGGGCCTGGGCTTCGGCGGCGGCCTGGGGCGGGAGGTAGGCCGTCTGCTCGGCCGGGGCTTCGGGGGACCAGTCCTGGGCCGGGGCCGGGGCCGGGGCCTCGTCGCGGAACCAGCCGTCCGGCGCCGCCGGCTGCTGGTGCTGCTGCTGCTGCTGCTGCTGCTGCTGCTGCTGTGCGACTGCGGGACCCGGGTACGGCGGCAGGTACGCGGTCTCCTCGGCCGGGGCCGGAGCCTGGTAGGGCGGGAGGTAGGCGGTCTGCTCTGCCGCCGGTGCCGGGGACCAGTCCTGGGCCGGAGCCGGAGCCGCAACCTCGTCCCGGAACCACCCCTCCGGCGCCGCCGGCTGCGGCTGCTGCACCGGCTGCTGCTGCGCGGGACCCGGGTACGGCGGCAGGTACGCCGTCTCGGCCCACTCCTGGGCGGGAGCGGGGGCGGGAGCAGGCGCGACGTCGTCGCGGAACCAGCCCTCGGGCGCGACCGGCTGCCCCGGCACCCCGCCCAGCGGCGGCGGCACCGGCTGATAGCCGGTGTCCCAGGTGTCGGACTGCCAGGTCTGGGTCCCGTACGGGTCCTGCTGCTGCGCGTACTCCTGCTGCTGGTGCTGGTGCTGGTTCTGCTGGTTCTGCTGTTCTTCAGGCGTGCTCATCGGCTCCCGCTCACCCGCCCGCGAACGGCGGGAGCACCTCGACGGTGCCCCCCTCGGTCAGCAGGACGGAATCGTGCGGGCGCTTGCCCACAGGCTCATCGTTCACGAGGAAGGAGCAGCGCAGCAGGACCCGGGTCAGCTCCCCGGGGTGGCGTTCCCGCACGCCCTCGAGCGCCTCGGCCAGTGTGCCCGCCGAGTACGGCTCCTCCGCCGTCTTGGCCGCGGCCTTGGCCGCCGCCCAGTAGCGGATGGTTCCGGTTGCCACTGCAGCTCCTATCGTCGGCTCTCTACCGTCGGCCTCCATGATGACCCCTCCCACCCCGCACACCAGCGTGCCTCCGCGCGCCCCGTATGCGCCCGGGCGGCCCGCGGGAGGTCCATCGATCCGGTGAAACCGGGGCATACGCAGGGCAGGGGCGTGGCAGGAACCACAGAAGAGGGAGTGATGGAGGCCTCGGCCCCGAAAGCGCCAGTGGGCTATTCTGCTGCGAGAGGATCCGGGCAACGTTGCCCCCGGGTCCTTTTGTGCTTTCAGCGCGTTGAACGAACCGAGAACAACCGAGAACGACGGCATCCGTCCGGGCCTCAGGGCGCGGGGCCGGCGGACACCGCACCAGACGCACCACGTACGAAGCAGTACCGCGCACGTCCTCGACGGGACCGAGGAGGAACCGACGTGATGGACCAGCGAACCGTGATCGACCGACCCACCGGCACCGGGCGGGGTGGTCGGGCATGAGCTCACTCCTGCTGCTGACCAACGCCCTGCAGCCGTCCACCGAGGTCCTGCCCGCCCTCGGCCTGCTCCTGCACAACGTGCGGGTGGCCCCCGCCGAGGGCCCGGCCCTCGTGGACACCCCGGGCGCCGACGTCATCCTCGTCGACGGCCGCCGCGACCTGCCGCAGGTGCGGTCGCTGTGCCAGCTGCTCCGCTCCACCGGGCCGGGCTGCCCGCTCATCCTGGTCGTCACCGAGGGCGGCCTCGCGGCCGTCACCGCCGACTGGGGCGTCGACGACGTACTCCTGGACACCGCCGGCCCCGCCGAGGTCGAGGCGCGGCTGCGGCTGGCCACCGGCCGCCAGCAGCTGGGCTCGGACGACTCCCCGATGGAGATCCGCAACGGCGATCTGTCGGTGGACGAGGCGACGTACTCCGCCAAGCTCAAGGGGCGGGTGCTGGACCTCACCTTCAAGGAGTTCGAGCTGCTCAAGTACCTCGCGCAGCACCCGGGCCGGGTCTTCACCCGCGCCCAGCTGCTGCAGGAGGTGTGGGGCTACGACTACTTCGGCGGTACCCGGACGGTCGACGTCCACGTACGGCGGCTGCGCGCGAAGCTCGGCCCCGAGCACGAGTCGCTGATCGGCACCGTCCGCAACGTCGGCTACCGCTTCGTCACGCCGGAGAAGGTCGAGCGGGCGGCGGCGGAGGCCGCGGCACAGGCTGCGGCGAAGGCCGCGGCCGAGGCCGCCGCGCAGACGGCCGCACAGGTCGGCGCCCAGACCGGGGCGTAGTGCGGCGCGGCCATCACCCACTCGGCGGAAGGCGGCGTGAGCATCCATTGGCCGGACGCCCTGCCCAGAGGTAGGTCACCCCGCGTAGACTTCGCGCGTGGCCAAGGTGACGCGGGATGACGTGGCGCGACTTGCGGGTACCTCTACCGCCGTCGTGAGCTACGTCATCAACAACGGACCCCGGCCGGTTGCCCCGGCCACGCGCGAGCGTGTACTCGCCGCGATCAAGGACCTGGGCTACCGCCCGGACCGGGTCGCCCAGGCGATGGCCTCGCGGCGCACCGACCTCATAGGCATGATCGTCCCCGATGCCCGGCAGCCCTTCTTCGCGGAGATGGCGCACGCGGTCGAGCAGGCCGCCGCCGAGCGCGGAAAGATGGTGCTCGTCGGGAACTCCGACTACCGCGACGAGCGCGAGGTCCACTACCTGAGGGCCTTCCTCGGGATGCGGGTCTCGGGCCTGATCCTGGTCAGCCAGGGCATGAGCGAGCGCGCGGCGTCGGAGATCGAGGCGTGGGACGCGCGGGTCGTGCTGCTTCACGAACGTCCGGAGGCGATCGACGACGTCGCCGTCGTCACGGACGACATCGGTGGCGCGCAGCTCGCCACCCGCCACCTGCTGGAGCACGGGCACGAGTACGTGGCCTGCCTCGGCGGCGTCGAGACCACCCCGGAGGTCGGCGACCCGGTGGCCGACCACGTCGAGGGCTGGCGCCGGGCCATGCTGGAGTCGGGCCGCTCGGTGGAGGGCCGGCTCTTCCAGGCGCCGTACAACCGCTACGACGCGTACCGCGTGGCGCTCGAGGTGCTGGCCGGGCCGGACCGCCCGCCGGCCATCTTCTGCGCCACGGACGACCAGGCGATCGGTCTGCTGCGGGCTGCGCGGGAGCTGCGGATCGACGTGCCCGGGGAGCTGGCCGTCGCCGGCTTCGACGACGTGAAGGAGGCGGCCCTCACGGACCCGCCCCTCACCACCATCGCCTCGGACCGTCCGGCGATGGCCCGGGCGGCGGTGGACCTGGTCCTGGACGACGCCCTGCGTGTGGCCGGCTCCCGCCGGGAACGGCTGAAGCAGTTCCCGTCGGCGCTGGTGATCCGCCGGTCCTGCGGCTGCCGCTAGCCGTCCGGCGGTCGGCAGGCCGGCTTTTCGCCTGCGGCCCGCCTCACTGGGGCCCGCCTTCCTGCGGGCCGCCTCCCCGCTGGGACGTGCCCGGCCTTATGTCGGGCATACGCGGTTCTGTCGGGCTTCTCAGCGGGGACTCAGGAAGCTCTCATGATCCGCGGACATGGTCATAGACATGACCGACAGCTTCCGCCGCGAAGGCGAGTACCCGCAGCACCGCCCGACCCAGCACACGCCGTTCGGCGAGGACTGGCAGCGGGAGCCCGACCAGCCGGCGCAGGCCGCCGCGGCAGGGGGCTACCCGCCGCCTCCCGTGTACCCGCCCGCCGCCCCGGGGTGGCACGAGGCGCACCAGCCCCCGGTCATCCAGGGGGAGACCGTCCCCGCGGCCCCGTCGGCCCCGGCCCCCCACGCAGCCCCCCGCGCCAAGCGCCCGGTCGCGCTGCTCGCCGCCGTCGCACTCGCCGCCGCCGTGGTCGGCGGCGGCACCGCGGCGGCCGTCCAGCAGCTGATCGGCACCCACGACGGCACCAGCGGCAGCGGCGTCAACGGGACGAACGTCTCCCAGTCCAGCAACGGCACCGTCTCCGGCGTCGCCGAGCAGGTCAGCCCCTCCGTGGTCCGCATCGACACCCGCACCGGCTCCGGCCAGGGCACCGGTTCCGGCATCGTCGTCACCGCCGACGGGGAGATCGTCACCAACAACCACGTCGTCAGCGGCGCCTCCGAGATCCAGGTGACGATGAGCGACGGCAAGAAGTACAGCGCCAGGACCGTCGGGACCGACCCCGACAAGGACCTCGCCCTCATCAAGCTCCAGGGCGCGAGCGGACTCAAGGCCGCCGAGCTCGGCGATTCCGGCAGCCTGAAGGTCGGCGACCAGGTCGTCGCCATCGGCTCCCCCGACCGCCTCACCGGCACGGTCACCAGCGGCATCGTCTCCGCGCTCGACCGCGAGGTGAACGTACCGAAGTCGGAGCAGCAGTCTCCGCAGCGCCAGCAGGGCGGCAGCGGCGGCTGGCCGTTCTCGTACGACGGCCGGCAGTTCAACGGGAACACCGGCTCGGAAACCACCTCGTACAAGGCCATCCAGACGGACGCCTCCCTCAACCCCGGCAACTCCGGCGGCGCCCTCGTCAACCTGAACGGCGAGATCGTGGGCATGCCCTCCGCCATCTACTCCCCCTCCAGCGACAGCTCCACCGCCGGCAGCGTCGGCCTCGGCTTCGCCATCCCGGTCAACACGATCAAGGCCGACCTGGACTCCCTGCGCAAGGGCGGCCCCGGCGGCACGGGCACGGGTTCCGGCGGCGACAGCGGCGGCACCGCCGCCAACGGCTTCGGCACCTCGTACTGAGACCCTGGACCCTGGTACGTGCCACCGACCACCACCCCTGGGGGACCAAGATGGCTGCACATTCCGTCACGGGCGCCGAAGGCGACCAGCAGCGGATCCTCGTCGTGGACGACGAGCCGGCCGTCCGCGAGGCCCTGCGCCGCAGCCTCGCCTTCGAGGGGTACGCCGTACAGACCGCCGTCGACGGCCTCGACGCCCTCGACCAGGCTGCCTCGTACGCCCCCGACCTGATCGTCCTGGACGTCCAGATGCCCCGGATGGACGGCCTGACGGCGGCCCGCAGGCTGCGCGCGGCCGGCAGCGTCACCCCGGTCCTGATGCTCACCGCCCGCGACACGGTCGGCGACCGCGTCACCGGCCTCGACGCGGGCGCCGACGACTACCTCGTCAAGCCCTTCGAGCTCGACGAGCTCTTCGCCCGCGTCCGCGCCCTGCTGCGCCGCAGTTCCTACGCCGTCCCGCAGGCCGGCGAGCCGGCCCACGAGGACGCGCTGACCTTCGGCGACCTGCGCATGGACCTGGCGACCCGCGAGGTCGCCCGGGCCGGGCGCCCGGTGGAGCTGACCCGTACCGAGTTCACGCTGCTGGAGATGTTCCTCGCGCACCCGCGGCAGGTCCTGACCCGCGAGCAGATCCTGAAGACCGTCTGGGGGTTCGACTTCGAGCCCAGCTCCAACTCCCTGGACGTGTACGTGATGTACCTGCGCCGCAAGACCGAGGCGGCCGGCGAGCCGCGTCTGGTCCACACCGTGCGCGGGGTGGGCTACGTCCTGCGCGCCGGCGAGAGCGGGCCCGAGTGAGCCGCATGAACCCGGTGGCCAGGTTCCGCGCCCTCCCGCTGCGTTCCCGCCTCGCGCTGCTGGTCACGGTGGCGGTGGCACTCGCCGTGGCCGCCGTCACGGCGGTGTCCTGGGTGATGGTGCGGGCCCAGCTCCGCGACCAGCTGGACGGCTCCCTGCGCGCCACCAACGCCGAGGCACAGGCCAACCAGGTGTACAAGGCGTTCGGCTGCGTCGTCGCCAGCACCCTGCCGGACCGGCCGTCCAACAACCTCAGCGCGCAGGTGCAGATCGTGCTGCCCGACGGCGGACACTGCTGGGTCGACGGCCGGAGCACACTGCAGGTCACCGACACCGACCTGGAGGTCGCCCAGCGCCGCCGCGGCCCCGTCCACTACGACGCGACCACCTCCGACGGCACCCCCGTCCGCGTCTACACCCAGCCCGCCCTCCTGGCGGGGCAGCCCGCCGCGCTGTCCGTCGCCAAACCCCTCGCCGACGTCGACAAGCCCCTGTCCACCCTGGCCTGGGTGCTGCTCCTGGTCTCGGGCATCGGAGTGGTCGGCGCGGGCGCGGCCGGACTGTGGGTGGCCCGGACGGGGCTGCGGCCGGTCGACGAACTCACCGGCGCCGTCGAGCACATCGCCCGGACCGAGGACCTGACCGTACGGATCCCCGACGAGGGCGACGACGAGATCGCGCGCCTGTCGCGGTCCTTCAATTCCATGACCGCCGCACTCGCCTCCTCCCAGGAACGGCAGGCCCAGCTGATCGCCGACGCCGGGCACGAGCTGCGCACGCCGCTCACCTCGCTCCGTACGAACATCGAGCTGCTCGCACACAGCGAGGAAACCGGCCGGGCCATCCCGCCCGAGGACCGCAAGGAGCTGCTGGACTCGGTCAAGGCGCAGATGACGGAGCTGGCCGCCCTCATCGGGGACCTCCAGGAGCTGTCCCGCCCGGACGCGGCGTCCCCGGGCCCGCTCCAGGTGGTGGCCCTGCACGAGATCGCGGGGGCCGCGCTGTCCCGGGCCCGGCTGCGCGGTCCGGAGCTGAGCTTCAGCTCCGCGCTGGAGCCCTGGTACGTACGGGGCGAGGCGGCCGCGCTGGAGCGCGCGGTGGTCAACGTCCTGGACAACGCGGTGAAGTTCAGCCCGCCGGGCGGCGCGGTCGAGGTGACGCTGCGGGCGGGCGAACTGACCGTACGGGACCACGGTCCGGGCATCCCGGACGAGGACCTGCCGCACGTCTTCGAGCGGTTCTGGCGCTCTCCGTCGGCCCGCGCCCTGCCCGGCAGCGGCCTCGGTCTGTCGATCGTCGCCCGTACGGTGGCACGCGCGGGCGGGAGCGCCGAGCTGCGGGCGGCGGCCGGCGGGGGTCCGGGCACTGAGGCGGTGCTCCGCATCCCGGGGGCGCCGGCACCGCCGCCGCCCGAGCCGTCAGTTGTGCCGGATCAGTGAGGCGACCAGGCCGGAGCGGGTGTTCGGGAAGTCCATCGGGACGATCCCGAGCCCGGTCCGGCCGGCCAGTTCCCCGCCGTCGACGAAGGCGTGCACCTGGGGGTTGAGGCGGTCGGAGTTCCAGCGCGGCGGCATGTACGCCGAGGTGCTGACGTAGTTCACGAACAGCTTGCCGGGCTGCTGGAAGGCCTTGCGGAAGTGGTTCTCGATCTTGCCGCGTTTGGCGAAGGGCTCGGCGTTCCAGTCGTCCTGGATGTCGAAGACGTTGCCGTCCCCGTAGCGCAGGCCGGGCAGTCCGCCGTTGTCGGCGAGCAGGACCACCTTGCCGCGGGCCTGGCCGAGCGTGGGCAGGGTGTCGGCGATCCGGAAGAGCGGACGCCAGCCGCGGTGGTCCAGGTAGTCGTCGAAGACGGCGCGGAAGGTGGCGTCGCTGTCCGTGGAGTACTCCTGCTTGAGCCGCATCAGGACCGTCTCGGACGGGCGCGCGGCGAGGAAGTTCCAGCAGGCCGCGAGCACGTCGCCGAACATCAGGTTCTGGTAGAAGGACCCGTGGTGGATGGCGAAGGAGCCGCCCGTCACCCGGCAGCGGACGTCGAGGAACCGGATGCCCGAGTCGAGTTGTTCGGCTATCGAGGTGTTCTGACAGGCGACGTAGAGCCCGCCCTGGCGGGCACCGGAATCGTGCGTGCCGGGGATGGTCATCCGCTGGAGGGCGGTGGAGTCGGCGAGGCCCGCCATCCAGTCCTGGGTGCCGAGTGCCGTGGCCGCGGCGGGTGGTGTGCCGAGCCCGGCGGTGACGCCCGCAGCCAGTGCTCCGACCAGAAAGGCCCGTCGGTCCAGTCCCGGTCCCATGCCCATGCCCGCCCCTTTGCCGACCCAGTGGTGGCCAGATTATGGCGTGCGCACGTCAATTTCACTACCCGTGGGTACGAACCTCCACCCCGCCCTAGCCCTCCAGCAACTCCGCCATCCGGCGCAGCCCTTGGGCGAGCTCGGGGCCGGTCGGGGCCTGCTCCGGATCGGTCAGGCACTGCACCATGACCCCGGTCAGCAGTGCGATGTGCAGCGAGCCGAGGGCCCGTACGTCCTCCTCCGCGACCTCCCCTTCGGGCACTCCGGCCAGCCCGGCGGCCACCATGCGCCGGTTGCGGCGCTGGCCTTCGGCCAGGATCGCGAGCAGCTCCGGCTGGGACTGCGCGTGGACGAAGGCCTCGACGGAGGCGGTCCAGAGCCAGCGCATCTCGCCGAAGTCCCGGATCTTGCGGTCCCAGGTGTCGGCGTAGCGCTCCTCGGCGGTGTCGCCCTGCCCGAGGAGCCGGCCGGACCCGGCGGCCCACTCCTCCATGGCGTCGAACAGGGCCTGGTTGAGCAGGGCGTCGCGCGATCCGAAGTGGTAGCCGATCGCGGCCATGCTCACGTTCGAGGCCGTGGCGATGTCGCGCACGGTCGTGCGCAGATAGCCCTTCTCCTCCAGGCAGCGCCGCGCTCCGGCCAGCAGGTCCTCGCGATTTCCCATGCCGGGATCGTAGCCGTGCCCCCGCTGTGGGGTCCCATCCGATTTGGGCAAGTGCGCTAGACGTGCGTATTGCGCATTTGCCCAAACACTGGCAGGCTTCAGCCATCGGAAGATCCACGGTCCTACGGGAGGCAAGAGCAGCCATGCGCCACGAGCTGAAGATCGACGACCGCACCCTCTCCTACCTGGACTTCGGCGGCACCGGCCGCCCGCTGCTCGCCCTGCACGGCGGCATGTCCGAAGGCGCCCACTTCACCGGCCTGGCCGCCGCCCTGGGCGACGAGTGGCGGGTCATCGCCCCCGACCAGCGCGGCCACGGCGACTCCGACCGCGCCGCCGAGTACAGCCGCGAGGGCTACGTCTCCGACGCCGTCGCCCTGCTGGAACACCTCGGCCTCGCCGAGCCGCTGCCCGTCCTCGGGTTCTCGCTCGGCGGCCTCAACGCGTACCACCTGGCCGCCCGCCACCCCGGGCTGGTCTCCGCGCTCGTCAACGCCGAGGCGCCCGTAGAGATCGTGCGGGGGGACGGCCCGGACTTCTGGGACTTCCTCCACCACCTGCCGTACACCGCACCGACCCGCGAGGAACTCATCACCGCCGCCGGCCCCCTCGGCGAGATGGTCGGCCCGGCCCTGCGGCTGCTGCCCGACGGGAGCGGCTGGCGGCTGCCGTTCGACCCTCAGGCCACCCTGGACACCCTCGCCGCCGGGTACGGAGACCGCTGGGACGTCTGGCTCGCGAGCCGCTGCCCGGCGCTGCTGATCCACGGCCTGCGCAGCGACGTCCTCCTGCGGGAGCAGGCCGACGCGATGGTGGCCCGGCGGCCCGGGACCTCGTACACCGCCCTCGACACCGAGCACTTCGCCCCGTTCCAGGACCCGCAGGGGTTCCACGAGGCCGTGCGGAAGTTCCTGGCCGGGCTCTAGACCGCCCGCCCGCCCCCGACCGGGTGACCGACCGGCCGCGTCCACACCGATGAGTTCGGCCCGCACCGGCAGTCTCATCGTTGTCGACGCACAGGAGGAACACGTGAACCAGTTGCTGAGGGTCCAGAACTTCATTGTCTCCAGTGACGGATTCGGTGCCGGTGAGGGACAGAGCCTGGAGAGACCGTTCGGCCACGCCGATCCCGGTGAGCTGTTCTCCTGGGCCGGCGCCACGGCGAGCTGGCCCATGCGGACCGCCCCCGGGGGCAGCCGGGGCCTCGACGACTACTTCACGCGGGACTTCGGGCGCAACATCGGCGCCGAGATCATGGGCCGCAACAAGTTCGGACCGCAGCGCGGGCCCTGGCAGGACCACGAATGGCGCGGCTGGTGGGGTGACGAGCCCCCGTTCCACACCCCGGTGTTCGTCATGACCCACCACGAGCGCCCCTCGTTCACGCTCTCCGACACCACCTTCCACTTCGTCGACGCCGACCCGGCCACCGTGCTCGCACGGGCGCGGGTGGCGGCGCAGGGCAAGGACGTCCGGCTCGGCGGCGGGGCCACCACCATCCGGGAGTTCCTCGACGCCGGACTCGTCGACACCCTGCACGTGGCGGTCTCGCCCGTGCGGCTCGGATCCGGGGTGCGGCTCTGGGAGTCGCCCGACGAGCTACTGGACCGCTTCCACTGCGATGTCGTGCCCAGCCCGAGCGGAGTGACGCACCACCTGTTCTGGCGGAAGTGACAAGCCGAAGGGGCGGCGGGCCGACGGGCCCACCGCCCCTTCGGGCGTGCTGTGCGCGGTGTCACCGGTACTGGTACGAGCGGTTCACCGGTACCGGCACTACTTGATGACCGTGATCCGGTCCGCCGCCGGCGGGACGATCGGGCTCGTCTCCGTCGACTTCCCGAGGAAGGCGTTGAAGCACTCCAGGTCGGGCGCGCCGACCAGCTTGTTCTTGTGCTCCTTCAGGACGGTGAAACCGTCACCGCCGCCCGCGAGGAACTCGTTCATCGCGACGCGGTAGGTCTTGGCGGGGTCGATCGCCGCGCCGTTCAGCTTCACCGAGTCGACGACCACGCGGTCCGCGCCGGTCTTCGTCATGTCCAGGGTGTACGTGAAGCCCTTCGACACCTGCAGGATCTTCGGGCTCGGGCCGTTGACCGGCCCGCTGACCTGCTGCTGGAGCGCGGTGATCAGCTGCGCGCCGGTCAGGTCCACGATGTTCATCATGTTGTTGAACGGCTGGACCGTGTAGGACTCGCCGTAGGTCACCACACCGTCGCCCTCGGCCCCCGAGGCCTTGTACGCGAGGTCGGCGCGGATGCCGCCCGGGTTCATGATGGCCAGCTGCGCGCCGCCCTTGTCGGCCGGGGCCAGCGCCTCGAGCTGCGCGTCGGCGATCAGGTCGCCCAGCGGCTTCTCGTACGCCTCCGAGCCGCGGCCCGGGATGTCGGCGGAGATGAAGCCCTGCGGGCGGTTCGCGACGGGGGCCGCCAGCGCGCTCCAGCGCTGGATCAGCTCGGTCATGTCCGCGGCCTTGGGCTGGTCGCGGGTGACGACCTTGTTGACCGGCTTGGGCGCGCTGACCGGCGTACGGACGATGTCCTTGGTCTGCCGGTCGTAGGTGAGGGTGGAGTCCGTGAACAGCCGGCCGTACGAGGCGGCGGAGGTCACCATGCGCGGGTTGCCCGCCGGGTCGGGGATGTTGCAGGCGTACGCCTGGTGCGTGTGTCCGGTGACCAGGGCGTCGACCTTCGGGTCCACGTTCTTGGCGATGTCCACGATGGCACCGGAGACGCCGGCGCCCGCGCCCGGGACGTCGCAGTCGTAGTTGTACGCGCCGTTCGCGGGCAGGCCGCCCTCGTGGATCAGCGCGACGATCGACTTCACGCCCTGCTTGTTCAGCTCGGCGGCGTACTTGTTGATCGTCTCGACCTCGTCGCCGAACTTCAGGCCCTTGACGCCCTCGGCGGTCACGACGTCCGGAGTGCCCTCCAGGGTGACGCCGATGAAGCCGATCTTCACGTCCCCCTTCTTCCAGATGAAGGTGGGGTTCATCATCGGACGCTTGGTCTTCTCGTCCGTGACGTTCGCGGCGAGGTACTTGAACTCGGAGCCCGTGAACTCCTTGCCCGGCTCGAAGCAGCCCTCGACCGGGTGGCAGCCGCCGTACGCCATGCGGCGCAGTTCGGACTTGCCCTCGTCGAACTCGTGGTTGCCGACGCTGGTGACGTCCAGCTTCAGCTTGTTCAGCGCCTCGACGCTCGGCTCGTCGTGGAAGAGCCCGGACAGCATCGGGCTGCCGCCGATCATGTCACCGGCCGCTGCGGTGACGGAGTACTCGTGGCCCTTGCGGGCCTCGCGCAGGCTGGTCGCGAGGTACTCGACCCCGCCCGCGGGTATGGCTTTGGTGGTGCCGTCGGCCTGACGTTCGGTCACAGTGCCGGAGGAGCCCTGCGGGGGCTCGAGCGTGCCGTGGAAGTCATTGAACGACAGCAGCTGCACGTCGACGGTGCGGCCCTTGGCGGCACCGCCACCACTCGCGGCTCCGGCCGGCAGTGCGGCGGCGACCATCGCCCCGGCCCCGGCCGTGACGGCGAGGGCGGTGAGGGTCAACCGGCGGGCGCGGGGGTGCCGTTGTGGCGTCGCTGACATTTAGTCCCCTTTGTGGACAGCGAGACAAACATGGGAGGTCCGCCGCAGCCTATTGTCAACGCGCGTAGCACGACAGGGGGTAACCGGTATCGAGCTGGTTACGCGCAGAAGACGGATCACCGCCGGGGCCGCACTCCGCCATGCGCCCCCTGCGGTCGTAGGCTCGGGGTATGACTGACGCAGCAGCAGCGGCCCTGGAGCCGGGACGGCAGATTGAGACCCTCGACGAGCTGACGGAGGAACAGGCCGGAGCCGTGCTCGCCCTGATCGAGGACGCGGCCCGTACCGACGGGACCACGGCCGTGTCCGAGCAGGGGCGGCTCCAGCTGCGCGGCGGCCCGCGCGAGGGCATCCGGCACTTCCTGCTCACCGAGAGCGGCCGGCTCGCCGGATACGGGCAACTGGAGGACACCGACCCGGTGGAGGCCCCGGCCGCCGAGCTCGTCATCCACCCGGCGCTGCGCGGGCGCGGCCACGGGCGGGCGCTCGGCACGGCCCTGCTGGCCGCCTCCGGCAAGCGGATCCGGGTATGGGCCCACGGCGGCAAGTCGGCCGCCCGGCACCTGGCCCAGGTGCTCGGCCTGACCCTCTTCCGCGAGCTGCGCCAGCTGCGCCGGCCGCTCGGCCCGGGCGCGGAGCCGCTGCCCGAGCCGGTGCTCCCGCCGGGTGTGACCGTACGGACCTTCGTGCCCGGCACCGACGACGCGGCCTGGCTCGCGGCGAACGCGGCCGCCTTCGCCCACCACCCCGAGCAGGGCGCGCTGAACCAGCGGGACCTCAACGACCGGATCGCGCAGCCGTGGTTCGACGCCAAGGGGTTCTTCCTCGCCGAGCGCGAGGGCGAGCTGGTCGGCTTCCACTGGACGAAGATCCACGAGGCCGAGCAGCTGGGCGAGGTGTACGTGGTGGGCGTCCGCCCCGGCGCCCAGGGCGGCGGCCTCGGCAAGGCCCTCACGGCGATCGGCCTGCGCCACCTCGCCGCGGCGGGCCTTCCGACGGCGATGCTGTACGTGGACGCCGACAACCCGGCAGCCCTCGCCGTCTACCAGGGCCTCGGTTTCACGACCCACGAGGTCGACCTGATGTACCGCACGGAGAGCTGAGCCTCCAGCTCCGCCGGCGTGTGAGGCGCGGGGGTCCGGGGCGGAGCCCCGGGCAATGGCGCCGCACCGGACCCCCGCGGACCCGGCAACCCCGGACCGGACCCCCGCGCACACCGCACCCCCGCACCGGGCCCCCGCAAACCCGGCAACCCCGGACCGGACCCCCGCGCACACCGCACCCCCGCACCGGGCCCCCGCAAACCCGGCAACCCCGGACCGGACCCCCGCGCACAGCGCACCCCCGAACCGGACCCCCGCGGACACCGCACACCGGACCCCCCGGCGCACACGCGACGGACTCGTGCGCCAGCGAGACCCGGGAAGCCACACGCCATTAACCGGGCATTAAGACACGCTTGCGACCCTCCCCGCATGTACCCCCGCCTCCGGCTGACGGCCGACGCTTCCGACGCGCCTGTCCTCCCCCGTGCGCGGAAGAATGGAGTCATGAGCCACCAGCCCAGCGCAGGCCCCACCGAGGTCCCCGCCCAGCACCCGTCGCACACGCCCGGCGCCGCAGGCAATGGCACCGCCAACGCCGTCACCGGCACCCACGCGCGGATTGGTTCCATCTCCGCGCACCGTCCGCACGTCGATCTCGAGCCCGATCTCGACGCCGACCTGGACGCCTACGACGACAAGGACGGCGGCGAGCTCCCGCCCGGCCGCTTCCTCGACCGCGAGCGCAGCTGGCTGGCCTTCAACGAGCGGGTGCTGGAGCTCGCCGAGGACCCGACGACCCCGCTCCTGGAGCGCGCCAATTTCCTGGCGATCTTCGCGAGCAACCTCGACGAGTTCTTCATGGTCCGCGTGGCCGGCCTCAAACGGCGTATCGCGACCGGTGTCGCCACCCGTTCGGCCTCGGGCCTGCAGCCCCGCGAGGTGCTGGACCTCATCTGGACGCGCTCGCGCGAGCTCATGGCCCGCCACGCCGCCTGCTTCCAGCAGGACATCTCGCCGGCGCTGGCCGAGGAGGGCGTCCACCTCATCCGCTGGCCGGACCTCACCGAGAAGGAGCAGGCCCGCCTCTTCACGCTGTTCCGCAACCAGATCTTCCCGGTGCTGACCCCGCTGGCCGTGGACCCCGCGCACCCGTTCCCGTACATCTCGGGCCTCTCGCTGAACCTGGCCGTGGTCGTGCGCAACCCGGTCAGCGGCCACCGCCACTTCGCCCGGGTCAAGGTCCCGCCGCTCCTCTCCCGCTTCCTGGAGGCCTCCCCGCACCGGTACGTCCCGCTGGAGGACGTCATCGCCGCGCACCTGGAGGAGCTGTTCCCCGGCATGGAGGTGCTGGCGCACCACATGTTCCGGGTGACCCGCAACGAGGACCTGGAGGTCGAGGAGGACGACGCCGAGAACCTCCTCCAGGCCCTGGAGAAGGAGCTCATGCGGCGCCGCTTCGGCCCGCCGGTGCGGCTGGAGGTCGAGGAGTCCATCGACCCGGGCGTACTGGACCTCCTGGTGCAGGAGCTGAAGGTCAACGCCTCCGAGGTGTACCCGCTGCCCGGCCCGCTGGACCTGACCGCCCTCTTCGGGATCGCCTCCCTGGACCGGCCCGAGCTGAAGTTCCCCAAGTTCATCGCCGGCACCCACCGGGACCTGGCCGAGGTCGAGTCCGCGTCCGCGCCGGACATCTTCGCCGCGCTGCGCGAGCGGGACGTGCTGCTGCACCACCCGTACGACTCCTTCTCCACCTCGGTGCAGGCATTCCTGGAGCAGGCCGCGGCCGACCCGGACGTCCTCGCGATCAAGCAGACGCTCTACCGGACCTCAGGCGACTCCCCGATCGTGGACGCCCTGATCGACGCCGCCGAATCAGGCAAGCAGGTCCTCGTACTCGTCGAGATCAAAGCCCGCTTCGACGAGCAGGCCAACATCAAGTGGGCGCGCAAGCTGGAGGAGTCCGGCTGCCACGTCGTCTACGGGCTCGTCGGCCTCAAGACCCACTGCAAGCTGTCCCTCGTCGTCCGCCAGGAGGGCGACCAGCTGCGCCGCTACTCGCACGTGGGCACCGGCAACTACCACCCCAAGACCGCCCGGCTCTACGAGGACCTCGGCCTGCTCACCGCCGACCCGCAGGTAGGCGCGGACCTCTCCGACCTGTTCAACCGGCTGTCCGGGTACTCGCGCCGCGAGACCTACCGCCGGCTGATGGTGGCTCCGCGCTCGCTGCGCGACGGGCTGATAGCCCGGATCGACAAGGAGACCGCCCACCACCGGGCCGGCCGTCCCGCGTACGTGCGCCTGAAGATGAACTCGATCGTCGACGAGGCCCTGATCGACTCGCTGTACCGGGCCTCGCAGGCGGGCGTCCCGGTCGACATCTGGGTGCGCGGCATCTGCGCGGTGCGCCCAGGGGTCCCCGGGCTCTCGGAGAACGTCCGGGTCCGCTCGATCCTCGGCCGCTTCCTGGAGCACTCCCGGGTTTTCGCCTTCGGCAACGGCGGCGAACCCGAGGTGTGGATCGGCAGCGCCGACATGATGCACCGCAACCTCGACCGCCGTATCGAGGCACTGGTCAGGGTCGCCGACCCGGCCCACCGCGCGGCCCTGGACCGGATGCTGGAAGCCGGGATGTCCGACGCCACCTCCTCCTGGCACCTGGGCCCGGACGGCGAATGGACCCGGCACAGCACGGACGCGGAAGGCCAGCCGCTGCGGCACGTACAGGAGATGCTCATAGACGCCCGGAGGCGCCGGCGTGGCTCAGCCAAACCTTGACCCTATGACGGCTCCGCCCCGCGCAGGCGACGTGCTCGGCGCGTACCTGCGCGCCCAGGCCACCGCCTTCCTCCGCGGGCTGCGCCTGCACGAGGAGAGCGGAGCCGACGCCGCGGAGGGCAGTGACGCGGCGCGCAGCCTGCGGGGGGCTGCGCGCCGGATCAGCGGATCCCTGGCCACCTTCCGGGTGGTGACCGAGTCCTCCTGGGCGGACGGGCTGCGCACCGAGCTGGTGTGGCTGTCCTCGACGCTGGCCGGCGAGCACGCGTACGCCGCCCGGCTGGACCGGCTGATGGACGCGCTGCGCCGGCTGTCGGGGGACTCCGGGGTTCCGGCGCCGCGCGGCTCGGCCGGCGCCCTCACGGTGGGCTCGGCGCGGGCGGGTGCGCTGCTGGAACGGCAGCTGACCCTGGCGCGGACCCGCTCCCACTCGGCCACGCTCCAGGCGCTCGGCTCCGCCCGCTTCCACGCGGTGGCGGACGCGGTCGCCGTGCTGGCTTCCGAGGTCCCGCTGGACGCGGTCGCGGCCCGGGGGCAGGTGGACGACGTCCTGGTCCCCCTGGCGGCAGTGGCCGAAACCCGTCTGTCGGCGGCCGTCGCGGCGCTGCCGCCGGCCGAGGTCACGCACCCTTACGACGCGGACCACGACGGGCGCTGGCACGAGGTACGCCGCCTCCTGCGGGTCCACCGGTACGCCCGGGAGGCGCTGGGCGACGACGTGACCCGAGCGGCGGCCGCGGGCGAGGCCCTGGACCGCCACCGCGACGCGGCCGAGGCGGCCGCCGCCTCGGCGACCGCGGCGCGCACCCCGCGCATCGCCCCGGCCACGGCGTACGCCCTGGGCGTCCTGCACGCGGACCAGCGGCACGAGGTCGAGGCCGCCCGTTTCGCCTTCCGGCAGATCTGGCTCCCGGCGCCCCTGGCATCGGGCAGCGCCGTCACGCCGAGGTAACGGGCGGATAACGTCCGCTTACGGCTGTGGGTACAGCCGCGCGAACGCACCGGGTCGTCCGCCACGGTTCACCGTCCGTTCACTCGCCCCGGTCGGCCGCTTCACCTGTTCTGCCTAATTTGAGTGGTGCACGGAGCGCGTCGCCGGCCAGAACCAGCGGCCCACCCGGGCAACCGACGTAGTCCTCTTCGCACGCCGCCCCGATAGAGAAAGCGGCCGGCGGCTTCTGGAAGGAACACCCGAAAGTGAAGCTTCAGCGCAAGAACATGCTTCGTGCCTCCGCCCTCGGGGCGCTCGTCGTGTCCGGCGCCCTGGTCCTCACGGCGTGCGGCTCGGACGACAACACGAAGACCGCCGACGGGACGGCGAAGCCCTCCGCGGCCGCCGCCGGCGACATCAAGTGCGACGACGCCAAGGGCAAGCTCCTGGCCTCGGGCTCGTCCGCGCAGAAGAACGCGGTCGAGCTGTGGGTGAAGAACTACATGGCCGTCTGCTCCGGCGTCGAGGTGAACTACAAGTCCTCCTCCTCCGGTGAGGGCATCGTCGCCTTCAACCAGGGCAGCGTCGGTTTCGCCGGCTCCGACTCGGCGCTGAAGCCGGAGCAGGTCGAGGAGTCGAAGAAGGTCTGCACCGGTGGCCAGGGCGTCAACCTGCCGATGGTCGGCGGCCCCGTCGCGCTCGGCTTCAACGTCGCCGGCGTGGACAAGCTGAACCTCGACGCCGCCACGGTCGCCAACATCTTCAACGACAAGATCAAGAAGTGGGACGACGAGGCGATCAAGAAGCTGAACCCCGGCGTCACGCTTCCTTCCACCGCCATCCAGGCCTTCCACCGCTCCGACGACTCGGGCACCACCGAGAACGTCACCAAGTACCTCAAGGCCGCCGCGCCCGACGCCTGGCCGCACGAGGCCGCGAAGAAGTGGGCCGCTCCGGGTGGCCAGGCCGCCTCCGGCTCCGCCGGTGTCGCCGCCCAGGTCAAGCAGGTCGACGGTGCGATCGGCTACTTCGAGCTCTCCTTCGCCGGCTCGCAGGGCATCAAGACGGTCGACCTGAACACGGGTGCCGCCGCCCCGGTCAAGGCCACCGGCGAGAACGCCTCCAAGGCCATCGCCGCCGCCAAGATCGCCGGCACCGGCTGCGACCTGGCCCTGAAGCTCGACTACACCACCAAGGCCGAGGGCGCCTACCCGCTGGTCCTGGTCACGTACGAGGTCGTCTGCGACAAGGGCAACAAGGCCGAGACCCTTCCGACCGTCAAGTCCTTCCTGAACTACACCGCCTCCGATTCGGGCCAGAAGGTCCTCCTCGAGAACGGCTACGCGCCGATCCCGGCCGAGATCAACGCCAAGGTCCGCGAAGTCATCAAGACCCTCGGCTGAAGCAAATCCTGACCCCCGAGGTGTCGGCCGCCCCCGTCCGGGCAACCAACACCTCGGGGGGACCTTCCCCTTCGCCCAGGGGAATCCGGTGCACCGCCGCCAGGGGGCCTGCCCCCCACACAGACCGGAAAGACCATGGCTTCCACCACACCCACCCAGATAGACACGGCTCCGCCTGTCACCAAGAGCGGAAGGTCCACCGGCCGTGCCGGGGACAAGGTCTTCGCCGGCCTCTCCAAGGGATCCGGCATCCTGCTCCTGGTGATCATGGCGTCGATCGCCGCCTTCCTCACCTACCGCGCCTCGATCGCCCTGTCGAAGAACGAGGGGAACTTCCTCACCACCTTCGACTGGAACGCGTCGGCCAGCCCGCCCGTCTTCGGCATCGCCGTCCTGCTCTTCGGCACCGTCGTCAGCTCGATCATCGCGATGGCCATCGCGGTTCCGATCGCTGTCGGCATCGCCCTCTTCATCTCGCACTACGCGCCGCGCAGGCTGGCGGCGCCCCTCGCGTACGTGGTCGACCTGCTGGCCGCCGTGCCGTCGATCATCTACGGCATCTGGGGCGCCCTCTTCCTCGTCCCGCAGCTGAACGGCCTGAACCTCTGGCTCGACGAGTACCTGGGCTGGACGTACGTCTTCGACAAGACCCAGATCGGTGTCGCCCGCTCGCTCTTCACCGTCGGCATCCTGCTCGCGATCATGATCCTGCCGATCGTGACCAGCGTCAGCCGCGAGGTGTTCCTCCAGGTCCCGCGCATGAACGAGGAGGCCGCCCTGGCCCTCGGCGCGACCCGCTGGGAGGTCGTCCGGATGTCGGTGCTGCCCTTCGGCCGCTCCGGTGTCATCTCCGCCTCGATGCTCGGCCTCGGCCGCGCGCTCGGCGAGACCATGGCCGTCGCGACGGTCCTCTCCCCGAGCTTCCTGATCTCGTTCCACGTCCTGAACCCGGGCGGCGGCACCTTCGCGCAGAACATCGCCGCGAAGTTCGACGAGGCCAACGAGTTCGGCCGGGACGCGCTGATCGCCTCGGGTCTGGTCCTCTTCCTGCTCACCCTGCTGGTCAACGGTGCAGCTCGCCTGATCATCGCTCGCCGCAAGGACTTCTCGGGGGCGAACGCCTGATGAGCCACGCACTGCAGGACCAGCGGCCCGCCCGGGCCCCGAAGTCCGCCGCCCCCACCCGCCTCACCCGAGGCGGCCTGCCCCGCTGGGCCCCGGCCGGCATCACGGTCCTCTCGATCGCCCTCGGCAGCGGCATCGGCCTCGTCTTCGGCCTCCACAGCAAGATCCAGTGGGGTCTGATCGCAGCCCTGCTGTTCGTCCTCGTCACGTACACCGCGAGCGCGGTGATCGAGAACCGCCGCCAGGCCAAGGACCGCGTCGCGACCTCCGTCGTGTGGGTCTGCTTCGTCCTCGCGGTCGTCCCGCTGCTCTCGCTGATGTGGACCACGATCAGCCGCGGTCTGAAGCTCCTCGACGCGAACTTCCTCAGCCACTCGATGAACGGCGTGACGAGCTTCGACGAAGGCGGCGGCGTCTACCACGCCCTGCTCGGCACCATCGAGCAGGTCGCCCTGGCCACCCTGCTCGCGGCTCCCATCGGCCTGCTGACCGCCGTCTACCTGGTCGAGTACGGCCGGGGCTCGCTCGCCCGGGCCGTGACCTTCTTCGTCGACGTCATGACCGGCATCCCCTCCATCGTCGCGGGTCTGTTCATCCTGACGACCTGGAACCTGATGCTCGGCTTCGGCCCCTCCGGCTTCGCCGGCGCCATGGCCCTGTCGATCCTGATGATGCCCGTCGTGGTCCGCTCCACCGAGGAGATGCTCAAGCTCGTCCCGAACGAGCTGCGCGAGGCCGCCCTGGCCCTCGGTGTGCCGAAGTGGCGCATGATCCTCAAGGTCGTGCTCCCGACCGCCATCGGCGGTATCTCCACCGGTGTGATGCTGGCCGTGGCCCGCATCGCCGGTGAGACCGCGCCGATCATGCTGCTGGTCTTCGGCTCCCAGCTGATCAACGGCAACCCCTTCGAAGGCGCCCAGTCCTCGCTCCCCCTCTACATCTGGGAGCAGTACAAGGTCGGCAGTGAAGCCTCCTACGACCGGGCATGGGCCGCAGCGCTCGTCCTGATCGCCTTCGTCATGATCCTCAATCTGGTGGCCCGCGGCATCGCCCGCTGGAAGGCCCCGAAGACCGGTCGCTGACGCGACTATGAAAGCGAAGTGACCCCTCATGGCCAAGCGAATCGACGTCAGCGGCCTTTCCGCCTTCTACGGCAGCCACAAGGCCATCGACGACATCTCGATGACCGTTGAGCCGCGCTCCGTGACCGCCTTCATCGGCCCCTCCGGCTGCGGCAAGTCCACCTTCCTGCGCACCCTCAACCGGATGCACGAGGTCACCCCCGGCGGCCGCGTCGAGGGCAAGGTCCTCCTGGACGACGAGAACCTGTACGGCCCCGGCGTGGACCCGGTCGCGGTCCGCCGCACGGTAGGCATGGTCTTCCAGCGCCCCAACCCCTTCCCCACCATGTCGATCTTCGACAACGTGGCGGCGGGCCTGCGCCTGAACGGCAGCTTCAAGAAGTCCGAGCTCACGGACATAGTGGAGCGGTCCCTCAGGGGCGCCAACCTCTGGAACGAGGTCAAGGACCGCCTGAACAAGCCGGGCTCCGGCCTCTCCGGCGGCCAGCAGCAGCGTCTGTGCATCGCCCGCGCGATCGCGGTCGAGCCGCAGGTCCTGCTGATGGACGAGCCCTGCTCGGCCCTCGACCCGATCTCCACCCTCGCGATCGAGGACCTGATCGGCGAGCTCAAGGAGCGCTTCACGATCGTCATCGTGACGCACAACATGCAGCAGGCGGCCCGCGTCTCGGACCGCACCGCCTTCTTCAACCTCTCCGCGGTCGGCCAGCCCGGCAAGCTCGTCGAGATCGACGACACGGACCGGATCTTCTCCAACCCGTCCGTCCAGGCGACCGAGGACTACATCTCGGGCCGCTTCGGCTGACGAGATGCCGTGAACGTCCTGCGGTGCTGCATGGCGGTGCCACCGCAAGGCGAAAGAAAGAAGAGGGCCGGCTCCCCCTGGGTGGGGGGAGCCGGCCCGCTTTCGTCTGCCCGCCGCGTCGCTAGACGAAGGCCAGGTCCACGATCCAGAAGCTCAACGCGGCGACGAGGGCGGCCGCCGGCATGGTGATGAACCAGCCCAGGATGATGTTCTTGGCGACGCCCCAGCGGACCGCGTTCACCCGCTTCGTCGCGCCCACACCCATGATCGCCGAGGTGATCACGTGGGTGGTGGAGATCGGCGCGTGGAAGAGGAACGCCGAGCCGAACATGATCGAGGCGCCCGTGGTCTCGGCCGCGAAGCCCTGCGGCGGATCCAGCTCGATGATCTTGCGGCCGAGCGTACGCATGATGCGCCAGCCACCCGCGTACGTACCCAGCGACAGCATCACGGCACACGCGATCTTGACCCAGACCGGGATCGCGGCATCGGCGGCCTGCACGTCGGCGATGACCAGGGCCATCACGACGATGCCCATCGTCTTCTGGGCGTCCTGGAGGCCGTGGCCGAGCGCCATGCCGGCCGCCGACACGGTCTGCGCGATACGGAAGCCGCGCTTGGCCTTGTGCGGGTTGGACCGGCGGAACATCCACAGGATGACCACCATCACCAGGTAACCGACGACCAGACCGACGACCGGCGAGACGAACATCGGGATGACGACCTTGTCGACCACACCCGACCAGATCACTTCCGTACCACCGGCCAGCGCCGCGCCCACCATGCCGCCGAACAGCGCGTGCGAGGAGGACGAGGGCAGGCCGAAGTACCAGGTGATCAGGTTCCAGACGATCGCGCCGACCAGCGCCGCGAAGAGGATCCACATGCCGCGGTTGCCGTGGGGCGTCTCGATCAGGCCCTTGCTGACCGTCTTGGCGACCCCGCTGCCCAGGAAGGCACCGGCGAGGTTCATCACGGCCGCCATCGCCAGTGCCGCCCGCGGGGTCAGCGCCCGCGTGGAGACCGACGTGGCGATCGCGTTCGCGGAGTCGTGGAAGCCGTTCGTATACGTGAAGCCGAGCGCGACACCGATGGTCACGACCAGGGCAAAGGTGTCCACGAGGTTCAGGACTCCTTGACCGCGATGGTCTCCACCGTGTTCGCGACGTGCTCGAACGCGTCGGCCGCCTCTTCGAGCACGTCGACGATCTGCTTGAGCTTCAGCACCTCGATGGCGTCGTACTTGCCGTTGAAGAGCTGGGCGAGCAGCTTGCGGTGGATCTGGTCGGCCTGGTTCTCAAGGCGGTTGACCTCGATCCAGTACTCGGTGAGGTTGTCCATCGTCCGCAGGTGCGGCATCGCCTCGGCGGTCAGCTCCGCCGCGCGCGCCAGCACCTCGATCTGCTGCTCTACGCCCTTGGGGAGCTCCTCCACGTTGTAGAGGACGACCAGGTCGACCGCCTCCTCCATGAAGTCCATGATGTCGTCGAGCGACGACGCCAGGTTGTAGATGTCCTCGCGGTCGAACGGCGTGATGAAGGAGGAGTTCAGCTGGTGGAAGATCGCGTGGGTCGCGTCGTCCCCCGCGTGTTCCGCCGCCCGCATCCGCTCCGCGATCTCGGCCCGGGCGGAGGAGTCCGCTCCGAGCAGTTCCATCAGGAGCTTGGAGCCCGTGACGATGTTGTCCGCGGATGCGGCGAACATGTCGTAGAAGCTCGTCTCCCTGGGGGTCAGACGAAATCGCACGTGAGGTCCTCGGGGTGCATTGGATTCGGTCAGGCTGATGCTAGGCGCATCCCCCGGCCACGGCTAACCGGCGGTTCCCCAGTGTCCTCCATCAGGCAGAGTGAGGACCACGGACCCCCTGCCCCCGCGGCAGGAGCCCAGTACCCTATACCCATGAGGGGTATACGTCCCTCGTTCCGGACCACGGGAGGACGCATGACCACCATCGAGGCCGAGGGCTCCGGAGCCGTCCACGGCTATCACCACCAGAAGGACGAGCACCTCAAGCGGCTGCGCCGGATCGAGGGCCAGATCCGCGGCCTCCAGCGACTCGTCGACGAGGACGTCTACTGCATCGACATACTCACCCAGGTCTCGGCGAGCACGAAGGCCCTCCAGTCCTTCGCCCTCCAGCTCCTGGAGGAACACCTCCGCCACTGCGTGGCCGACGCCGCCGTGAAGGGCGGCACCGAAATCGACGCCAAGGTCGAGGAAGCCACCAAGGCCATCGCCCGTCTCCTGCGCACCTGACCCGGCCCCGCGGGGCCGGCGGCGGGTCAGCCGGACCAGATGCCCATCAGCACCTCGTCGATCCGATCCTGACTCAAGCGGTCCTCGACCGCGGCCGACGCCGCGATGATCAGCTCACCGCACAGCTCGATCTCGGCGAGCGCCACGTGGTCCTGCACCGTCGTACCGCCTGCGGGAGTCACGCGTGTCACCCCAATCTGCCGTCTTCGGTCATCGGTCGTCAGCGTCGGCGCTCGTCTTCTCAGCCTAGGGAGGCCGCGGCACACGGCGCATGACACGGATGGACCATTTCCGGATACCCGGCCATGGCCCGATCACACCGTCGGCCAGGGCCCACCTCCGCTATTCGGCGATCTTCCCGGCGTAAATGTCCCCGCTTGCGGGCAATACGACCGTCACGGGCGTCCCGAATCCGTACAGCAGCGTGGTCGACGAGACATCGATCACGCCATTGTTGACGTACGTGAAGCGGTGGCGGACCTTCCGCAGCCGCCCCTCCTCGTCCAGGTAGGCATCGAACGGCACGGTGTCCTTGCTGAACCCTTTCGCCGCCGCCTCCAGCGCCCCCCTGGCCTCCGGCGACGCGCTCCCCGCGGCCCGCCCGATGTCGGTGGTCCCCCGGTAGTGCCGCACCTTGATGCCCGCCACCTCGGTCTCCCCGACGTACGTGACCTCCTGCGCCCCCCGCAGCAGCTCGGCCGCGACCAGCGGATCGGTGGCCCCGCCCGTGACGAGGTTCCCGTCGGCGAGGGCCGTCGTGTCGACCCGGACCCACTTGTCGTCTGGGACACCCGCCCCCCTGTTCTTCATGTAGAGCGCGCCCGGCACCAGCAGCTCGGTGATGGGCCGGTGCTCGGCCTTGCCCTTCACATCGGCCGGGAGCATGACCAGCAGCTGGCCCATCCGGTTCTTGAAGTCGACCCCGCCCTCACCGCGGATCGTGACCCGGGTGCCGCCGGTGGCCATCTCCATGGCCGTACGGGCCTGCGCAGTGCCCGCCCTCGCCAGCGCGTCGGCGGCCCCGCGGACCACCGCCGCCGCGTCCGCGGGGGGCCGGTCGTCGCCTGCGCCGCCGCCCGCGCAGCCGCTCAGCTCCGTGACCGCCAGGGTGACGCCGGCGGCGAGCAGCGCCCCAGCCACACGTCCGCGCAGCCGCCTGTGCTGGTGAACCACCATCGCCTGCCAACCCCCAACGCGTGACCGCTGTTTGCCCGAGGCCCCCACCCGCTCCGCTTAACGAGGTCAGGGGTTTCCCGTCACGGCCCGAACACGTCCCCGGCCCGTGGCCGACCCGGGTACCGTGGAGGCGTGGAACCGCACACCGAAGCGACCCCGGCCCCTCCGCTTGCCTCCTCCGTGCCGCTCCCGCCACCGCGGCCCGCCGCCGAAGACTCGGCGCCGCCACAGCAACAGCCGCCACAGCAACAGCCGCAGCCCCAGCCGCCGCCCACCGCACACACCGCCTCCACTGCCGACCGCGGCTCCTTCTGCCTGGCCGTCTGCGCCTGCGGCTGGACGGGGCCCGCCCGCCGCTCCCGCGACCTGGCGCGCAAGGACGCCGCCCGGCACGCGACGGAGTGACGGGGCAGGCCAAGGACCGGGAAGTTCCGCGACGTTCCGGTTCCGGGAAGTTCCAGGAAGTTCCGGGAACGGCCGGGTACGACCGGCGTCGCCCGTTCGGACGGCCCGGCTGGCCGGGGCGGAGCGCAGCGGATGCCCTTGATTCATGCCAGGACCCGCAGCCCGCCTCGCGGCCCTCCTCTGGGCCCTGCTCATCGCTCTCGACATCCTGGGGGCCCCGGTCGTCACGGCCTGGGCCCGGCCCGTGGGCTCGGCGGACGGACCCGGCGACGTGACCCTGGCCGTCGCACTGACGACCGCTGCGGCCGTGGCCACCGGGCTGTGGCTGCGCTCCCGCCGTACCGGCGGCGCGGACGGGCCGGGTGCGCGGCCCGCCGAGGGTGGCGACCGATGACGCCGCCGCGGACTCGCCCTGCGGCGGTCCGCGTCTGCTTCGGCGTGGCGGGGCTGTGCCTGCTGGCGGCCGTGCTGCTCGCCGTATGGGAGTTGTACGCCCACGCCTGAGGGCCCCGTACGTGTCAGGGGGTCAGTCCGTCAGCGCGCAGCCCGTCGAGGCCGGCGTCAACGTGTCAGGACGTCAGGCGGCGAGGTCGCTCTCCTGTGTGAGCTGCTCCGCCGGCGGGGTCTGCGGCTGGGCCAGGCCGACGGGCCGGAGCCAGGTCCGGCCCTTGGCCTGTACGAGACGGCCCAGACGCGGGGAGCCGGCCACCGCCCGCACCACCGGCGTCAGCAGCGCCATCGCGAGCGGTGCGAGGACCAGGACCACGGCGGTGCCGAGCGCGTACCCGCCGATCACGTCGGTGGGGTAGTGGACGCCCGTGTACACGCGGCACACGCCTTCGGCGAAGGCCAGCCCGATCCCGATCAGCCCGAGCCTGCGGTTCGCCACGAACAGGCCGACGCCCAGGGCCATCGCGAGGGTGGCGTGGTCGCTGACGAAGGAGAACTCCGGCTGCGCGAGACCGGCGCCGAAACCGGGATCGAGGGTGGGATCGAGTACCTGCAGACCCTCGTGCTGGTGGAACGGCCGCGGCCGCCCGACCAGTTCGCGCAGCGGCGCGTTCACGAGCAGCGCCAGCCCGGCGGCCAGCGGGGCCCACACCAGCGCGGCGAACGACTCGACGGCCGTGCTCTCGTCCTGGCGGCGGGCACCTCGCCAGCACCACAGGACCAGGAGCACCAGGGCCAGCGGGATCCCGTACTCACCGGCCAGGCTCACGGTCCGGTCCAGCCAGTCCGGGGCGTGCCGGGCCACTCCGTTGATCTCGTACAGCAGGCTGACATCCACGTTCGGCCCACCGGTTGAGAGTCCAGCCATGGTGATGCGGCCCCTTGCCCTTGCCGTGGTTCGCCTGCGGGCGCACGCCGGTGTGCGCCCCTTCGCCCCCGTGTGATCAACCCCCGTGCCCATGGAACGCCCGTTCTGGCGACTACGTTCCACTCTCCACTGAATGATCACTCCAACGTTATCGAAGAGTGACTCATCGTCGCAGCTCAGGGCCTTGGGTTAACAGAGCGTCACTAGGGCGCCTTGCTCGCCGCCGCGCGCTCCGGAAGGGCCGCGGCGCCGTCCTTCGTCACGCGCGTCGCACCAAAATAATCAGGGGTGTCGATCTTGTCGAAACGGATCACGGCGCCGGTGTACGGGGCGTTGATCATGTAGCCGCCGCCCACGTAGAGCCCGACGTGCCGAATCTCCCGAGAGTTCGTCAGATCATCGGAGAAGAACACCAGGTCCCCGGGGAGCAGTTGGTCGCGCGAGGGATGCGAACCGGCGTTGTACTGGTCGTTCGCCACGCGCGGCAGCTCGATCCCCACCGTCTCGTACGCGGCCTTGGTCAGTCCCGAGCAGTCGAACCGCCCGTCCTGGTCGGGCGTTCCGTTGCCGCCCCACAAGTACGGCGTGCCGAGCTGCTTCTGCGCGAAGTAGATGGCCCCGGCGGCCTGTTGCGAGGGCGCCACCCGGCCCACGGGCCGTTCGAAGCTCTTCGCCAGGGTCGTGATCGTCTTCACGTAGCCCTGGGTCTCCTTGTACGGGGGCACCCCCGCGTACTTGATGACCGCGTAGGCACCCGCGTTGTACGCCGCGAGCATGTTCGACGTCGCGTCACCCGGCACGCTCGCCACGTCCTTGGCCAGCTCGCAGTCGTACGAGGCCGCCGAGGGGATCGCGTCGCTCGGGTCCCAGATGTCCCGGTCCCCGTCCCCGTCACCGTCGATGCCGTGACCCGCCCAGGTGCCGGGGATGAACTGCGCGATCCCGCGCGCGTCCGCCGGGCTGACGGCGCTCGGGTTCCAGCCGCTCTCGGAGTACAGCTGGGCGGCGAGCAGCGGCGGGCTGATGGCCGGGCACAGGTTGCCCCACTTCTCCACCAGCGCCTGGTACTTGGCGGGCACCGCCCCCTTCGCGAGGCCGACGGCACGCCCGCCCGCCCCCGCCCCCACCAGGCCCGCGGCCGCGGAGTACGTCCCCACGACGAGCAGCACCACGAAGGTCAGACACAGCCCGAACCCGATCCCGCCGGCCATCCAGAATCTACGCACCCGTCAACCCTCCCCCATCCTCGTCACTTCAACGTGTGATTCGGCCGTGTCGCATGTCGTACTACCCCACTCGGAAGCCCGAACAGGCGATGCTCGCGTACTTCGTGGGGTCATCCTCGACGCGGCAGAAGACCACCGTCCAGTCCGCACGACCCGGCGGCCGGGGGCACGGCGGACCGGCCACGTGTCCGGCGGCCCGGCCCCTACCTGGGTGCGACGAAGAGGCTCTGCGCGCTGCGCCCGATGGGGCCCTTCTCGTCGTGGAGCCGGGCGTCGACGAGGCCGATGCCGGCCGCGTCCACGCTCGTACGGGATTCCACACAGGCCCATTCCCCGACCGGATGGCGGTGCAGGTGGACCGTGAGGTCGCCGTTGACGAACACGAACCGGCCGAAGTCCATCACCGAGCTGATGCCGTTCCCGGAGTCGGCGGCGACCAGCACCCGGTCCAGCGGCCGGATCTCCTCCCCGGCGACGAGCGGCACCCTCATCCGCATCCAGCAGGTACCGGGGCCGAGCTCCACGAAGGCGCCCTCGGTGAAGCGGGCTTCCATGGCCGTGTGATAGCCGGTGTCCCACGGCACCGGGAAGAACGGCGTGACCACGGCCTCCCCTGGCGTCGGCAGCTGCGGCCCCGGCACCACGGCCGGCACCGGCTCCTGCGCCACCCTGATCCGCAGGGCCCGCGCCAGCATCACCGGGGCGTCCGCGCCCGCCGGCGTGAGCGCGGCCTCCACCACCTCCGTACCGCGCCCGGCCCGCAGCACGCTGGTGGTGATCTCCAGCGAGCCGATCGGCACCGGGCGCAGGATCTCGTACGTGATCCGGGCGATCCGCATGTCCGCGCGCGCACCCGGCCGCTCCTCTACGGCCCTGCCGAGCAGAGCGGCCGGCGGACCGGCATGCTGCGCGCCCGGGTCCCACGGCCCGCGCGTGTACTCGGTGGCGGTGAACCGCCCGGTGTCAACCCGTTCGAAGAAGCCCTCGACAGCGCCCATACCCTGCACGCTACCGACAGGTAACCAGGCACACCAGCCCCGCGCCACCGGGGCCGACGACCGGGGCCGACGACCGCGGCCGACGACCGCGGCCGACCGGTCAGCGGGCGAACCCCAGCCCCACCCCCAGTCCCACCAGCACAGATCCGATGGCCCGGTTCAGCGCCTTCTGCGCCTTCAGCATCCGGTCCCGCAGCCGGGAGTTCGAGAAGAACAGCGCCACCGCCCCGAACCAGGCCAGGTGCGCCGCCGACATGAACAGCCCGTAGCCGGCCTGCTGCCACACCGGCGTATCCGGATTGACCACCTGCGTGAAGGTCGACACCACGAACAGCGTGGTCTTCGGGTTCAGCACATTGGTCAGGAACCCCGACCGCATCGCCCCGAGCCGGGTCAGCCCCGGCTGGGACTCCAGGTCCACGGTCACCTCGGTCCGCGCCCGGAAGGTGCGGATGCCGATCCACACCAGGTAGGCCGCACCCGCCAGCTTGATCACGGTGAACAGCGCGGTGGAGGAGGCGATCAGCAGACCGACCCCGAGCATCGTGTAGGAGACGTGGACCAGGACCCCCGCCGCGACCCCGGCGGCGGCGAACAGCCCGGTGGGCCGCCCGTAGAGGTAGCTGTTGCGGACCACCATGGCGAAATCGGCGCCGGGACTGATCACGGCGAGAAGAGTAATGACGGCGACTGCGATCACTTCTGTCATACCGGCATGCTCACCGGGGCCCACCTCCCCGATCAACCCCGTTCGCCCTCCCGATACGTGGGGAATGACCTTCCCGTACCTGCTCTCCCTCCACCCCTACCGCCCGGCCGATGACGCCCCGCTGCTGCGCGAGTGGGTGACCACCCCCGCCGAGCTGATGACCTGGGCGGGCCCCGCCTTCACCTGGCCCCTGGACGACGCACAGCTCGCCGCCTACGCCGCCGCGCCCGGCCGCCACATCTGGACCGCCGTGACCCCCGACGAATACCGCGTCGGGCACGTCTCGGTGGCCGGCACCCGTTTCGGCCGCGTACTGATCGCCCCCGACGCCCGCGACCAGGGCTACGGCCGGGCCCTCGTCACCCAGGCCGTCGAACTCTGCTTCGGCGAGCTGGGCCTGCCGGAGCTCAGCCTCGGCGTCTGGGCCCACAACACCGCGGCGATCCGCATATACGAGCAGCTCGGATTCCGTACGGAGGAGATCCTCAAGGACGTCGAGGAGGTCGACGGCGTCTGCTGGACCGCCCTCCAGATGCGGCTCACGGCCCCTGAGCGGTGACAATGGACGACGTGTCCAGTACTCCCGCCGCCCGGCCCGCCCAGCCCGACCTCCCCGACCTCCCCGTCCTGCAGGCCGACTGCGCGAACTGCTTCGCGCTGTGCTGCGTCGCCCTGCCCTTCGCCAGGTCCAACGACTTCGCCGTGAACAAGCCCGCCGGAACCCCTTGCAAGAGCCTGCGCGAGGACTTCCGCTGCGGCATCCACACCCGGCTGCGCGACTCGGGGTTCCAGGGCTGTACCGTCTTCGACTGCTTCGGCGCGGGCCAGCAGGTCTCCCAGGTCACCTTCGGCGGCCGCGACTGGCGCACCGACCCCGGCACGGCCCGTCGGATGTTCGACGTCTTCCCCGTGATGCGGCAGCTGCACGAGCTCCTCTTCTACGTCGCCGAGGCTCTGACCCTCCCGGACGCCGCGCCGGTCCACGCGCAGCTGCGCGACGCGCTCACGGAGACCGAGGAGTGGACCCGCGCCGACGCGCGGGCCCTCGCCGACCTGGACGTGGGCGCCCTCCGCCAGAAGATCAACACCCTGCTGCTGAAGACCAGCGAACTCGTACGGGCCAAGGTGCCGGGCCGCAAGAAGAACCACCGCGGCGCCGACCTCATGGGCGCCCGCCTCTCCGGCGCCGACCTGCGCGGCGCGAACCTCCGCGGCGCCTACCTCATCGCCGCCGACCTCAGCCGCGCCGACCTCCGCACGGCCGACCTGATCGGCGCGGACCTCCGCGACGCCAACCTCCGCGACGCGGACCTCCGCAACGCCGTCTTCCTCACCCAACCCCAGCTCAACGCCGCCCACGGCAACCCCACCACCCACATCCCCCCCACCCTCACCCGCCCGACCCACTGGGCCTGACCGCACCAGCCCCCCGACGCTCGAGGCACGGCCAGAGCCCCGGATCTCCACCCCCACCGGGCACATCCCAGCCCCGCCCGTGCCCGCGCGGGCCCGGTGCAGGGACGGGCAACCGTCGCCCGGCAACTTCTACCCCGCCGAACCCTCCCCAGCCCGCCCGACGACCCCCCAGCCCCGCCGCACCATCCAGCCCCGCCGGCGCTTGAGGCGCAGACCCTTCAGCCCCACCGGGCACATCCCAGCCCCGCCGCACCATCCAGCCCCGCCGGCGCTTGAGGCGCGGGGCCCGGGGCGGAGCCCCGATCCTTCAGCCCCGCCAGGCACATCCCAGCCCCGCTGGCGCTTGAGGCGCAGGGAACTGGGGCCGAAGCCCCTCAGGCCCCGCCGACGTCTGAGGCTCGGTCCCCGGCGGCGGAGCCGGCAACGGCGCCGGACCCGCCCCCACTCACACCCACGCCAAAAACCCCCGCACGGCGGCGTAGAACCCCTCCGGATCCCCACCCCGCACCGCGTGCCCAGCAGGCAACTCGACCAACCGCACCCCCGCCCTCCGCACCGTCATCTCCCGCGCATGCTCGGCGGACAGCACCCCGCTCCGGTCCCCCCGCACCAGCAGCGTCGGCTGACGCACCGCCAGCCAGTCCCCCCAGTGGTCCCCGTTCAGCCCCCGCTGGGAATCCACCATGTCCTCCACCTCGAACGCGGTCCCCCACCCGTCCGGGTACTCCCTCAGCGACCCGTCCAGATGCGGCGCCGCACTCCCCACCGCAGCCAGGAACCCCGTCCGGGTCGCGGCTCGCCTCGGCCACTCCCGCGCGAACATCAGGTCGCCGTCGACCACCGCCCCGATGTCCTCGACCACCACCGCCCGCACCAGATCCGGCCGCCTCGCAGCGAGCTGGTACGCGTTGACCCCGCCCAGCGAGTGCCCCACCACCACCGCCGGCCCCAGCCCCAAGTGCTCCAGGACCGCCGCGGCGTCCGCCACGTACCCCTCTCGCGTGTACTCCGCGGCCCGGTCCGACTCCCCGTGCCCCCGCTGGTCGAGACCGATCACCCGCCACGCCGGCCCCACCTCCCCGGCCAGCTCCTCGAAGCTCCTGCCGTCCTGGAAATGCCCGTGCAGCGCGAGCAGCGGCGCCCCCGGCCCGCCGAAGTCCGTGTAGGCCAGCCGCCGCCCGTCCGGTGTCTCCATCGCGCCCGGCAACGGCCCCAGCTTGTCGATGACCCGCCGGCGCAGCAGCTGGTACTCCTCCCAGCGCCTCGGCAGCCGCCCCGGCGGCCGCTTCACGACCCGCCCCGGCGTCACGGTCTCACCCCGACGGAACTGCTCCCGCGTCAGATCGATGCGTATCCCCCCGGGCAGCTGGTTCCACCAGTGGTACCCCTCCTGCCGGCCGTCGAGGAACACCTCGCCCAGCACCAGCTCCCCGCCCACGATGTCCTGCACGACCACGGCCGTGATGTCGCAATGCCCCCAGGCCGGATTCTCGGCCGACCACGGGAGCCGCGTGATGCCGGCCGGCTCGCAGGTCTCGGCCGACCATCCAGCCCGGATGGCCGCCTCTACATCGGCAAGGGTCCACGGAGTCGTCCTCATGCCCACCAGCCTGCCGCACCCCACTGACAACGCCGCCGACACGGGGAACGCCGCCACCCCCCGTACGCCGAGACGACAATCATTGCCCGGCGTCACCCCCCGTGATACACAGAGTGACCATACGTTCGTTCGCGTCCACACCGCCCCGGCCCAGGTCAGAGCGCAGGGGCGGGGCGCGGGCCGGAGGATCGGGTAAAGAGAGCCGTCAAGTCGACGACGGCGGCAGTTTCATCAGCGAAGATAGTGCGTGACCCCTGCCGTCGGGCACGGGCTTTCGGAACTACCCATACAGGGGCGGTGAGTTACATGATCCTGGCAGCCGAAAAGGGCGACATCACCACCATCATCGGCGGAATCGCCCCGAACTGGGGGCCGTTCGGCAGTCTCGGCAACGAAGCGAAGGTCATGATCGAGGTGGTCATGGCCGTGGCGATCCTCCTCTGCCTCGGCATCGCCATCTGGGGCGCGGCCAAGCAGCGCATCGGCGCGACCGCCCTGCGCGACACGTTCAGCGCGGAACAGGGCAAGGGCCTGATCGTGGCCGGCCTCACGGGCGTCTTCATCATCGGCTCCCTGGGCACCCTCTTCACCATCGTCTACGGAATGGCCGTCTAGCGGGCCACCGCGGCCGTACTTGATGAGGAATCACCACACCGCGCCTACGCGGGAACGAGGGGGCCGAAACGGAATGAGCAACGACGACCAGTACGGCGGCACGGGCCAGACCCGTACCCGCCTCCCGGACTCCCCCGCCGACCCGTACGGCCCCACCCGCCGCACCCCACGCACCTCCCGCAGCCTGATCACGGTCGTCGGCGTGGTGGTCCTCCTGATCGCCGCCATCGCGTTCGCGAACCAGGGCCCGGACGCTCCCACCTCCCCGTCGAAGGACAACGCTCCGACCACTTCTTCCACGGCAGCCACGGGCACATCCCCGGTGACCGGCAAGAACGGCGCCATCCCCAAGGGCTTCGCCCACGACGAACAGGGAGCCCAGTCGGCGGCCGCCAACTACGCGGTAGCCCTGGGCTCCGACGGGATGTTCAGAAAGAACACCCGCCACGCCCTCGTGGACGGGATCTACACGTCGGACGCAGCGAACCGGCTTAAAGGACCACAGGACGAGGCCTATTCCGCCGCCTTCCTCGCCCAGCTCGGCCTCGACGCGAACGGCAACCCCCCGCAGGGCAACACCTTCGTCACCCGCGCCGTCCCGATCGGCACCCGCGTCGAGAGCTACACCCCGACCGGCGCGAAGATCGCGGTGTGGTACACGGGGCTGATCGGCATGTCCGGCACCAAATCGACCGACCCGGTCCGGACCCTCTGGAAGACCTGGACCTTCGAACTGACCTGGGTGGGCGAGGACTGGAAGATCGTCACCGATACCCAGCAGGACGGGCCCGCCCCGGTTCCCGGCGACAACGCCGCGGCGACGTCCGACGACATCAGCAAGGCAGTCAAGGAGTTCGGAGGGTTCACTTATGCCCGCTAGCTTCCGGCTCCGGCTTGGCATCGTGGCCTCCGTCCACCTGGCCGTCGTAACGCTGGCGGACCGCGCCTACGCCGCACCGCCACCCCAGCCGACACCTACACCGCAGGCCAGCAACAACCCCTGCGACCTTCTCATCGGCCCGGCCAAGCAGTACTGCGAGCGCGGCTCCAGCGGCCAAGCCCCGGCAACCGGCCTAGCCCCCAACGACCCCGCCGACGCCCTCAACCCCCTCGCCTCCCTCGCCAAGGGCTGCGCCGACGCCGCAGCCTGGATCGTCGGCAAGCTCAGCGCAGCGGTCAAGGGCAGCGCCAACGTCGACTTCACCAACCCCGCCTTCCTCAAGCAGTACGCCGTCGTCTTCGCCGCCTCCACCATCCTGACCCTCGTCCTCTGGCTCTTCGCCGTCGCCAAGCGAGCCGTCCGCGGCGTCCCCCTCACCACCGCACTCTCCGAAGCCATCGGCTTCCTCTGGCTCACTGTCCTCGCCTCCGCCTTCACCCCCCTGATCCTCTACACCGTCGTCTCCGCCACCGACGGCGTCACCGAGGTCATCGCCTCCGCCACCGGCGGCCAGACCGACGTCTTCTTCGGCTCCTTCTCCGAGGCCCTCAAGAAGGGCGACGACATCGGCGGCGGCCCGATCATGCTGATCGTCGTCGCCCTCGTCACCGTCCTCGCCGCCGGCATCCTCTTCCTGGAGCTCTTCATCCGGGCCGCGCTCCTCTACGTCGGCGCCCTCCTCGGCGTCGTCGTCTACGCGGGCCTCGTCGACCGGAACCTCTGGGGCCACGTCCGCCGCTGGGCCGGCATTATGGTCGCCGTCATCCTCGTGAAGCCGGTCATCGTCATCGTCCTCGGCCTCGCCGGGGCCCTCGCCGGCGAAAAGGGCCCCGACGCCTTCTCCGCCGTCGTCACCGGCCTCGCCATCATCCTCCTGGCGATCTTCGCCTCCGCGATGATCTACCGCTTCGTCCCGGGCTTCGGCGACGAGATCGCCTCCGCCCGCTCCAACCACAGCAAGGCCACCGACGGCGCCCAGGCCGCAGCCGTCATCAGCTCCCCGGCCTCCCTCGTCTCGCAGGGCATCAAGACCCACAGCAGCCGCGGCGCCCACCGCGGCGACGGCGGCATCAGCGCGCCCCGCCCCGCCAACCCCATCTCCGGAGGCGTGGCCGCCCACAGCAGCCGCCCCACCTCCGGCGGCGGGTCCGGCGGCGGATCTGTCCCCTCCGCCGCACCCCCGCCCCGCACGAGTTCGAGTACGAGGAACACAGGAGGTGACGGGCGTTGACGACCCAGTCCCATCAGCTGCACCCGGTCGCGCCCCGCCGCACGTATCTCATCGGCCGGGCCCGGCCGAACGCGATCGTCGGCAAGAACCGCGAGACCGGCGAGATCGCCCTGATCATCGCTGGGGCGTTCTTCGGCATGATGAGCGGACTGCTCGTCCCCGACCTCACCCTGCGCATCGTCAGCCTCGCCGGCTTCCCCATGCTCGCGCTCGCCGCCGTGTACGTCCCGTACAAGGGCCGCACCTTCTACCGCTGGTTCGAGATCAGCCGCAGCTACAAGCGCACCCTGCGCCGCGGCACCACGTACCGCTCGCCGGCCATGGAGGCGGGCACCCGCGCGGCCGACGGCCGCGAGGTCGAGGTCGGCCCGCCCCCCGGCATCGGCCGCATCAGCTGGCTCGCCGCCCCCTTCGGCCCCGACGAGATCGCCGTCCTCCTCCACGCCGACCGCAGAACGGTCACCGCGGCCATCGAGATCGAGGGCCCCGGCGTAGGCCTGCGCGACAGCGAAGACCAAGAAGCCCTCGTCGACCGCTTCGGCACCCTCCTCAAGCACGTCGCCAACGGCGACGGCTTCGTCACCCGCCTCCAGATGCTCGCCCGTACGCTGCCCGCAGACCCCGACGCACACGCCAAGGACGTCGCCCAGCGCGGCGACACCCAGGCCCCCGGCTGGCTGCGCGAGTCCTACGACCAGCTCCAGTCGATGGTGTCGACCTCCTCCGAGCAGCACCGCGCGTACCTCGTCGCCTGTATGCACTACAACCGCGAACTCGCCGCCGAGGCCCATACCATCGCCCGCGCCGCCACCCCCCACAAGGGCCGCAAGCTCGACCGCGACGCCGGCCTCGCCATCGTCATGGCCCGCGAGCTCACCGACATCTGCGCCCGCCTCGCCGAGGCCGACATCCGCGTCCGCCAGCCCCTCGGCCAGGGCCGCCTCGCCTCCCTGGTGCACTCCATGTACGACCCCGACCACCCCATCGACCACATCCAGGCCATGACCAAGCGCAACGCCTGGCCCGCCGAACTCGACGCGGTCGAACCCACCTACCTCCAGGCCAAGACCCGCGAGTCCTCCACCCGCGCCCCCTGGTGCCACGCCACCGCCTGGGTGAAGGAATGGCCGATGACCCCCGTCGGCGTCAACTTCCTCGCCCCCCTCCTCGTCCACACCCCGGACGTGATCCGCACCGTCGCCGTCACCATGGACCTGGAGCCCACCGAGGTGGCCATCGAGCGCATGCTCACGGAGAAGACCAACGACGAGGCCGACGCCTCCCGCGCCGCGAAGATGAACCGGACCGTCGACCCGCGCGACATCGCGGCCCACGGCCGGCTCGACCAAAGGGGTGAAGATCTCGCCAGCGGTGCGGCGGGAGTCAACCTGGTCGGGTACATCACGGTGTCCTCGCGTTCACCCGAAGCCCTCGCCCGCGACAAGCGGACGATCCGCGCCTCGGCCGGCAAGTCCTACCTGAAGCTCGAGTGGTGCGACCGCGAGCACCACCGTGCCTTCGTCAACACCCTGCCGTTCGCCACCGGCATCCGACGCTAGCTGGAGGGAAGTGCCGCCCATGCGAGATCCCATGTCCGCGCTGACGGACGCCTTCACCAGCTTCCTCTTCGGCAAAGTCGAAACCACGCGCCTGCCCGTACGCACCTCCACCGGGCAGGCGCAGGCCGTCTACCTGCCCACCGCCGCCCCCGGCCTCGGCGACTCCGGGGTCATCATCGGCCGCGAGGTCTACAGCGGCAAGGGATACATCTACGACCCCTTCCAGCTCTACGGCCAGCAGCTCCCCGCACCCCACTGGCTCGTCCTCGGCGAATCCGGCAACGGCAAGTCCGCCCTGGAGAAGACGTACGTACTGCGCCAGCTCCGCTTCAAGGACCGCCAGGTCGTCGTCCTCGACGCCCAGGGCGAAGACGGCGTCGGCGAGTGGAACCTCATCGCCCAGCAGCTGGGAATAACCCCCATCCGCCTGGACCCCATCGCCGCCAACGACGACGGGATCCGCCTCAACCCCCTCGACCCGGCGATCACCACGACCGGACAGCTCGCGCTGCTCCGCACCATCATCGAAGTCGCCATGGGCCACGGCCTCGACGAGCGCGCCGGCTTCGCCCTCAAGGTCGCGCACGCCTACGTCGTCGACGCGATCCGCGACCGCCAGCCGGTCCTCACCGACATCGTCGACCAACTGCGCCACCCCGAAGCCGAATCCGCCGAAGCCATGAACGTCGACATAGACGATGTCCGGGCCTGGGGCCTCGACGTGGCCCTCGTCCTCGACCGCCTCGTCGACGGCGACCTGCGCGGCATGTTCGACGGCCCGACCACCGTCGGCATCGACCTCGACGCCCCGCTGATCGTCTTCGACCTCTCCCACATCGACCGCAACTCCATCGCGATGCCGATCCTCATGGCGATCGTCGGCGTCTGGCTGGAACACACCTGGATCCGGCCCGACCGCAAGAAGCGCATCTTCCTCGTCGAAGAGGCCTGGCACATCATCAACAGCCCCTTCGTCGCCCAGCTGTTCCAGCGCCTCCTGAAGTTCGGCCGCCGCCTCGGCCTGTCCTTCGTCGCCGTGGTCCACCACCTCTCCGACGTCGTCGACGGCGCGGCCGCCCGCGAAGCCGCGGCCATCCTCAAGATGGCCTCCACGCGCACCATCTACGCCCAGAAGGCGGACGAAGCCCGCGCCACCGGCCTCGTGCTCGGCCTCCCCCGCTGGGCGGTCGAGATCATCCCGACCCTCACCCCCGGCATCGCCGTGTGGGACGTCAACGGCAACGTGCAGGTCGTCAAACACCTCATCACCGAGGCAGAACGCCCCCTCGTCTACACGGACCGCGCCATGACCGAGTCCTCCGCCCCCGCCCGGCTCCACGACGACATGCTCGCCGCCGAACTGGAAGCGGAGGAACGCGCCCTGTCCATCGAACGCAGCCGCGGCAACGGCGGCCCGGGTTCCGCGACCACGGTGGCCTGACCATGCACGACGCGAGACGTACGGAGCCCCCCTCGTCCGGCGGCGTCCCGGACGGCCTGCTGGTCGGCCTCCTGGCCTTCCTCCTCGGCCTCGCCGTCCTGGTCTGGTCCGCCACCGGCCTGGCCGCCCTCTTCGCCAAGGGCGCCTGGCCGGCCACGGTCACCTTCACCCGCACCCCGGGAGCCGTCCGCGCCCTGATAGCGCAACCGCACGACGTCCCGGGCGCCTGGCCGGACACCGACCCGGCGGCCCTGTCCGGCTGGGGCCTGTTCTGGGGGCTGTTCATCAGCCAGCTGCTGGTGCTGTTCGTCCTCATCGTCTTCGCCATCGGCGTGTTCGCCCGCACCAAATCCCGCCGAGCCCTGGCCGAACAGCCCGCGCCGCCCCCCGTACCGTTCGAGTCCCAGCCGCAGCCGCAGGCCCGGCCTGAGCAGCAGCCGCAGCTCCCGGCCCAGGCTCAGAGAGCGCCGTACGAGCCCGAGCCCCCGCGCCCGGACCCGTCACCCGTGCCGGACCGCAAGGCTCCGGTGGACGAGGCCTACCGCTACGGCTTCGGCTACGCGCCGGCGACGGCCCCCAGCACGGCCACCCGGCAACACCGCCTGGCGTACGCCGGCCCGAACGACCGGTTCCGCGCCGCGGCACAACGCATCCAGGACACGGAGGGCGCCGCGCTGATCGTGACTTCCTCCCCCACCCTCTGGGCCGAGACCAAGGACGCCCGCGCCAAACTGGGCCCGGTCCTCCTCTACGACCCCTCGCACCTGTGCGACACCCCGGCCCGCATGCACTGGAACCCGGCAGAGGGCTGCGCCGACCGCGACACCGCCGCCGCCCGCGCGATCGCCCTGCTGACCCCCGTACGCCCGCAGGCCCGGCTCGACGCAGCAGTCGCCGACACCGCGGAAACGCTCCTGCGGAGCTGGCTCCAGGCAGCCGCTCTGGAGGACCGCCCCTTCAAGCAGCTCCATCGCTGGACCCAGGGCAACAACGCCCAGGACCCGGTCCGCATCCTGCGCACCCACCCCCAGGCGGCACCGGGAGCCGCCGGCGAACTGGAGAGCGCCCTCACCGCCCACCCGGAACGGCGAGAGCTGGCACAGAACCTGACGGCCCGTGCCCTTTCCTGCCTGACCTCGATCCACATCCGCGAGGCGTGCAACCCGAACCGAACCGATTCCCTCACGTTGGCTTCGTTCCTGGGTGAAGGGGGCAGCCTGTACGTGGTGGGCGAGCCTTTGGAAGACCCCCGCACCCACCCGGGTGCGATGCCCTTGCTGACCGCACTCGCCGCTCACGTGGTCGAGCACGGCCGTCGCATGGCCGCACGGTCATCCCACGGTCGGCTCGACCCACCACTGTCCCTGATCCTGGACGACGTGGCGGCGGTTGCCCCCGTCCCCCAGCTCCCGGAGCTGCTGACCGACGAGACGCTCCCCCTGCTGGCCCTGTGCCGCAGCCGCGAGCAGGCCCGCTCCCGCTGGCCCGACGCGGACCTTCCCTGAGGACTGTCCCGCATCCCCGGCGGGAAGGCCCTCAGGGCCGGGGGTACACGTACTCCAGCTCCTTGGCGGACGGATCGCTCGCCAGGGGCACCTTCACACCGCTGTCCCGGAATCCGATGCGCCGGTAGAAGGCCTGGGCCCGCTCGTTGCGCTCGTGCACGTAGAGCCGTACGCGTTCCAGCTTGGGCTCCTCCAGCGACCAGGCCCACTCCAGCGCGGCCCGGAACAAGTCTTCGGCCAGCCCGGTGCCCCGCCGGCCCTCGCGGACGTAGACGCCGACGATGTGCCCCTGGGTCGACTCGATCTCGCGGTCGAGGAAGTCGATGGTCCCCAGCTCCTCGACGAGCACGCTCACGGTGCCGTCCCACACCCCGTCGGGCCCCACGGCCACGAACTGCCGCACGGCCCGCCCGAAGGCGGCGCCGGCGGTCCGCTCCTGCCAGAAACTGTCCGGCCTGGCCTCGGCGAGCTCGGCGGTGTCGAGGAAGGCGATGGGCGCCACAGGATCGTGGAGCGAGGCGATCCGCAGCTCCTTGGCCTGCTCCCACTCGTCGGCACGGACAGCACGTATCTGGTGCTGATTCTGTTCTGCGTTCATGTCGGGGATCCTAGTCCTGAACGCAGAAAAGCCCCGCACCAGTTACCTGGTGCGGGGCTTCCGCAATGATTGTTCGGCGGCGTCCTACTCTCCCACAGGGTCCCCCCTGCAGTACCATCGGCGCTGAAAGGCTTAGCTTCC
>NZ_JBEZLW010000012.1:0-193989 GCF_040652395.1 Streptomyces sp. NPDC048269
GTCATCGATCGCTTTCCTTCGCGAAGAAGACCGCGGCTTTTCGCAGGACCTCGATCGTCCGGGCCTGCTCGGCGTTCTGCTTCCGCAGCCGCTTAAGCTCCTCACGTTCCACCGAGGTCAGCTCGCCGGGCCGGCCCCCGCCACGATCGGCTTTCGCCCGCTTGTGCCAGCCCCGCAGTGACTCCGGGCTGACCCCGAGCTCCCGGGCCACCTCGGTCACCGTCCGGCCCGTGGAGTCCACCAACGCGACCGCGTCCCGCTTGAACTCCGCCGTATATCGCTTCGTGTAGTTACTTCCCACCTGGCACTGCTTCCCCTGGGCTCATACGTCCCAGTGTCCAGGTGTCCACATCAACGGGGGAACTTCACATGGAGCGTTCACGAGCCCTCGGAACCGTGCACGAACAGGCCGCATAAGATCCCTGGATGGCAATCACCAGTTACCTCCTGCAAGGGCCGCGGGTAGTCATACGCCACGTCCGCTGCCAGGACTACGACGAGCTCACAGCGCTGGCCCAGGAGAGCGCCGAGATGCTTCGCCGCTGGCTGGGCGCCCGCGAGAACACAGTGGAAGCGTTCGAGAGCTACCTTGAGCGGTTCGAGCAGCCCACCCATGAGGGCTTCGTGATCTGCCTGCGCGACACCGGCACGATCGTCGGCGGCATCAACATCAACAACATCGTCAGGGGCACCCTCCAGAGCGGAACCCTGGGCTATACCTCCTACGCCTCTACGACCGGCCGTGGCTACATGACCGAAGGACTGAGGCTCGTGGTCCAGCTCGCCTTCGGCCCGCTGGAACTGCACCGGCTGGAGGCGAACATCCAACCGGACAACACCTCCTCGCTGAACCTCGTCAAACGCCTGGGCTTCCAGCGCGAGGGCTACTCGACTGCCTTCCAGTACATCAACGGCGAGTGGAGGGACCACGAGCGATGGGCCATCACTGCCGAGATGGCACGAACAGCAGCACAGCTCACGAAATGACCTTCGCGGGCACGATGAACTGAGACACAGCCTCAAGTCCGAACCCGGCGGGCACGATGAACTGAGACACCGGCCCCGATCCGTCTCACCGCACAATGCGTCATGCCTGCTCAGAGCACTGACCGAGAGCTAGACCCGTACTTCGCAGGTCACCCGATCGTGAAGATCGACAGGTCGGGTTCGATCACCCGGCGGGCGGGATCGATCCTGAGCCGCCGACGAAAGGCTGACCCGGTCGCTTCCCGACGCCGAGAGGCCGCTGCGGCGAACCTTTTCAGCGACCTGCGAAGTACGGGGCTAGTACTCCAGCAGGACTTTGCTGTCTGACCTGCGGGTTTCGCTGGGCGGCTGGAGTGTAGCGGGCTGCGGGGTGGTCAGGGGTGGCCTTCGGTACGCCGCCCCCCGATCGTGCGACAGCGCCGCAGGTAGTGGCAGCGGCGGGGCAGCTTCCCTACGTGATCACCGCACGTGTTGCCGAGCAGTGGAACCTGGAACTGGACGACCTCTTCGTGAACATCGGCCATCGCTTCGGCCGGGTGGAACTACGCCGCCGCATGCGCGACTACGTACGCGGCCTGCTCGCACCAGTGGCCCGTAAGAACAGCTGGCAGCTGGCCGAGCAGGCAGGCCACGCAACCCCCGATGGCCTGCAGCACCTGCTCGCCGGAGCGAAGTGGAACCCTGACGACATCCGCGACGACCTGCAGGAATACGTCGCTGACAAGCTCGGCGAGAACGATGGCGTCCTCATCATCGACGACACCGGGTTCATCAAAAAGGGCACCACCTCCGCCGGGGTCCAACGCCAATACTCCGGAACTGCCGGCCGCACCGAGAACTGCCAGATCGGCGTCTTCGCCGCCTATGCGACGGCCCGGGGCCGGGCCCTGGTCGACCGCGAGCTCTACCTGCCCAAGACCTGGACCGAGGACCGCGAACGCTGCCGTGCGGCCAAAGTCCCCGACGAGCGGGAGTTCGCTACCAAGGGCCAACTGGCCCGGCGCATCGTGCTGCGATCCCTCGCCTCGCCGCTGCCCATAGCCTGGGTCACCGCTGACGCCGCCTACGGACAGGAGAGCCGCTTCCGTCGGATGCTGGAACAGTCCGGCGTCGGCTACGTGCTGGCCGTGCCCAAGTCCCAGTTCACCGTGGGCTGCCCCCGCATCGACGGGCTGTTCGCCCAGGCCCCGGCCGAAGCATGGGAGAAGGTCTCGTGCGGAGACGGTGCGAAGGGACCGCGCGTCTATCACTGGGCGGCGGTCCGGCTGCCGGCCGTCGCCGAGTTCGACTACCAGGGCGAGATCCCCCACCGGATGCGGTGGGCGCTGGCCCGCCGCAGCATCCGCAAGCCCGACGAAATCGCCTACTACCTTGCTTACACCCCCTTGGCGACCACCGTTCAGGAGCTCGTGCGGATCGCCGGGACGCGCTGGGCGATCGAGGAGTGTTTCCAGGCCGCGAAGAACGAATGCGGCCTGGACCAGTACGAAGTCCGTCGCTATGTGGGCTGGTACCGGCACATCACCCTCGCCATGCTCGCGCACGCCTTCCTGGCTGCCTCGGCGCACCGGGTCCGGGAAAAGGGGGTGGCACCGGTGAGGCTGCCGGGGCAATCGAGTTCACAGTGGCGGAGGTTCGGCGACTCCTGGCAGCTTGTCGTCCCAGGCCCCCGCACCTTCGTGGCCGCCGAGGACGACACCACGCGCTGAGCTGGTCGAACTGGCGCCGACGACGCCAAGAAATCGCCCGCCGCTGCCACTACCTGCGGCGCTGTCGCACGATCGAGGAGCGGCTTACCGAAGGCCACCCCTGACCACCCCGCAGCCCGCTACACTCCAGCCGCCCAGCGAAACCCGCAGGTCAGACAGCAAAGTCCTGCTGGAGTACTAGGGCGCGTATCGAGTCGTGATCAATCTGCGGTTTTTGCCTTCGTGGCGGGGCCTGGACCGGTAGACCTTCTTGGGTGACGCAAGCGCAACTGACGGATGCGGAGTGGGAGTTCATCGGGCCGTACCTGCCGATCGGCGAGTACGGCCCGTACCCCGAGCGGCTGCGGCAGCAGTTCGAGGGCGTGATCTGGCGGTTTCGGACGGGCGGGCAGTGGCGGGAGATGCCGACGGAGTTCGGCGCCTGGTCGACCGTCCACAACCGCTTCCGGCAGTGGCGTGATGCCGGGGTCTTCGAGGCCCTGCTGGAGGGCCTGATCGCGGAAGCCGCGAAGCGCGGTGAGGTGGACCTGTCCCTGGTCAGCATCGACTCCACCACCGCCCGGGCCCACCACGACGCGGCCGGTATGCACCTCGACGAGGACGTCATCACCGGCCTGGAGAAGGCCGCCGCCGAGGAGGAGAAGGCCAGGTCAAAGGGGGCGGCCTCGAAGAACAAAACGGGCAGGAGGCCGAAAGCGATCCCGCGCGGGAAGAACGACGACGCATCCGGCGCCGGCACAAACTCCGGCTGAAGGCCGCCCTCCCGACGCTCCAGGGGCGGGCAGACCAGCAAGGTCCACCTCGCCGCCGACCGCAAGTGCCGCCCGCTGGCGTTCATCCTGACCGCGGGCCAGGCAGCGGACAGCCCGCAGTTCATCCCAGTCCTGAAGAAGGTGCGGGTGCGCGGGCCCGTCGGCCGCCCCCGCACCCGGCCGGACGCGGTCGCCGGGGACAAGACATCCCACGCGGATAAGCGTCAAGCCGCTGCGGTCGTTGGCCCGCTTGCGGGGTGTGGGAAGGCGATGGCTTCGTCGTAGGTGTGGCCGTTCTGGAGGCAGTGGAACAGCATGCCCATGAAGCGGTTGAAGAGGTTCCGCTGTGCGGCGACGTGACGGTCGCCAGCTGCTCGTCGGCGGTCGTAGTGGGCTCTGGCGCCTGGTGACCGGGTGAGAGAGACGAAGGCCCAAACGTAGCCGACGGCAGCCAGTCGCTGGTTCTTGACCTTCCGGCTCATGACCTTGCAGCTCTTGCCGCTGGCCCTGGTGACCGGGGCGCTTCCTGCGTAGGCCTTTAGGGATCCGGCGTTGGAGAACCGTGTCCGGTCGTCGCCGATCTCCGCCAGGACCCGGGCGCCGGTCAGTGAGGCGAGACCCGGAAAGCTCCGGATGACCGGTGCATCCGGATGCTCCTCGAAGGCCTGGGTGACGGCTTCCTCGAGTTGGTCGGCGTTGTCGCAGGCGGTGTTCAGCTGCCTGAGCAGAGCGGAAGTCTGGTGCCCGAGAGCCGCCTCGACCTGCGGGAGCTGGTGGAGGTAGTCGCGTTTGAAGACATCGTGGAGCCTTTCGGCTTCGGCCTGGATGCCGCGGACCCGGCCGGCGTGCTTGAGCAGTGACTGCAGGCGCCGCCGTGTCAGCTTCGCGGCCGTACTCGGCGTCGGAACCGCCGCCAGGATGGTGCGTGCTTCCCTCGAGCACAGGCCGTGTTTGTTCGGGGCGAAGGCGTCGAGGATCGCCGGGTAGAACTCTCTGAGCTGGGAGCGAAGCTTGTTGTGGGCCTGGCCACGGGCCCAGACGGCGTCTTGTTGGGCCCTGGCGAGTACGGCGATGGCCTGGACGAGCTCGGAGTCCGCAGGCAGCGGCCGGTGGGCGGCCATGTCGGTCCGCAGGATGTTGGCCAGGGCCGCGGCGTCAACGGCGTCTGACTTCTTGCGTGCCACGGAGTGGCGGTCCCGGTAGCGGGCAACGGCCAGCGGATTGATTGCGAAGACCGGCCGGCCGGTGGCCCGCAAGCAGGCGACAAGTAGTCCGCGTGATGTCTCGATCGCCACCGGGATCGGGGTGTCCTCGCTATCGCCGTGCTCAGCCAACAGGGCCATGAGCTGGGCAAACCCTGCGGCATTGTCACTGATCCGCACCTTGGCGAGTTGCTTTCCGCCCGCATCGACCAGTGCGATGTCATGGTGGTCTTCGGCCCAGTCCACGCCACAGAACACTGGCGTCGGTAATCCTGTGATCTCCATCTGCTTCCCCTTCGGCGTGACTTCTTTTCCCAGGCCAGAGCCTGTGCAGGGTGCGCGTGCTCCCTAATGGAAGTGCTCAAGGCACGTCATCCCACCAGCCGTTCGCAACCCCAGCGAGTCATACGGCCCTCGGTCCGCGTCAGAGCTGAAAGCTCAAGGCAGAGCTGAGAGGTGATCCGCACAACCGGCTCGGACTACGAATAGCAAACCGCCCGACGGCCGCAGATGGACCGGCCCGCAGCAACAGGACCGCTTCAGTGCCCATGCAGACAGAACTGAACCTGATCCCGAACGCTTCATGCCCACACTGCGGGGCGCGAGCCGGCCTCGTCTTGTCAACAAGGCTCTCAGGCCCGGGCATACTCAAAGGCTCGGCTCGCGCCCCCAGAACGTCAGCTCCCGCCGACCTTCGCTTCCCATTAGGCCTACTCGTCCCGCGGAAACCGCGCCCACCTGCGGAAACGCCGTATCAAGGCAGTCATCCCGGAGAAGAGGGACCAAGCCGCCAATCGGAAGAAGAAGGGCAACAAAGGCGGTAGGCCTGTCAGCCACGACGCCGACCTCTACAAGGAGCAGAACACCGTCGAGCGGCTGATCAACAAGCTGAAGGCCTGGCGAGGCATCGCCACGCGGTACGACAAGACGCCTGCGAGCTACCTCGCCGGCCTCCACCTTCGCGCCTCGATGATCTGGATCAAGGACCTCACCCGGACCACCTGTTGATCACAACCAAATAGCGCCCTAGGGGCAGAGCTGGGTCGGGGTCGGCGTGCACTCGGGGTCGCCAGGGTCACCAGGGTCACCAGGGTCACCAGGGTCGACAGGGCCCGTTCCGGGGTGGAAGTTGGACCACCACAGCGGGGTCGAGCCGTAGTACACCACCATGTTCCCGGAGTTCTGGATGGCCAGGTGGGCACCCCAGTGACGGTGGGTTCCGCTCGCCCACACCGGGCGCATGGCCGCGTTGTAGACCACCAGGTTGCCGTCCGCCTGCATGTAGAGCGTGTTGCCGATGCCGTAGGTGCCCGGGGCCATCCAGATCGCCGCGCCGTCGTGGTAAAGGACGACGTGGCCGTCGCTCTGCATGGCGAGTGTCGTCCGGCCGTCGGGCGAGTACCAGGCCTGGCCTCGAGTCAGCACGGCGGTGCCGCGGATGATCGTCTCGCCGGCGTCGGCGGTGCTCGTGGCAGCGGCGGGCGGGACTCCGCCGGAGGTGGCCGGACCGGCGTGGGCGGGCCCGGCCAGCAGGCCGACTGCCGCGAGCACCGCGCCGACGGCGACACCGGTGCGCGGGACGAACGAGCGCAAAGACTTCATGACGGGTTCTCTTCTCAAGTCGGATTCGTCTCGTGACGCGTGCTCGCCCGTGACCGTCTGGGCCGCAGCGGCGCGGTGACGGTCACGACGAACGGTCAGCCGAGGCCGTAGTGTTCCCCCTGCTACGCCCTTCCCACGACCTCGGCCGGCCCAGTGTCACCATGCGCGACGGCGGCGGACAACGCCCTTCGACGTCTCCCGAATCCGGACAGAGCTCCGCGCCACGCGCCGAGTCCCGGCCAGATCCGCGGCTCGGCACCACTGCCCCGCAAGGAGACGACTAGCGTGCTCCTGAGTCCTGACACCCCGTCCCATCGCCGTACCACCGGCGGGGGCCGGCCGCACAACGGCCCCGCCGAGTCGAACGAAGCCGACCCCTGGAGAAGAGACGGTGCTACGCGTCCACTTCGCCCCCGACGACCTCGCCCGCGTACGCATCGCCCGGTCCCCGGACCCGCTCGCCGAGACGATCCTGAGCCTGCCCGTGCTCCAAGGCGGCGGACCACGCGGTGTCGCGCTCGCGGGATGGCGCGAGCGCACCCGCAGGGGCCTTCGGCCCGCGATGCAGCCGTTGCTCGAACTGGCCCCCGCCGGGGCCGGGGAGTACGTACCAGAGGTGTTCACCCACGCCGCCACCGCCACCCTCGCGGACAGCCTCGACCACACCTGGTCGCTGCCACGCCACCAGTGGACGGCCGACTTCCTCGCCACCGAGCAGTTGCGACCGCATGCCCCACGCTGGATCCACGCACTCCACCACGGTGACCGGGAATGGGGCGATCTCGTCCGCAACGCCCTGCTCAAATACCACGCCATGGCCGTCGCCCCCTACTGGGCGCAGCTCCTGGCGACCGCGCACACCGATCGCACGCGGCGTGCGCTGGTCACGGTCGACTCGGGTGTCGACGGGCTCCTCGCCACCCTGCATCCCGAGGTGCGCTGGGCCTCGCCTGTGCTGTACGTCCCGTGTGAGACCGACGCGGACCTGCGGCTCGCGGGGCGCGGGCTCCTGCTCGTCCCGACGTTCTTCTGGCCGAAGCCCCTGGCCCTGCTCGACAACGCGGACCCCGGCCGGCCACTGGTATTGCGCTACCCCATCGCCCTCGACTTCGCCGACTACGGTTCGGTCTGGGCGCGACCCGCGCCGTCCGGCCCGGACGGCGCCCTCGCCGCCCTGCTGGGCACCACCCGAGCGCGCATCCTGCAGGCCATCGAGACCCCGGCGAGCACGGGCGAGTTGGCCCGTCACACCGGCACGTCCCCCGCGACCGCCAGCCACCACGCCACCGTGCTGCGTACCGCGGGTCTGCTGACGAAGGAGCGGGACGGAAGCAGGGTTCGCCACGCCCTCACGCCGCTGGGACGGGTGCTGTTGAGCGGAGCGGCAACCTAGCGGTGGCGGATGCAGAGGCGTTCCTGAGGTGACAGGTGACCAGGCCGCAGCTCCCCGGACTGCGACCTCGGGGAGCGTGCCGTCCGTGAACTCGCCGCCGAAGAACCGGATTTCGCTCGCCAAAGTCACTTTTCATATGTCAATCTCACTTCGCTCGTAAACCCTTCACGAGATTGGCCGTCACCATGCCCACGAAGCACCCCGCACGTCTGCTCGCCGCCGTGATCATCGCCGGGCTCGGCCTCACCGCCTGCTCGCAGACGAACTCCAACACTTCGGAGGGCAAGGGGGGTTCCCCGTCCGCTGCGGCGAGCAGCTCTGTGGCGGGCAGCAGCGCGAAGCCCACCCCCAGCGCCACGCCGAGCATCGTGGTCAACGGCAAGCAGAAGCCGGCGGATCTCCCCGCAGACCTCCCCCTGCCCCAGGGTGAGCTGACCTCGGTCACCGGCACCACCGGCGCCTACGTCCTCACCTACACCACCTCCGACACGGCCGCCGCGCTCGCCGCCTACGCCACCGCCCTCGAATCCGCTGGATACGAGGTGCAGACCTCCCCGGTGGGTGTCCAGGCCGTCAAGGCGAGCGTCAACGTGACGGCTACCAAGACCTCGGCCGCGCTGCAGGTCGCGCTCGTCGTGGAGTAGTCACCCCCCGGGACTACCAGCCCTCCAGCGGCGGTGAGATGCCGCTCGGTGGGCTGGCCCACGGGCGGGTCAGGGTGGGGCCAGACCGTGAAGGCGACCACCGCCGCGAATACGGCGGGTGCGGAACGAGGGCCCAGGTGCGTCCCGGGATGGCCGGATTTCGCCCCGGTGTGGGCCTGGTGGGCCCGGCAGCGGCCCCGTGATGGCCCTGCCCCACCTCGCCCCCATGCGCTGGTCCGCCGCGCACGCCGTGACGGACAACGACCGAGTCGGGGGAGTATCGGCGGACACCGCCTGCACACCTCACCCGGTCATTTGGAGCTGTGCCCGGATGCAGGCCTACCCTACGTACCCAGGCCACGTACATGAGGTGAACGGCTTCGGCCCGTCGTACACGCGGGGTCCTCCACACACACGGGGGACTCCGCGATGCCTACGACGGGCGCACCACGCCGGTGGGAAGAAGGTCAGCCGCTGCCCGAACCGTCTCGTGCAGATCGTCATGGACGTGCACACCGGGGCGGGCATGAAGCAGCTGCTCGACGACATCCAGCCGCCGCACATAGGCGGGGTCCGCGCCGACCGCGATCGCGGCTCCGCGCGCGACGTGGGCGCCCAGTTCGTACAGGACGATCGGCTGCACACTCGTCGGGGAGTCCGGGAACCAGAAGAGAATCACTCCCGCCCGGTGCAGCATCGTGAACTCCCAGGCGATCTGCGACGGCGCGAGCGCGGCATCTCCCACTGGGAAACGAGCACGGCGTGGACTGACGACCGTGACCGGGCACCCCAGCGCCTCCAGCTGCCGCACCGCTTCGGATTGCCAGTCCGGACAGCCCGTGATACCCCCGGCGAGAAACAGCGACGGGGTTCCATCCGGCTCGTAGTCGGCCGGCGCCTCGATATACCTCACGCCCCCACCGTAAGCCCGACCGGCCGACGGTTGGCCGGAGCCGCCGAGAAATCCCACGGTTCGACAACCAGCTTGCGCTGGTCATCCACCGGCTGTCCGACCTCCTCACCGCCGGAGACGCCGGATCCTGAGGCCGTGCCCTCGCCGAGGGACTCCTCGCCGACTGGTCGAAACCGACGCCCGGATGCCATGAAAAGCCCGTGAGTTCACGAAAGCTGAAGGATCCTCACTACCGGTACCACGCCTGGAGGCGAGGCAACGAGTCTACGTGGGGTCGTGGGTTCAGGAACCCGGGTCATCAGGGCCAAGCTCGGCGTCGAGGCGGATGAGCCAATCTGCATCAGCGAGCCCTGCTGCGACGAGCACGTCGCGCCAGTCCATCTTCGCCAGTTCGATGGCTTGGCGGAACTTATCGATGTCGCCCTCAGCGAGCACAATGATCGCGGCTCGGATGCGCTCGCTGCGCAGTTGCCGGGTGTCATAGCCGACGGCGTCTGGGAATGCGTCGAGGATCCGCAGGACCTCCGGCGCGGCACCCGGTTCGGGGAAGTCACGTCGGATGCGCCGTTCGAGTCGCGTGCTGCCGATCACGACACCGCCCTGCCCATCTCAGACCTTGCCGCTTCCGGCCAGGCGCATTCGCATTCGCATTCGCATCAGGATACGGCCCTGCATGTTCTTGCCCATGCCCGTGGAACCTCGCCCCCGGTAGTGGTCGGCCACCGGAGCCCATCGACAGAGAAGGCATGCGGGGTTGCATCCGCGTCACACAAGACGACTACCGGATCCCGCTCAGTCTCGAGGCCCAAACCCACAAGTTGATCACGACCGAATACGCGCCCTAGATCCAATGAGACAGGACAGGAGGCGGGGCTGCCGGGCCGGATCGTACGATGACCGCATGACCAGCACGATGCAGCCGTCGAACCGTCGCCCTGCCGGGCGCGGCTTCGTGCTGCTGCGGTTCACTCACCGTCCGCAGCGACGCGCGAGGTATTAGCCGTCCCCGGAGCCAGGACCAACTCGCCACAGGCACATCCGGTTCGGCTGGACAGGCTCGGACCGTAGACGGATCCGGTGCATCGTGAGGACGGCGTCGGCGAGAACTTCAAGGGCGGTCGTGAAGGAGGCGGCCGTGGCGTCGTCGCGGGCGGTGAGCGTGAGGGCGCGGCCCTGGGAGCAGTACACGCCGGGGGCGACCCGGATGCCGGGGTCGAATCCGGTCTGCTCCAGTAGCCATCCCGCGCTGGCGCGAAGGGTGCCGTTCGGGCTGCTGTGGACCGGGCCGCCGGCCGCGCGGATCGCTGTCGCCTGTGCGTGGGTGATGGGCGGGTTGAGGAAGACGGAACCGGCCTGGCGGGCGTCCGGCCCGCAGGTGGGCAGGCTGAGACCGCGGTTGTGCCGGTCGGCGAGGACGGCCTGGGCCGCTTCGGCGAGCGGTGGCCGGGCGCCGAGGCGTACGGCCAGCGCGTCGGCGAGGTGCTGGTAGCGGATGGGGGATGCGCACGTGTGCCGTGCCAGACGCAGGCCGACATTGAGGATCGTCAGCCGTCCGGGCTGGGTCTTGAACCTGCTGGTGCGGTAGCCGAAGTCGCAGTCGGCGGGACGCAGTTCGCGGGCGCGGCCGAGGTTCCAGTCGTAGACGGTGAGGCGGGTGAGGGTGTCGGATATCTGCTGTCCGTAGGCGCCGGTGTTCTGGACCGGTGCGGCTCCGGTGGTGCCCGGTATCCCGCCGAGGTACTCGATGCCGGACAGGCCCTCGGCGACGGTGAAGGCGACGAGCGAGCCGAGCGGCTCTCCCGCCTGGACGACGACCTCCACGAGGTCGCTGCCGAGCGGGCGCACGGTGACCCCGCGGGTGGCCATGCGGATCACGGTCCCGGGGTAGCCGGTGTCGTTGGCGAGGGTGTTGCTGCCGCCGCCGAGCACGAACGGCGCCGCGTCGCCGCCGACTGCGGTGTGGGTGAGGTCGGGCCAGGCGGCGGGGTCGGTGTGGGTGAGGAACCGGTCGGCGGGTCCGCCGAGGCGGAGGGTGGTGTGGTCGGCCAGCAGCTCACCCATGGGGTGCCTCTCTTTGTCAGGTGTCGGAGATGGTCTTGAGTGCGAGTTCCCGCAGTGGGGCGATCTTGGTGCGGGCGTTGCCGCCGTAGATGGCGTTGGTGCAGATCGCCAGGTAGCGGCCGGTCTCCGGCGCGAGGTAGAGGCTCGTGCCGGTGAACCCGTGGTGGTACGCGACGCGGCCGCCGGCGGCGAGGATCCAGGACAGTCCGCGGTCCAGGCCGGGCTCGATCGGGGCTTGGGGGACGAGGCTGACGTGCAGCCATTCGCCCAGGCCGTGGGTGTCGCCGTCCGCGTGCGCGGTCAGGAGCCGCTGGGCGTATACGGCGAGGTCGGCGGGGGTGGAGAAGACACCGGCGTGGCCGGCGATGCCGCCGAGCAGGCCGGCGTTGTCGTCGTGCGGGACGCCCCAGATCCGCGGGGCGCCGGGGATGCGCTGTTCGGTCGGGGCGACCTGCGGGGTGCGGCCGACGGGCCCGTACACCGTGGAGTCCATGCCGAGCGTCTTCCACAGGGCCTCGCCGAGCTGGTCGAGGGGGTGGCCGTGGATGTGGGCGAGGGCCAGGCCGAGCAGGATGTAGCCGCGGTTGATGTAGCGGTGCTGGCCGGGGGCGTCTTCCAGCGGTTCGCGGCACAGGAGTTCGTGCAGCGGCAGGTCGGCGCCGCGGTAGTGGTCGAGGCGGGTGGAGGCGCGCAGCCCGGAGGTGTGCGCGATCAGCTGGCGGACGGTGGCCTCGCCGCTGGGGTTCTCGCTGTTCATCGGGGGCAGGAAGTCGCGGATCGGGGCGTCGAGGTCGAGCAGCCCGGCGTCCAGGGCCTGCCCGATCAGGGGCCAGGTAGCGACGACCTTGGTCAGCGAGGCGATGTCGTACAGCGTGCCCGGCCCGGGTTCGCTCTCGCCGCACTCGGGGGCGACCTTGCCGGCAATGAGGAACCGGGGGTTGGCGCCGGTGGTGCCGTAGGCGATGACGCCGCCGGGGGCCGCGCCGTCGGCGACGACCTGGGCGAAGGTGTCCCGGAGGCGGGTGGTGTCATCGGCGGTGAACGGGACGGGCATCAGGGGCCTCCGGGGATGGTGGTGATCTCGGCTCCCAGCGTGGCCAGATTGGGCAGCAGGTGGCCGTAGCCGCGCCGGAGATGGAACATCCCTCGGATCGTAGAGGTGCCGTCGGCGGTGAGTGCGGCGATCAGCAGCGCGGTCACCGCGCGGATGTCCGCGGCCTCTACCTCGGCGCCGTGGAGCCGGGCCGACCCGCGGACGCGGAGGATCGAGCCGGTGGCGGCGATGTCGGCGCCGAAGGCACGCAGCCCCTGGACGTGGGTGTCACGGCGGGGGTAGACGCGCTCGCCGATCAACGAGGTGCCCTCGGCCCGGGTGAGCATCGCGGCCAACTGCGGAGCGGCGTCGGTCGGCAGGCCCGGATGCGGACCGGTCGCTGCCTCAATGGCCCGAAGCGGCCCCTGGAGCTGCGTCCGCACACCACCGCTCGTGTCGTCAGCCAAGATGATGCCGGCTTCGGCGAGGGCGCGGGCGAGACCGTCGGGGAAGTCGGCGGCGGCGATGTTGTCGAGGTGGACGCTGCCGCCGGTCGCGGCAGCGGCCATGACCATGGTGGCCGCCTCGATGCGGTCCCCGGCCACCGCGAACGTACCGCCGGCGATCCAGTCGCTGCCGGACACGTGCAAGCCCTCCTGGTCGAAGTGGACCAGGACGCCCCGTTCGGCCAGGAAGCGGGCGGTCTCGGTAACCTCCGGCTCGATCGACGGCTGGGTGATCAGGCTGCTTCCATGGGCGCGAGCAGCCAGCAGCATCGCCGTCACCGTCGCCCCGAGGCTCGGCCCGTACGGCGTGTTCACGTCCACGGTGAACGCTCTCAGCCCGCGGGTACCGCACCGAGCGCGGATGCCGGTGTCGTTCGCGATGACCTCGGCGCCGGCCGCGCGCATCGCCGCGAGGTGCCGGTCGATCAGGCGGGGGCAGAACGCGTCGCCGCCGGGATAGGGGAAGGCCACCTGCCCGGTGCGGGCCAGCACCGCCGCGGCCAGCACGGCGGTCGTACGGACCCGGCGGCCGAGCTCGGGATGGACGACCGGGCGGATGGTGCTCGGCGGGGCCACGGTGAAGCAGCCGTCTCTGGTGGCGACGTGGGCTGCGGTGTGACGCAGGATCTGCGCGCACACCCCGGTGTCGATGATGTCCGGCGCCCCGGTCAGGACGACCGGGACGTCGGCAAGCAGAGCCGCGGCGTACAGGTGCAGGGCGATGTTCTTGCTGCCCTGGACCGGGATCCGGCCGGACAGCGGGCGCCCGCCGGTGACCTGCACGAGTGCGGTGTCCATGGCGTCGCGTGTGGACGCGGTGGCCACGGCCGTCACCGGACCCGGGAGCCGGCGGGCAGGAAGCCGCCGATGTGGTCGCGCGGGTAGACCACAGTGCCCGGCCCGATCAGGGTGCCCGGTGAGAGAACGGTTCCGGCGGGCAGCGCCACCTCGTCGCCGATGACGGCGCCGAACTTCGTCTGGCCGGTGGGGATGCGCTGCCCGTCGAGGTTGACGGTGATCTCCTCGAGCGCCGGCTCCGCGACAGGGCCGCGGTCGCACCGAAGTCCGGTGGTGGAGCAGAACGAGCCGATGTTGACGCGCCGTCCGATCACCGAGTCGCCGATGAAGCAGGGGTGCTTCATGAAGACGTGCCCGGTCAGGAGGCTACGGGTGATCTCCGCGCCGAACCCGATCCGGCAGCCGGGGCCGATCACGCTGTGGTCGCGGACCAGCGCGCCAGCCGCGACGACGGCCCCCGCGCAGACCAGGACCGGACCGATCACCTGGGCTCCCGCCTCGATCCGGGCACCGGCCTGGACGATCACATCGCCCTGGAGCAGGGCCCCGTCCTCGACAACGCCCTGCCCCGCGCGGAGGCCCTCGCCCCCGTGGTCGAGGTCGGCGGCCATCGCGGCCTTGATGCCGAAGACGCTGGAGCAGCTGTTCAACAGGCCGGTGACGTACGGGCCGAGGCCCTCGGGGCGGAAGTAGTAGGCGGGGGTGAGGCGGGCGTCGGCGGCGCGCTCCGTTGACGGGATGGGATTCGCGGACTGCATCAGGACCTCCCGGAATCGGGGCGGCCCGTGGCTGCGGGCCGCTCGTTCTCGAAGGTCGCCGCTGCCGGCCCAGCGGCGGGAGGGGCGCTGTCCTGGCCTGCAAAGCCGTTTGCATCTCATGCAAACGACCTGTCTGCCGTGCAGTCCTAGGACTACGGTTGAAGCGGCGCAGCCTCGGCTATCGGCGGGAACGAGGTACAGATGCGGTTAACGGATCATGAGCGCCCCTTGGGGCTGATGTGAAGCCCGGGGAACTCGTACGGCAGACCCGGCAAGCGAAGGGCCTCACCCTCGCCGGACTGGGCAAGCTGACCGGATACTCCGGGGCCCAGGTCTCTCGGTACGAGCGGGGCATCTCACCGATGACGGACATCGGCGTACTGCGGTGCTTCGCCGACGCCCTCGAACTCCCACACCAGGCATTCGGACTGGCGCCGCCCGCACCCCGGCCGGAAGTTCGACATGGTCAGCCGATCGGCGCAACCAGCGCCTTCCCCCGGCTCCCTGCCAATAGGGTGGGTAGACCCGGGTGGGAGGACGGTGAAGATCCAGTGCACCGACGGAAGTTGCTCGCGGGCCTGGCGGCCACAGCCGCCGCCCCACTGCTCGGGAGCGGAACCGCGCAGGCCGACGAGGCCCTGCTCGGCGAGCTGCTCGTCGCCCGCCTCCGGGATGCGATGCTCGGACTGGGCACGGCCACGGCCGCGCCGTCGTCCGAGACGATCTCCACCGACTTCACCCGCGCGCTCGCCGACTTCGACGCCTGCCGCTACGCATCCCTCGCCGTCCGCCTGCCCCGCCTCATCCGCGCCGGCCACGCGCTTACCGCCAACGGCGACGACACGGAGCAGTACGCCCTCCTGGCCAAGAGCTACCTGCTGGCCACCCGCATGCTCGTGAAAATGGACGAGCAGCAGCTCGGCTGGATGGCCGCCGACCGCGCGCGGCAGCTCGGCGAGGCAGCGGGAGACATCCTCGCGGTCGCCGAATCCGCCCGCCAGCTGGCCGTGCTCGCCAGGAAGGCGGGATGGCATGACGAGGCGCTGTCGATCGCACTGTCCGCCGCTGATCACCCGGATCTGCGTGGCATCGGACGAGCCGGCGCCGCGGTACGCGGGCTCCTGGTGCAGAGTGCGTCGTACACCCTCGCGCGCCGAGGCGACCGGGACGGGATGCGCGAGCTGACCGACGAATCCGCCGCCATTGCCAAGGAACTCGGCGGAGCCACTCTGCTGCGCGACCACGGCGGCGGCTTCAGTCCCCTCACCGTGCAACTCCACAGAATCAGCGCCGAAAACCATGCGGGCGATCCCCGGGCCGCGCTCGATGCCGCTCGCGCGATCTCGCTGAAGGCGCTGCCCAGCGTCGAGCGCCGCTCCCGAGCCCTGGGCGACATCGCCGTCACCTACGACCGCCTCGGCCGCCGCAGCGACTGCGTCCGCACCCTCCTCGCGGCCGAGCGGTGCGCTCCACAGGAGACGCACGCCCGCCCGGCGACGAAGTCCCTGATCTCCAGCCTGCTGGTCTCCGGACCCACCTCGACGGAACTGCGCGGCCTCGCCGAACGCAGCGGCGTGCTCGCCTGATGTCTTGTGCCACCCAAGGTTGACGGTGTGACAACGAAGGCTGAGCCACCGGCTGGCGTATGGCGGCCATAGTCGTGGCCAGTACCGACAGGTCCGAGTGGCGGGCGCGGGTGGCGGGCGCGACTCTGCGAGGGCGCCACGGTTATGCGGTGCGGAGGCGTTCGAGGAGTTCACCAACGCCGGCCTCGCTGCGGTACGGGGAGAAGTCGGGTGCCATGTCTCGAACGAGGGCCACGCACCGGTCGGCGCCGATGCGCTCCGCGAGGTCGAGGGACTGAGCAGCGACTGCGGCGGCCTGCTCGATCTCGCCGGACTTGAGGAAGGAGCGTCCCTGGCTGAGGAGGAAGACCCCGCGGGTCTTGTCCCGGCTGACGGGGAGCAGGGCCAGCCCTTCGTCGATCCGGGCACGTGCTTCGGGGGCGTTGCCGAGGTCGAGGAGGCACTGCCCCGCGTCGACGGACAGGTCCGCCGGGCTCATCCACGAGCACCACGATGGCGGAGGGGTGCTGGCGTCGGTGGTGATGGCCGTCTCCGCCGCGGTCAGGTCCCGGTAGCACTCGGCGCGCGCGCCAGCGGCTGCGTAGGCTCGGGCCCGGCGAAGGTGCAGGAGGGAACGAGCGGTCGGGTGCGACGTGCGGGCGAGGGCATGGGTGAGGGGGTCCACGGCGGCCTGTGGGCGGCCGACCCAGATCGACTGGTACGCATAGTCGGCCAGGACCCCGGCGCCGGCGTCGCGGTCGTCGGCGGCGTGGGCGTTGGTGAGTGCGGCGTTCCAGTAGACGCCGGCCGCGTGGTGCTTGCCCTGGTCGAAGCGGTACCAGCCGCATGTGCTGGCCAGGCGGGCGGCGAGAGCGTGTAGCCGGAGTCCGAGGTGCTGGGGGTAGCGGCCGCCTTCGAGTAGGTCGGTGACCGTGTCGAGGTGGGCGTCCATCAGCTTGACGGTGTGCTGGCGACGTTCGGTCGGCAGCGAGGTGAGCGCGGCTGCGGTCGTCTCCAGCCAGTCCGCGCGCTCGGCGTCCACGGGGCGTCCGTCGAGGGAGCTCGTAAGCCGGTCCGGCTCGAGGCTTGCCCACTGGGCGGACAGCCCGGACAGCGCGACCGCGCTGAAGACCATGAAGTTGCGGCGTTCCATGGATGCTCTCTGTGCTTCTCGGAGGGCCCGGACGGTGAAAGCCGAGCCCAGGGGTAAGGGGTCCGCCCGGCCGGGAAGCCAGTGCGGCCACGGATAGATGTCGAAATCCACGAGTGGCACGCCGAAAGCCTCGGCGATGAGCAGCTGGGATTCGGCGCTGGGTGTCTTGCGCCAGTTTTCCCACCTGCTCACCGCCGTCTTATCGGCGCCGGTCCGCAGACCTTCCGGCCGGCTCGCGGCCGCCTTGCGCATTCGGGCGACCAGGTCGGTCTGGGACCAGCCACGCAGTTCCCGGGCGTAGGTCAGCGGATGGCCGATCAGTACGTCCACGTTCCCCGCCCTTCGTCGAAGCGTCCCACGGTATCGACAGCCCCGCCGGGACAACACCGGGACAACGCCCAACACCTGTTCGAGTGAGGCCTGTTGGCGCTGTACTCGTCAGCCCGGAACGAACCCGTACCGGGAGGGGCAGCTGTTCGGAGCCCCACATCCGCCTCCGCCTCGGCACGCGGGGCGGAGGCGCTCTCCATCCGACAGACCCGACCGGCTACCGCCGGCTTCGGAAGCACGGGAAAAGGGAGACACGCAATGGCACAGGCACAGGCACAGGACGAGCTGCTCATCGGCGTCGAGAGCCTCATCAAGATCCAGGATCGCTTCACCGCCGCCGCTGCCGAATCCGACTCCACCGGAACGTCTACGGGTGACGACGGCGAGAACCGCGACGGCCTCAACCTCCCGCAGGAGTAACACCTCTCGCAGGCGCACCGTCGCCCAGCGGGGGCCCGTCATCACCGGTGGGCCCCCGCCATCGCACCCGTGACTCAGGACCGGAGAAAGACGTGGACCACCGCTTCGTCACCGCACTGGAGAAGGCCTTGGGCTGGACCGGCGCGGCCCCGCTCGGCACAGGCTTCGCCCGCGGCACCATCGAAGACCTTGACCTGCTCGACCGCCTCCTCAACCCGCAGCGCCTGCTCGACCTCGTCATGCGCCGCAGCGTCAACACCCCCCAGTTCCGCATCTTCCAGAACGGCTCCGAGCTCCACCCCGGCCGGTACATCGAGCCCGCCGTTACCCGCCGGGGCCAGGCGATCCCCATGGCGGACATGCACCGCGTCGGCGCCCTGGTGCGGGAGGGCTGCACGATGGTCCTGGACGAGATCGACTTCTTCGACCCGACTATGGAAGCCACCTGCCGCGCCCTGCAGTGGTGGGCCCGCGAACTCGTCCAGGCCAACGCCTACCTCACCACCAATGACGCCAGCGGCTTCGACCTGCACTGGGACGATCACGACACCCTTATCGTCCAGCTCGCCGGACAGAAGACATGGGACGTACGCGGAGCCTCTCGCCCGGCTCCCATGTACCGGGACTCCGCTCCCAACACCGAGCCCAGCGAGGAGATCATCTGGCGGGGAACCCTGCGGACCGGCGACGTCATGCACATCCCGCGCGGCTTCTGGCACCAGGCCACCCGCGGCGACCAGGGCGAGGGCTACAGCCTCCACGCCACCTTTGGCATCGTGAAGCGCACCGGAGTGAACTGGCTGGCATGGCTCGCAGACCAGGCCCGCGCACAGGAACTCTTCCGCCACGACCTCGACCGCTGGGCCACCCCCGACCGCTGGGAGGAACAGCAGCGCGCCCTGGCCCAGGCCGTGGCCCGGATGGCTGGGGAGCTGAGCCCGCAGGACTTCCTCGACGCCCGAGAACGAGAGCGTCGCGCAGCCCGGCACCTCCCCGCCACCGGCTTGTTCGGCCGGCCCGAAGCCGTCGTGTGCGTGACGGACTTCGAGCCGGTGATCCAGCGAAACGACGCCACCGTGGACGTCCTGGCCGCTGGCAAGAAGATCACTTTCGCGGCGAAGGCGTACCCGGCCCTCGGCCTGCTGCTCAGCGGCCACCCCGTCCGGATCGCCGATGCCGCCGCGGCGACCGGCGTCGACGTCGCACAGCTCGCCGACATCCTGGTGAAGGAGGAGCTGTGCACGGAGCTGACCCCCGCCTTGTCCTCGGGCTACACCGGTCTGGTCACCGCCGCGACATCCTGACCGCGGCGCTCGACCTGGGAGTGGACGCACTCGACACAGCCGCCCCCTACCACGGGCACCGTTCACACCGGACGCTTGCTCAGATTGCCGGTGACCTGCTGCCGAAGTTCGCGATCTCCACCAAGATCGGCTATTTTCCGGGCCTCGGCCACTCCCTCGACCCGGTCCGCCTGCGCAGGGGAGTGGAGCTGGCTGTACGAGATCCTGGGCGGGAGCCGGACCTGGTGTTCCTGCACAACCCCGAACAGAGCCTGGCTGGCGCATCATCGCGCAGCCCGGCCGATCGCCTTGCCGCGGCATGCGCCGTTCTGGAGACGGCGGTGGAACAGGGGCTGTGCCGGACGTGGGGGGTGTCGTCGTGGGACCCCCGCTCCCTGGCCGCCGTCGATCTCAGGGGGCTGCCCCGCCCCGAGACCGTAATGGTGCGGGCCGGCCTACTCGTCGGCGTCGAAGTCCTCGATGCCGTCGAGGCGGTTCACGAAATGTGGAGCCCGGCGACTTCCTGGGGCATGAGCCCCTTCGGCGGAAGCACCACGTCGCCCGTGTGGGAGGTGTTCGACCCGCGCCCGTTCCTGCAAGGCCCTCGCGACGGGCACACCCGAGCGCAGGCAGCGTTCCGTATCGCCTTCCGTGTGCCCGTGGTGGACGGTGTAGCTGTCAGCACGGACAACCCTGTCCATCTGCGAGAACTGACCGAGGCGCTGCGCCTCAACGTAGACGAGCAGGCTGCCGACCGGTACCTCCGGTATCTGAGGCGTCAGCGTCACGGCTGAAGATCGTTCACGAGTCGTGCCGCTTCCCGGCGTGCCGGCATCAGCAGGGGATCGTCCTCGTACGCGTGAGGGCCCACGATCTTCGACAGGAAGAACAACGCCATCAGCTTGCCGTCCCGGCTCTCCATGTCGGCCCGCCGCTCGCGGTAGACCCGGTCGGCTAGGTCCGGGACGGCCAGCGCGTTCCCCCAAAGAGTCGCTGCGTCCAGCCCACGGGGGGCCATGCCCCAGTCCTCCCAGTCGATGAGGCAGAACTCCGGCCCCATCACGTTCGCCCACGTCAGATCCCCGTGGGCAGGAACCCATCGCCCGACGGTGGTGTCCGTGACTGCGGGGAACACCTCGCCCAGCTTCCTGGTGACGAGCTCCTGCGTGACCCGCTCCGAGTCCGGGGTGGCGATCCGGTACGTGTGCTGCGAGGAAAGGGCATTGAGCGAGCCGTTCAGCCCAGCCCACCAGGCCTCGGGCAGCCCCGGATCCTCCCGTACGAGGGCGCCCTTGCCGAGAGGCTGTGCGGCGACGAGCTCCAGTTCGTCGGCACGCCACATCACCGGCTCGTCTGCCTCCCGCCACGTCACGCCTTGGTACCACTGGGGCATCACGACCCCACGCAGCACGGCGGCGGCCTCGGTGCCGTTCCAGCCTTGCTGGCCGATCCGCTCGAAGCCCCGGCGCTCGATCCGTACCCAGGTCCCTTGCTCTGTACGGGCTCCGACAGAGCGGCGCTTACGCACGACGTCGTCCCGGTTCAGGCGGACGTTCAGGCCCCGCTCCACCCGGATCAGCACGCCCTCAACGGGGTGTCGGCGCAAGTCCACAGGGGCTGGCACGGAACCGACCATCAAACCTCCTCGGCAAGTCCACGACCGTAGCAAGGGTTCAGGCTCCCGCGGGGACTGCGGCGCGAGCGGAGGTGCGGTGGATGTGCGGCCAGCGCCGCGATCCTCCGCAGAGCTGGTGCTGGGGCGTCCGGCACGAGTGCTCCCCATCACTTCAAGGGCACTTCGGCGATCGGTTCCCACCTGATCAGCGCTCCGTCGTGCCACTGGGCGACCAAGTGGAGTCGGTCGACGGCCCGATGGCGGGCCGGTCGAAGGTGAGGAGGAACGGCTCCAGGTCCTTCACCGCGTGCTGGACGTCCTTGACGAGGGCGGTGGTGTCCACGGTGTCGCGACTCAGGCCGACGGCGTGTAGGAGCGTGCAGTGCATCCACTGCGCCGGCACGGCCCGTAGGCCCGGCGGGATGATCCGCGTGTACGGGGCGGCCAGTGCTTCCGCCTCCTGGCCTGTCGGCAGGATGTGCCAGTGGAGGTCCTGGCGCCCCGGTGGGAAGAAGGGGGCGACACGGTCGAAGAAGCTCTCCATCCGATCGTTCCTCGCAGTTGGGCCGGATTCCCGTGGACGCCTGCGGCGCACGCCGGGGCCCCGGCAGGATGAGGTCCATGTCTGACAACGCGAGTACCAGCCTTGATCTGGAGATGAGCCTGCTGCTCCCCTCCTCGGCACCGGACCCCTGGAGCGCTGCGGTCCACGAAGCGGCACGCCTTCTGGTCGGAGTCGACTACACGATTCGGCAAGGGAGTTGGGATCTGTGCGCACTGTCCCTCGCCGTGTACGCCCGAACCTACACCGGACGGCCCCCGCGGGAGGTGGACCTCAGCGACCTTCGCGAGGCGTTCTCCGGCCCCGCCGACCGTGAGCCGGGGATCATCAGGGAGATTGACGAGGCGCTCACGGCCACCGGGCAGGGCTACGACGCTCGCGCCCACAAGGGCATGCCGTTGTGGGACATCTTCCGAACGATCTGTGACCAGTACGGCGGTCGCATCGGAGCGAGCGCGCTGGCCGACGATATCGAGCCACCAGCACCCGGCCCCTCCCCGATGCGTGCCGCTGCCCAGCGCCTTGCCGAGGTCTTCGCCGAATACCCGTCGAAGGCCCGCGAGACGGCCACTGTCCCGGAGGTCGTCTCCGCTCCTCTCCTCTTGGAGTCCGAGCGGATCCAGATTGTGACGGGCAGCAGCACCAGGCGGCTCTCCTGCGTGCAGGGCGGCGAGATCATCGCAGTGCGGGTAGATGGCCCCGAGGCGATCCAGGTGTGCAACCAGGGGCACGAGTCGAAGGATTGGGAGCTGGACGCTGTCCGGGCTCGGCTGGCGTTCGCGCGCAACACCGGCGCCCTACCGTCCGCGACGGGCACGCACCAGCTTCAGGAGCTACTGATCGCCTCTACGACGCTGCCCAGGGACAGCGATCCGAGGCAGGTCAACGTGTTCCTCCGTCCTCAGGCAGAGCTCTTTGGGCGCGAAGACGTCCTCGACCAGCTGCGGCGCCTGGTGGACCGCCCCTGACGAGACCTCCGACGGAGACGACCTCCCGTAGGCGGTCGAAGTACGCCATGACTTGTTGATCGTCCTGCGGGAGCCACAGCGCGTGTGGCTTGATCCAGTCCTCGGCTGGGCCGTCTGCGTCACCCCACAGCCACTCTGGCCTCATGAATCGCCGCATCACAGCCCCTTGAACCTTGCGGACTTCTGGGCGAGTACCTCGGCGAGGAACCCGGGCGCCCGGGCCCCGAGCATCCGGTACAGCGTGACCATGCTGGTGATCGCGGTGTCCGCGACTTCCTCCTGGACCTGCAGCCAGGAACCCTGCGCCTTTCGCGGGTTCGTCCCCCAGGTGCCGACCACGGCCTGCGCGGATTCGCCGACCTCTTCGGTGAGCTTGAGGACCTGCAGCGTCCACTGCTGCTCCGGGGTCATCCCGCGCTCGGTGTCCAGGCCGGTGAACAGTTCGCCGAGCATGCCGATCGTGTCCCACACGGCCGGGTACGGCGGTTGCGGTGTGAGTGACTCCTGCACGGGGCCAGCCAGGGGACTGGTGTCCAGGCGGGTGTACCACTCGGTGGCCAGGATCCGGTGCCGGACGTCGTCCGGGACGCCGGACAGAAGAGCGGGCAGGGCACGCTGGCCTTCGACTTGGCTCCGGTGCGCGAGGATGGCCTCCCACTTCGTCGCCGCCACGGGTCCCAGGTCGACGCTCGCGGTGACCTGGTCGTCGGGGATGCTCCGGACCGTCTTGCCGACGCGCGCAAGAAGGGGGCCGAGGTCGCCGACGCCCGACTGCGGGTGCGTCGCCAGGTACAGGGCGCCTGGCGTCCAGGGTTCGCCTGCCTCGGGGTAGAGGTGGGGGAGACCGGCGGCGTGAACGGCGAGCTGGGTGACGCGGTGGGTGTGCAGGTGGTCGGGGTGGCCGGTCAGCTGGCCGTACTGGTCGTGGGTGATCACGATGTCCGGCCGCAGCTCACGCATGTGGCCGACGAGCAGCCCGACCACATCATCGAGGGGTGCGTCGCACAGGCGGGGCCGGCCGGGCGCGGACTCGGGAACGCGGGCGTCGGCGTAGCCGAGCATCCGGGGTTTCCCGGCCCCCAGGATCGCGAGGGCATCGGCGAGTTCGGCGGCCCGGTGCGTGTCGGCGGCCCAGGTGGCGGTGACGACGGCGGTCGCCGCGCCTGCGGCGGCGTGCTGTGCGAGGACGCCGCCAGCGAGGAGCACTTCGTCGTCGGGGTGTGCGAAGACTGCGAGGAGGGAGGGCTTTGGTTGTGTCACGGGTGTCTCCAGACAGAGGAGTCGGTGTGCGGGGACGTGGTGGTTGGCGGTTACGGGCTTGGTACCGAGCCCTTGTCGGTGGCTGCGGCGGGAGGGGCGGCGGACCTGGCGGTGGTGCGCTGCGCGGTCAGCAAGATCGCCGCGAGGGTGCCGGCCTCGGTGATCCGGCCGTCGCCGCACATCTCTACCGCTTCGTCCAAGGTGACCCAGCGCAGCTCCATGTCGGCCTCGCTCGGATCCCGGTGGTGCTCGCCGATGCTCAGGCCCCGGGCGAGGTACAGGTGCTCGCAGGTACGCGCGCCGGCAGGCATCCGCCACATCATCGTCAGCAGCTCGACCTCGGAGGCGCGGATCCCGGCTTCCTCAGCGAGTTCTCGGCGTGCGGCCGACAGGGGATCTTCGCCGGGCTGGCATCCGCCGCCGGGGCACATCAGCAGCCGTTGTCCGCAGACGTAGACGTTCTCCTCCACCAGGGCGATCCGGCCGCGGTCGTCAAGGGCCACGACGCGAACGCCGTCGGCGGAGTCGGTGTACTCGTACGTCCCCACGCTCTGGTCGGCGCGCCGGACCGAGTCCCGGCGCACCACCACCCGGACGCCCGTGTACTGGACAGTCGACGAGACCGTGGTCCAGCCATCGATCACGCCGACTCCTCCTTCCGGGTGTGCTGCCCCGGCTGGAGGCCCAAGGCTGCTCGGCGGGCGATCCCTCTGCCCGGCGGAGCGCAGTGGCCGCTCGGGGAACCGTTGTGGAACGTGTGCGAGGGCATGGCACTCCCAAGGTGGTGAGGGTGTTCTTGCGGTCGGTGTGTAGGTCCTGAAGGCCCCAGGCTCACGCGGGCCCCGGTGCCGCGGTCGGGCTAGGGCTGGCCGGACCGTTCGTAGGGCTGGAATTGGGCGGGCGTGTGGTCGAGGGGGAGGGCGGGGTCCCAGGCCGTCAGGCACTGGGCGCTCGGCACGAACAGCGGCCTGGGCAGTGCGTCGGCGGGCCAGAACCTCCAGGACCCCAGGGCTTCCTCACGCTGGTGGGGGGTGCCGGTCCAGCGGGTGACGAGGACGGGGACCGTGATCCGGACGACGTCGCCCACCCGGTCCAGGAGCGTGCCCAGCACTTGCACGCCATCGGGATTGGCCACGATGCCCGCCTCTTCGTGGAGTTCACGGACGGCGGCCTCGGCAAGGCTTTCGCCTGGCTCCACGGTGCCGCCGGCGAGCTCCCAGGCTCCGCGGCGGTGCAGCCCGAGCAGGATGCCTTGCGGGCCGTGGACGATCACGCCGACGCCCAGCGCGGCGGTCGGTGCAGGCGGAGCGCTGCTGCGCGGGCGGCTCGGTACCCGGTTGGGGCGACGGGCAGAGTACAGCCGGTAGGAGACGGTGCTGTCCGGCTGAGGGGAGTCGATCGCGGTGACCGACTCCATGATGAGGCCGCGCTCGCCGAGGAGGTCCTCCCACAGCTGCGGAGTCAGCGTCCACATGTTCACGGGATGGTCTTCGGTGGTGCCGGGCAGCCGCAGGATCTCGGGCCGCGCGGCCACCTGGGTAGCGGGGCCGACCCCGGCGGAGTTCGTGTGCAGCGCGGAGAAGAGCAGGCGTCCGCCGGGCCGAAGGGCGTTCGTGAGGGCGGGCAGGAGCCGGGCCGGGTCCAGGTACGGGACCGAGCAGACGGAGTAGATCAGGTCGTACGGATCGGCATCCCGCAAGTGGGTCACAGCGTCCGCGCACACCAGACGCAGGCCCGGGGTGTCCGGGTAGCGGGCGAGGGCGCGCTGGTGCTGTGCGGGGGAGGCGTCCACGGCGGTGACGTCGGCGCCCGCGGCGGCCAGGCGGGCGGCATGCCGTCCGAGACCGCTGCCGAGGTCGAGGACCCGAAGTCCCGATACCTCGCCCAGGACCTCGATTCCGGGCCCGGCGCCCTCGATTCCCCAGTTCCACTGCTCCAGTTCGGGCAGCTCGATCCCGCGGGCCATTTGGTGTGTCCCGTAGGTGTTCCAGATCGCGACGGTGTCCTTCTCCACGGTCGACAAGTCCTCCTTCAGGAAGCGGGGCAGGGGTTCAGGGGTGTAGGGCGAAGCAGCGGAGCACGTCGAGGTCGGCGGTCTGGACGCTGGACCAGCCGGAGGTGAGGAGTTCGGTGTCGGCGGGGCTGATCCCGAGGCTGTGGAGGGGGTCGGTGTCCTCACGGCGGCCTGCGATTTCGGTGACCACCCAAAAGATCCCTCCGGGTGCGAGGAGGTGGCGGACGCGGCTGAGGAAGGCCCCCTTGTCGTCCATCCACCGGTAGACCAGACGGCAGGTGATGAGCGCGTACGCGGGATCCGGCAGCGCCGTGAGGTCACCGGTGGCGATATCGGTGCACTGCCAGGCCGGCCCCGAGCCGGGCCGTGCGTCATGGGAGGCGGCGAGGTCGACGGCGCTGAGGGAGATGTCGATGCCGGTGGTGCGGTATCCGAGCTCGTGGTGGAGGTGGCGGGCCAGGGAGCCGTCGCCGCAACCGATGTCGAGGGCCGGGCGCCCGCGGCCAGCGCCGAGGCGCTCGTGCATCAGGCGCGCTTCGGTACCGTCCAGGTGCCGGTAACGCCGGCCCCCGGACCACAGCGCCTCCCAGTAGTCGGCGTTCACGATCGTCGTCACGATGCTCCTTCACGAGCGGGCGGCACGGCGGTCCGCGCGAGTGGGGAAGGCATCTCCCGCAGCGCGCGGACGGGGGAGAGGAGCAGGAGGACGACGGGGACGGTCTGGAGGACCGCGCCGACGGCGAGGGTGCCGCGTACGCCCAGGAGGAGGACCAGGGCGCCGGCGAACGCGGCGGCCACGGGTCGGGCTCCGGCGGTGAGCGTGGTGCTCGCGGCCTGCATGCGGCCCTGGAAGCGTGGCTCGCACAAGGTCTGTCTCAGGGACCGCTGGCTCGTCCCGGAGGCCGTTGCCCAGAACAACTGTGCGGCCAGCGCCGCTGCGAGGGCGATCTGCCAGGTGAGGCCGGGTCCGGCCAGCAGGAGGGGGATTTGCGCCAGCGGGCTGACAGCGAAGCCGATGATGATCGTCGGTCCGATGCCGATACGGGAGGCGATACGCGGGGCGAGGAGCGCCCCGGCCAGGCTGCCGGCCCCACCCACCCGCCCCACCCACCCCCATCATCACGCCGAACGCGCTCGGGGACACGCGCAAGCTGGTCAGCAGGAAGTACGCCCAGTACGTGTTCATAATCGCGAGACCGAAGCTCAGCGTGGACAGGGCAACGATCACCGTACGGATGGTGGGCTGCCCGGCCACGTAGCGCAGGCCCTCACCGATGTCCCGCGCGAGGCTGCCGCGGCCCTCGGCCGGTGCGGCGGCCGGCTCGGGGGTGCGGATGCGCCACACGAGAAACGCGGAGACGAGGTAGGACAGAACGTCGGCGAGGACCGAGCGGGCGGCGCCGACGCCGCCGACCAGAGCGGCGCCCACGTTGCTGCCCGCGCTGTCGGCCACCGACGAGGCTGCGCCCAGCCGCGAGTTCGCGTGCTGGAGCAGGTCGGCCTCGACGAGGACAGGCAGATAGCTGATGGACGCCGAACTGTGCACGATCTTGGCGATGCCGAGGACGACGGCGACCGCATACAGCTGGCCGATGCCGAGCACCCCGGCGAAGGCGGCGGCCGGAATGGTCACGAGGACTGCGGCAGCGGTGAGGTCCGCGGCGATCATCAGTGGGCGCTTGGCGTGCCGGTCCGAGAACGCGCCGGCCGGGAGCGCCACGATGGCGTTCGGGAGCTGACCGAGGAAGGCGAGCAGCGCGATCTGGGTGGTGGAGGCATCGAGATCGAGCACGGCCAGGGTGGGGAGGGCAACGGTGCTGACCGCCGAGCCCGACAGGCTCGCGCACTCGCTGCCGACGAGACGCCGCAGATCCGGGGAGACGCGCTTCCGCGCCATGGCCGGCTGGGTGGAGGTCGTCACCCTGCCTCACCACCCGGCAGCTGTGGGGCGATCACGTTCGCGTAGAGCTGGCCGGTGACGAAACGGGTCAGGACCTCATATGTGAACGGATGGCAGTCGGGCGGCGGCGCAGCAGGATCGACCCACACCAACTCGCTGTGCGTTTGCGGCTCGCGGTTGTACGGGGTGCCCTCCCACTCCCGCACCGTGAAGACGGCGCCGATCACCCGCTCGCCGTCCGCCGCGTGGAAGTGGGGCAGCTGGCAAAACCGCAGCCGGTCCGGGGCGAGGTGGATGCCGACTTCCTCGGCGAGCTCGCGCGCCGCACCCTCGTCGAGGAACTCGCCTTCTTCCAGGCGACCCCCGACCACGGTCAGCATCCCGGGGGAGTGCCACGACGTCTCCCGGTGCCGCACGGTCAGGACCCGGCCGTCGCCGGGGCGCTGGAGCAGGACCATGACGTTGCCGATGCTTCGGTGTACCGCGCTCACGGGCGGTCCTCCCTCATGAGGCGGTCCAGAGTCCGCCGGCCCCGGGCCGTGACGAGCTCGTCTCCGTTGTCCGGCCCCCAGGCCATGCAGTTGACCGCGTCCAGCGCGGTCAGGCAGCGCAGAGCCTGACGCTCGGCGTCGGTGAGCGACCGCCCGTACCCCCGCAAGAACGCCTTCTCGCGGTCCGGATGGTCGGCCCACTGGGTGGCCGTGAGGACGACGAAGTCCTGCACACGGGCCGCCGGCCGGGCCCGCTCGAAGTCGATGAGCGCCAGCACGCCCTCGGACACCATCCAGTTCCTGGGCTGGTTGTCACCATGGATGTAGCCGACGGGAACGGGGCCGACGCGACGAAGCCGGGCAGCGTGGTCCCGGATCAGCTGCCGCTCGTCCTCGGTCAGCCGGTCTCCGGCGCGAGCGAGGTACTTCTCCACTCCGTCTGCAGCGGCGTCCAGGGAGGCTTCGGCCGCGCCCCGATCGGCGCGGTCGAGTTCCCCGGCCTCGTGAAGCCGGGCACACAGCACTCCCGCCTGCTGGTGCACCGCCCGCCACTCGACGGCCTCCAGGCCGAGCTCCTTCGCCGGGGCGCCGGGGACCGCGGTGAGCAGCATGACCAGGCCCCGGGCCTGGCTGTCGACGAGCTGCGGTGCCCGGGTATGCCCCAAGGCAGGAACGACATGACGGTACGCCCGGCTCTCCCGCATGTAGAACTTCTCGCTGGGCGAGACCTTCACGTACCAGGAGACCCCGCCGATGCCCTCCCGCTCCCACACCCGGGAGCGGTCCCAGTCGTGCGAGGCGTCACGTACCGCCGCGACGGCCCCGATCCGTTCCTCCGCCCAGCGAAGCAGCAACGCGGGCAGGGGCTTCGACATCTGCTTCACGCTGCGCTTCCCTCCATGAACAGTGCGAGCACACGCCGGCCGCGCACCTCGGCCGCGTTGTAGAAATCAGGCACAGGCTTCTCCTCGGTGATGTGCGGCCCGCCGCCTCGCGCGCGGGCCGCAGGGGCAGGCGAAGTGGTCAGCGGTCCTGGGAGAGCGCGAGGAGCTCCGCGAAAATCCCACCGCCGTGGACAAGATCGTCAAAGCGGCCCTGCTCGGAGATCCGGCCGTCTTCCATCACGACGATGTGGTCCGCGATCTTCGTGTTCTCCAGGCGGTGGGTGACCATGATGGTGATCCGGTCGGCGGCGATCGCTTTGATCTGCTCGAAGATCAGGTGCTCACCGCGCGGGTCCATCTGGGAAGTCGGCTCGTCCAGGATCAGCAGCCCGGGCTTGCGGTACAGCGCCCGGGCGCACGCCTCGCGCTGCCACTGCCCGCCGGAGAACTCGACGCCACCCCAGATGTCGCGGGCCTGGAGGCTGTCCAGGCCGTCGGGGAGCTCTTCAATGGCTTCGCGCAGACCGACCGCGTCGATGGCCTCCCACACGGGGCCGTCGTCGTGGGTGCGGGGCTGGCCGAGGGTCACGTTCTCACGCACCCGCAGCGGCCACCTGGCGAAGTCCTGCGGGACCAGGCCGGTGCGCCGCCAGACGCTGCCCGGGTCGGTGGCGGCGAGGTCGCTTCCGTTCCAGGTGACCTTGCCCTTGTCGCTCAGGTAGATCCCTGTGAGCAGTCGCAACAGGGTCGACTTCCCCGAGCCGTTCGCTCCGACGATCGCGAGGATCTGCCCGCGTTCCAGGGTGAGGGAGACACCGTCCACCGCGGGGCGGTCCTTGCCCGGGTACTGGTAGACGACCTCGTCGAGCCGGATCTCCTCGACCGGGCCGGTGATCTCGTGCGGTCCGCGATGGGGAGTGCGGGCGGCGGCCTCGTCGAGGAAAGCCTGCATGTCGGTGAGGTAGAGGCTGGTGTGGAAGATCGCGGCGCCGTTGATGACGACCTGGGAGAGGGCGGCGAGCGCGGTCTGGACGGCGATGACGGCCGTGGCGGCGATGGCCGGTTCGATCCGGCCGGTCACCGCGAGCCAGGCGAGCGCTCCCCAGGTCGCCAGGAGGAACACGCCGCCGGCCAGCGCGGAAAGCAGGGAGATCCGCAGGGTTCGGGGCGCGGCGGCGAGGTTCCGCCGGTCGCACCGGTCGGACAGGGCCCGGTACCAGTAGACGAGGTAGTCGGTCATGCTGTTGGCGCGGACCTCGTCCCCGTATTGGGATGCGGTGGCCCACCAGCGCATCATCCCGCGCACGTTCCTGTCGGAGATGTTGGAGTAGTGGATCTCGTAGTCCACGCGGGCGGTCAGGACGGCGCCGATTCCGGCCGGGAGCACGGCGAGGAGCAGCAGGGGCAGCATCATCACGTTGAGCAGCGACAGGACGCTGCCGGCGGTGACCAGGCGGATCAGCGAGGACATGAAGCGCTGGGCGTCGGTGACCATCACGTGGGTGCGGACCACCCCCATCTCGGCCGCCTCCTGCCGGTCGGAGAAGCCGTCTCCGGCGTAGGCGGCGGCCTCGACCCGGCAGACCGCCTCGACCAGGGCGCTGTCCGTCTCCGAGGTCAGCCGGGGAGTGATCCGCCGCTCGGCGTAGGTGGCCACGGCCCCCGCGACACGGTTCATCGTGGCGGCGAGCGCGACCACGAGCAGCGCGGGCAACGCGCCTTGGAGACGGTCACCGGGACTTCCGGAGCCGAGTACGGGCCCCATGGCGCGGGCGGTGGCGGCCAGTAGCACCGCGGCGGATACGCCCGTGATGATCTGGCACCCGATCAGGAGCCGCACAGCCTGCCGGTCGGTCCGCCACGACAGGCGGCCGATCCGGGCCAGGACGGAAGGGAGCGTGGCGCACATCTTCCGGAAGGAGACCTCGGCGAGCGGATTGACGGAGTACTGCCCGCTGTAGGTGATCTCCGCCGGCGGAGGTGGAGGCGGTGTACCGGCTGGTTTGCTGTGGGCTTGGGATGTGGTCATCGGGTCCCCCTGGATCGCCGTTCGGATGCTGTCGGAAGCTCAACGACAGCCGCTGATTTTTCGAACACACGTTTTTCGGTCGGCCCCGAATTCCCGGGATACGGCGTGCGGCAGACGGTGGGGACTACACCGACCCGCCTCCCACAACCGCTGTGCCACGAAAGAAGGTTGGCCGAATCGCCGAGGGTCCCAAGCGCGGCACGGCAGCAGGCGCGTTGATGCGCGTTGGGCCGGGCGAGCTTGTAGAGTTCGAGGCTTCTCGTACGCCACGCACCCTTGTGGAGCTACCTGTGCACGTGCTCGGTGGCCGCCTTCGAGCGGCCGGTCTCGAGGGCATCTCCCATCGCGCCGAAGGGAGGGTGGGGACCCATGGCGATCACTGATTCCGACATCTCGAACGTGCTCACCGGCTACCTCGAACGCTACCCGCAGGACGCCGAACGGCTGGCCGAGCCGCTGCGAATCCTCGCCGAAGGCCAGGGGTTCGCCTCGCGGCGGACCTTCCCGCTGCACGTCACCGCCGGCGCGCTGTTGGTCCGCAATGGCACCGAGATCCTGCTGATCGAACACCTTGCGTACAAGATCATTTTGCAGCCGGGCGGGCATCTCGAACCGACCGATACCACGCTGCTCGGCGCCGCCCTCCGGGAGCTCTCCGAGGAGACCGGAATCGACCCCGAGCAGGTCGTCCCCGTCTCGGCGCACCCCGCCTATGTCGAGTTCGGCCGGGTCCCGGCCAGGCCTGCAAAGGATGAGCCGGACCACTACCACCTGGACATCGGCTACGCCTTCACGACGGCCGACGCCGAGGTCGGACGCATCCAGGAGTCCGAGGTGACCAGCGCCGCCTGGTACCCGCTGGATCTGGCAGGGCGCCTGGTCGGGCCGCGGATCGCGCGGGCGGCCACGGCGTCTACCGGGAGCAGGTAACCCCTTCGCAGGTGTTGGGGCAGAGACGTTCGGCGTCACGCCAGCTCCTCCTGATCCCCAAGGAGCTCGTTCGGTGGTCCGGACGGCGCCGGGCCTCTGCGCGCGGAGGAGCCGTCCTGGTCAGGCCGGATGGTTGGTGATGCGGAGCAACGTCGGGGGGTGGCGGCGGCCGTTGACCTGGAGTGCGAGGTGATAGCTGCCCGGGGCGAGGGCGGCGGTGCCGGTGGACCTCAGAGGGTGGGTCTTGGCCAGGTGCAGTGGGGTGCTCGCCTTGACGGTGGCCCGGATGAGGTGGGCGACCTTCTCCGCGGCCGGGGTGTCGGTGCGCGTCAGGACGTACATGACGTGCACCGGGGTGTCAGTAGGGGCGGTGAGGTCGGCTTCGAAGGCGAGGCCGTCGCCGAGCCGGAACTCGCTGTGCGGCAGACGGAGGGGGCTGACGCTGATCGCCGCTTGAGGGTCGTAGCCGGTCAGGGTGTAGGCGGGTGCCCAGCCGGCCTTGAGCCGGGCTTTGAGTGCCTCTCGGGTGATGAAGGCGAGTTCGGCGTCCGCGGCACGTCCTTCGGTGCGCCACCTGGTCAGGGTGGCGAGGACGAGTTCGGGGCGGGTGCGAGCGATGTCGCGCAGGTGGTTGGCGACCGACGTGGTCACGAAGCGGCTGCTGTCGGCGTACAGCACGTCGAGCAGCGGAAGAGCGGTGTCGACGGCCAGGCCGGTGCCGACGGACCAGGGCAGGTGAGGGCGGAGGGCTTCGCTGGCCAGGCGCCGCACCCGGTGGTCGGAGGCGGCGGCCCACGTGGCGGCGACCGCCAGAGTCGGCTGGGGGTAGGTGTTGAGGAAGGTGCGGACGGCGTCCTCGGCGGAGAAGTACGGGGTGAGGGTGGCGAGCGCGGCGAATGCCTGGTCGAGGTAGTCCGCGTGGAGCTGGTGGGCGGCGATGTAGGCGGAGTGCGGGGCGTAGATGTAGAGGCCGAAGTCGGTGTCCGCCCCAGCGGCCTCCGGGGTGGCCGGCAGGGAGCGCAGCAGGGTGTCGAGGGCGGCCAGCCCGGTGACGGGCAGATGCTGGTGCAGGCCCTCGGCGGTGTGGGCGATGCGTGCCTTGAGTTCCAGTCGGGGGAGGTCGGCGGTGACCTGGGCGGTGAAAGAGGTGGCGTCGAAGCCGGGGCAGGCTGCCTGCATCTCGCGCCCGATCCGGGCGATCCGGTCGGGGTTCAATGCCCGCTCTTTCATGGGCACTTGGGAACTCATTTGACCACCCTAGTGCCGGTTCGATCCGGAGGCGGGCGACTCGGCGGGGATTCCCCCGTCGGGGGTACCCAGGCAGCGTGTCGGCTGGTGGACGGCGGCGCGCACCAGCAGCCGCGGGTGGCGTGAGCTGTCGCAGGGGGAGGCGGTGTGCAGGACGGCGAGGTTGTCCCAGACGACCATGTCGCCCTGCTTCCAGCGGTGGGTGTAGAGGTAGTCGGGACCGGTGGTGTGGGCAAGAAGGTCAGCCAGCAGCATCCGGCCGTCGGCCTCAGACAGCCCCTCTACACGGGGGATGACCATGGAGCCGAGCAGGAGCGCGCGGGCGCCAGTGGCGGGGTGGACGGGGGCGAGCGGGTGGGTGACCTCGGGCAGCCGCGCGAGGGTGCCGACCTGCGTGGAGGAGTGGCCGCTGGCGGCGTCGGCCTGCCGGGTGGCGAGGTGCTGGACGGAGTGGACGGCGCTCAGGCCGTCGGCCCGGGCCCTACGGTCGTCCGGAAGGTCGGCGTAGGCGCGGGTGGCGTCGGCGAAGCGGGTCGCGCCGCCCTCGCCAGGGGTGATGACCGAGTACAGCAAGGTGGCGGCGGTCAGCTGCGGCTTGAAGGAGTTGTCAGCGTGCCACTCCTCCTCCTGGTCGCCGTCGTAGATGCCAATCGGCGTGCCGTCCTGGTGGATGTTGGAGACGACGGTGAGCCCGGGGAAGCCGGGGACGGTGTAGCGGCGCTCGGTGGCGGTGTCGACCTTGCCGAACAGGGAGGCGGCGGCCAGCAGGTCGGCGTGGTTGAGGTGCTGGTCGGGCAGGACCAGCACGCGGTGGCGATGCAAGGCGTCGGTGAGAGCGCGCGATGCGGCGGCGCCGGTCGTGCGGGCGAGGTCGGTCTCGACGCGAGCGCCGAATCCGCCGGGCAGCGGGGTGATCGCAAGGTCCATCGTGCCTCCGGGAACGAGGGGCGGGCGGCTAGAACTGGGGGGACTGGAGGAACGGGGTGATGTCGCGCAGCCCGGCGGATGCGGCGCACAGCCGTTCGATGCCGATGCCGAGGCCGGCGGTGTCCGCGGGCACGGTCCCGGCCTCGACGGCTTCCTGGGCGAGCTGCTGCTCGTCGTCGTAGAGCCCGACGGCCTTGGCGCGTTCGGTGAAAGCGTTCCGGTCCGTCTCGTCGGTGTAGCCGTGAACGAGCTCGATGCCGTCAACGATCAGTTCAAACCGCTCCAGGACGGCGGTGGAGCCAGGGGCCAGCCGGGCGCACGGCTCGTCGCCGCCGGTCGGGTAGTCGGTCAGGAACACAGCGCGGCCCACGGTGCCGGCCTCGAGTTCGAGGGCAATGTAGCGGCCGAGGACGTCGCGGAACGGCTCGCCCGCGTCGGCGCCGATCTGGGCGGCCATGCGCGGGTGCAGGCCGCCGATGGGCTCGGTGCGTAGGTCGATGCCGAACTCGGCGTGGACGTGGTCGGCGATCGAGAGCCGCTCGGGGGTGTAGGAGGGCAGGTGCGGGCCGACCAGGCGCCAGGCGAGTTCGGTCAGGTCCTCGAAGCCGAGGTGCGCGGCGTACAGGTCGAGCATCGTGAACTCGGCGGCGTGAAGGGCGTCCGGGGGCTCAGGCCGGAAGCAAGGGCCGATCTCGTACACCCGCGGGAGGTCGGTGCTCACGTTGACGCGCAGCGCCGGGCCGATCATCGCGCGCAGGTACCGGCCCTTGTGGAGGCCGACGGACGCGCGGCGGCCGGGCCCGAGGTCGGCGCGGCGGGCGACGGGGGTGACCAACTCGGTGAAGCCCTCGTCGTGCAGCAGGGCTCGCAGGCCGTGCAGCACGTGGGCCTTGGCGCGGATGGGACCGGAAAGCGCGGACATGCGTGTCCCCTCTCAACTCAGATACAGGCATGGCGAGTTCGCGACCGGGAGTGCTGCCTGGGCGGCGCGGTCCGCTCGGAGCGCCTCAACGTAGCCGGACGCCGCCGAGGCGCAGAAGACCGCGCGCACCGGTCGAGCGGTCCGGTGCGCGGCAGTGGCCGCGATTCCAGCGGCTCGCAAGGGCGTTTCACCAGGTCAGTGGCAGGATGGACGCAACGGACACGCAACGGACACGCAACGGACACGCAACGCCCCGGCGCGCCTGGCGCAACGTCACGACCCGTTGCAGTTGCCCTTGGTGCGGCCCTAGCGTGATGGCACGGCCACTCGGCGCGATGGCTTCACCAGCGCCCTCGGCGTAGCGCCCGGCCGGCTCTTTCGAGCCGCGCTCATCTCTGGCTCGACCATCCGATTCACCACGCGTGGCCGCGGCATGCCCGTGGCCCGAGAGGAGAGCACATGGACCAGGACCTCAAGCTCGGCATGCGCCCGGGCCAGGGCGTCAAGCTCGGCATGCGCCCCGGCGCGGGCACCGTCAAGCTCGGCATGCGCCCGGGCGAGGGCGTCAAGCTCGGCATGCGCCCGGGCGCCGCCGCCTGACCTCGATCGTCCTGATCGGCTGACGTGCTGCTGCCGGTGGGCGGGGCGCCCCGCCCACCGGCAGCGGTTCACGGAAGGCCAATGCCCAGTCCAGTGATGTCCCAAGGAGAGCAGATGGGCAGGACCAGCCGGTGGTCGGTACGCCGGCGCGAGAAGACACCGAGGCGCCCCCGGCACTCGACCGGCGCGTCCGGTCCGGTCCGGCAGGCGCTGGGGCCGGAGCTGATCGGCGAGCTGGAGAGCCTGTGCGGCGCTCCGAGTGTCGGGCTGCGGGACGTCGTGTGCGACGTCGGCGCGATCGTCATGGCGGCGCTCGTCGGCTCCCATTTCGGGCACGCCATCGGGCCGCTGCTCGCGGTGCTGTACATCGGGGTGCGCCAGCGGCACCTGTCGAACCTGGCGCACGAGTGCGTGCACGCGAAGCTGCTGGTCACGGCGCGCGGCAACCGTCGGGTGGGGTATCTGCTGACGGGGATGCTCGGCGAGGGGCTTCGGCCCTACCGGGTCACCCACGGGATGCGCAGCTGGGCACCGGAGCCGATCCGATGTTCCAGTCGTACCAGGCCGGGCGCCTTCACGCCGTCCGGGCGCCGATGAGGCGGACCGCCTTTGTGCTGCGGGTGATCGTCAAGGCCGCGCTGTGGCGGCTGCCGACGTCGGCGCTGCGGGTGCTGGTGACCCGTGGTCCGCGGGAGAGCCGGTGCGCGCCGGCCGCCCGCGCGGTGCTGTGGGCGGGCGTTGCCGCCGTGTGCTGGTCTTTCGGTGTTCTCGGCGACCTGCTGCTGTACTGGCTGGTCCCGCTGGTGTTCGTGCGGCCGGTGGTCACCTGGATCACCGATTTGGGCAACCACGCCGGGCTGATCGAGAACCGCGACGACGTGCTGCTGCAGACCCGCGGCTGGTCCTCGCACTGGCTCACCCGGCACCTGCTCGGCGGCCACCTCGACGACATGTTCCACCCGGTGCACCACTGGTGCCCCAAGATCCCCTGGCGGCGCCTGCCCGAGGCCACCGCCCTCCTCTCCGAGCGCCTGGAGCGCTGGGACGAGGTGCCGTGGTGCTCCGGCTACTTCTTCCGCCGCCGCTCCACCCCCGACGTGCCATGCGTGATCGAGGACGTCATCGCCCGCCTCACCTACCAGCCCGTGCCCCACCCGGTCGTGGCGTCCGAGCGCGCGGCTGCCTGACCGATCCCCTTCTTCCTGTCCACGACCGGCCCGCCGCAGTGCCGTCCGGGCGGCACCCCCTGTCCGCCCGGGCTGCGCCGGCACTCGCCGCCGAGGAGGCGGCCACCCATGACCCATTCCCAGCTCGTCCCGCCTGTCGCGGGCGTGCACAGCTTCGACGACTTCACCCGGTTGCGCGAGGTCGTCGTCGGCCGCGCCGACCACTACACCGAGCACGACGCCGACGACAGCTGGAGGCTGTTCTACTTCGAGAACGTCGCCCCCCACCTGGCCGACGGCCAGCGGCAACTGCCGGTCCCGCAGCAGATCGTCGACGAACTCAACGAGGACGTCGCCGCCTTCGCCGACGCCCTGGCCGGCTGCGGGGTGCACGTGCTGCGCCCCTCCGCCCCGGGCAAGGACATCCGGGTGTCCTCACCGTGGTGGAGCAGCGGCGCGACACCGCCGCTGAACGTCCGCGACAACGCGATCATCTTCGGGGAGACGATCGTGGAGACCGCACCGCACATCCGCGGCCGGATCTTCGAAAACGACCACCTCAAGCCCCACTTCACCCGCTACTTCGAGCAGGGCGCGAACTGGCTGTCCATGCCTCGCCCCGCGCTCGCCGCCGGCTCCCTCGACACCGCCTACTTCGTCCAGCAGGGCATCGACGTCACCGCGGCGACCGCCGGCGAGAACGCCCTGCCGATCGACGGCCTGGGCCTGGAGATGGTCTTCGATGGCGCGCAGTGCATCCGCCTGGGACGCGACGTGCTGGTCAACGTCGCCAACCACAACCACGAGCTCGCCTACCGGTGGCTGGCCCGTAACTTCCCCGGCCTGCGCCTGCACAGGCTGCCGGGGATCGCCGACAACCACATCGACTCCATCGTCAGCGTGCTGCGCCCGGGCCTGATGCTGCTGCGCTCCCCGCACTACCTGCAGTTCCTGCCGGAGGCGATGCGCGGCTGGGAGGCGATCTACCCGCCGCCGAGCACGGTCCCCGAGCCCGACTACGACGAGTTCGGGTTCGTGATCCCCACCGCGTCCCGGTACATCGACATCAACGTTCTGTCGGTCGACGAGAACACGGTGGTCGTCAACTCCCTCTACCCGGAACTGATCGAGGTGCTGGAGCAGCGCGGCTTCACCGTCGTCCGTGTTCAGCACCGGCACCGGCGCCTGTTCGGCGGCGGGCATCACTGCTTCACGCTCGACACCGTCCGCGACGGCGGCCTCGAGGACTACCTCTCCGCCTGACGCCCGGCCCACACCTGTTCCAGCCCGTCCGGCCGCACCGTACGGCCCGAACTGAAGGAGTATCCGGCCATGAGCAGCAGCACCGGAGCGTGGCCCCCGCCCCGCGCCTTCTGGACCGACACCCTGCCCGCGAAGACCGCTGGCATGACCTGCGCGTACCTGTTCAAGGGCGTCGTTCCCGCCTGGGCGGCGAACGCCGCCGCCGTCCTGGACGGCTTCGCCGCGATCCGCCGCGCCCGCGCCGCCGGGGTGGAGATCACCGCGAACGCCCGGGTGTACGTGGGCGAGGAGGAACGCCCGGACCTGGTGGACAAGGTGCTGGCCGCCGACGGCTGGCCGGAGGGCGGCTTTCCGGCGTGGATGCAGGAGCAGGTCGGCGCTGAGCGGTTCAGCCTGGTCCTCAACACCCTGGAGAGCGTCAGCCCGCCGCTGGCCGAGGGCCTGGGCGAGTTCGTCGGCGCGCTGATCGACGGGTGGGGTGTCCCGGCCGGCGGCGCCGAGCTGGTCGCCTTCGTCGGCAATTACAGCGGCACCGCGTTCGGCGTCCACGAGGGCTATGAGAACGCCTTCCTCACCCACTACGGGCCCGGGACCAAGGACTTCTACTGCTGGCCGGCCGAGGAGTACCGCAAGCTCACGGGCGGCAGCGATCCGCTGTACGGCGACTACACGTGGCTCCTGGAGCACGGCGAGCACTTCGCCTTGGAGCCCGGCGACGCGCTGTTCCTGCCTGAGCGCGTCTTCCACGTCGGCCGGCAGAGCGAGTTCTCCGTCTCCGTCGCCATCCCCCTCTACACCCTCCCCGACGCCGCGATCGCCCGGGCCTGGATCGCCCCCGACCTTCTCGGCACCGTGCTGGCCAGCGAGCCCGACACCGACGCCGGCAGCCCGTCCCTGATGCAGTCGCTCACCGCCGGCCCTGACGAGCTTGCGAGCCGCTTGAGCACGGTAACTGCCGCCGCGCTCACCGCCGCCGCCCAGCAGGCCCCGGCCGCCGCCCAGGCACACGCCCACCAGCGCTGGCACACCGTCCTCAGCAACGGCGGGTGGCAGCAGACCGAGAAGGACCTCGCCCGCGACGAAGCCGCCACGGCGTTCGCGGCCGCCGCACTCACGCCCGGCACGAGCGTCGCGGTCCGCGCCCCGTACCAGCTGATGGTCACCAACGATCAGGCGTTTCTCCGCGGCTGTGAGGCTCCGGCCGACCCCGCCGTCCTCCCCCCCGACCTGGTCGAGCGCCTCAACACCGGCCGGACCCTCCTGCCCGACGACCCGAAGGTGATCGCCGCGATCCGCACGCTCGGTGCGACCGGCGGCCTGACCGTCACCACCACGCCCGAGGAGACCGAGTGACCACCACCGCATCCGCGCCCACGCTCGACAGCGTGCGCGGCACCAGCCTCGTCGATGCGTACCTGAACGCGAACCCGGAGACGCGCGGCTACATCCACGCCACCCTCCAGGGCAACCGCGACAACGGCGACGACCTCGTCGACAAGCACCTCAAGCCCATGATCGACGCCATCTACCAGCAGATCCGCGCCCTGGTCGACCCCGACTCGCTCACCGAGACCCAGGCCCGCATGTACATCGCCGAACTCGCGGTCTTCGCCCGGCATAACGCCCAGTTCCTGCGCCTGGCCGCCGCGCAGGTCTACGGCTCCTGCCCCGCCCTCGGGCACGAGTTCGACCGCAACTTCCTGGAAGAGGGCGGCGAGCCCGGCAAGGTCCCCGCCCACTACATCCTCTACACCCGTGCGCTCCTCGCTGACCTCGGCCTGCTCGTCAACGGCCACGTCCCCGCCGACGAGACCGCCAAGCTGGTTCTCCAGCACCAGGTCCTGGTGAACTCCCACATGACCGGCCTCATCGCTGGCGGCTACTACGCCACCGAGGGAGTCGCCATCGCCGAGACCGAGATCCTGCGGGACATCACCGACCGGTACGGCGAGCTGACCATCGGGGCCAGCGGCGCGGCGCTGGAGAATCTGGATTACTACTACCGACTCCACCTCGATGAGGACCATGAGGCCGCGCAGGTCGGCGGCATGAGCGTGGAAGAGGCCCACGTCGAGGGCCTGGCCCGGTTCATCCGTCAGAGTGACGTCTTCCACCTGGAGCTGCCGCAGGCCCTGGAGGGCTTCCTGCAGATCTTCAAGGCGATGGCACACTGGTGGACCGAACTGGCCTACCGTGCAAGGGAATTGAACTGATGTCCGAGACTGCCGCCGTCACCGGCTCCGGCCCCGAGGCCCGCTCCGGCGGCTGCCTGTGCGGGAAGGTCCGCTTCACCGTCACAGGCCCGGTGGACGACCCGCACATCTGCGCCTGCAACCACTGCTCCACGCGCTCCGGCGCGCCGTTCCAGTGGTGGGTCGGGTTCCCGATGGCCGGGCTGGAGTGGACCGGCGCCGAGCCGACCTGGTTCGACACCCACCCCGGCAAGACCTCCCGCGGATTCTGCCCCGACTGCGGCACCCAGATCGCCGCCCGCGACCACGGCGACGACACGATCATCGGCATCCTCGCCCCCGCCCTCGATCACCACGACACCGACCAGGCCCTGGTCCCCACCAACCTGAACCGGCTCCCAGAGGCCGCACCCTGGCTCGCTCAGGCCGACTGACCCCGGACTCCTGCGGGGGCGGGCGCACCTGACAGCGCCCGCCCCCGCAGACACCCCGCCATGGGGCCGTGCCGGGACCGCCTCCACCCCGCCACCACCGCGCCCCGCACCGACACCCAGGAGGGCCCGTGCCCGCACGCACCCACGTCTCCACCGAGTACGGAACCCTCCGCCGCGTCGCCATGCGCCACGCCGGCAACTTCACCCGCCCCCTGGCAGGCCCCGACCTCCACCCGGTCCTCGCCCGCCAGCAGGCCACCAGCATCTGGGCCATCTACGACGACGCCGCCGTCCGCGCCCAGCAGGACCAGCTCATCTCCCTACTGCGCGAACGCGGGACCGACGTGGTCCTTCTCCCCCCGGCACCGGGCTGCTCCGCCCAGCACTACCCCCGCGACATCGCCTTCGCCGTCGACCACGTCCTGTTCCGGGCTCGGCTGAACTCCGCGCACCGCCTGCCCGAGAGCAACGCCCTCACCGACTCCGCACTCACCGTGCAACCCGCCGACCTCGCGCGTGGCACGATCGAGGGCGGCGACGTCCTGCTCCCCGACACGGGCCGCGTCCTCGTCGGCCTGAGCGAGGAGACCAGCCCCGACGGTGCGGCAGCCCTCCAGGAAGCCCTCACCCGACACGGCATCGACCGCGAGGTCGTCCCCGTCCACTTCGCGGTCAAGGGAATCGTCCACCTCGACGACCACCTCGCCGTAGTCGCGCCCGGCACCGCCCTCATCCACCGCGAGGTGTTCACCGCCGACCAAAACCGCTGGTTCGACGCCCACTTCGACGACCTCGTCCCGGTCACCGACGCCGAGGCCCGCGCGGTCCAGGTCAACGTCCTGGCCATCGCCCCCACGACGATCGTGGTCGCCGCCGGCAGCGAGCGGATCGCCGCCGCCCTGGCCGCCCGGGGGCTCGAAGTCCTGACCGTCGACTACGGCGAGGTCACCCGCATCCCCGGCTCCCTGCGCTGCACCACCCTGCCCCTGCTACGCACCTGACCCCCGCCCCCTTCCAGAGCTGCCCGCGCCCGGCTCGCCCATCCGGGCTGCCGGGCCGCTCGCGCACGCCCGCCAGCCCCTCGCCGCCGTCCCCGGAGGATCCCTGCGATGTCCAGCCCCCTCTCGCTCGTGCTCATCGCCGTCCCCGCCGTGGTGCTGGCCTGCCAGGGCGGCGGCTGGGCCGCCCGCCGCCTCGGCCAGCCGCCCGTCATCGGCGAGATAGCCGTGGGCATCCTCCTCGGCCCCTCCCTCCTCGGCTGGCTCGCCCCCGGCGTCCAGCACCTCCTGCTGCCACCCGCAGTCCTGCCCTACACCTCCGTACTCGGCAACCTCGCCCTTCTCGTCTTCCTCTTCCTCATCGACCTCGAACTCGACCTACGCTCCCTACGCGCAACCCGCCGCGCCGTCACCTCCGTCGCCGCCGGCAGCATCCTGCTGCCCCTCGCTCTCGGGACCCCACTCGCGCTGGCGATGTACCCGGCCCTCGCACCGCCCGGAGTGCAGCGCCTCCCGTTCGCCCTGTTCGTCGCCACGGCCCTGTCCATCACCGCCTTCCCCGTCCTCGCGCGGATCCTCACCGACAGGGGCCTGGCCACCACCCCTCTGGGCACCTTCGCGCTCGCGTGCGCCGCCGCCGACGACGCCCTTGCCTGGTGCCTGCTCATCGCCATCAGCTCCCTGGCCACCGCTGGCTCCCCGCTGGATGCGCTTACCGCCCTCGCCCTGGCCGCCGCACTCACCGCCGCGCTGGCGACGGCACGCCCCATCGTGAAGCGAATGCTGGAACGCGCCTCCCGCACCTCCGACGACCTGGTGACGGTGCTCCTGGTCGCCGGGCTGCTCCTGGCCGCGTGGGCCACCGACCGGATTGGCGTCCACCCCGCGATCGGCGCGTTCCTGGTCGGAGCGACCGTGCCGCGGGGGGTGCCGGCCGTCGAACGCAGCGCCGCCCGCCTCCAGGCGGTGGTTGTTCCGGTGCTGCTGCCGCTCTTCTTCGTCGACACCGGTCTGCACACCGACCTCGCTGCTCTCCCGGCCGGCCAGTGGGGCTGGGTCGCGCTCGTCCTGGCCGTCGCCGTGACGGGCAAGTGGGTCGGCGCAGCCGGGGCGGCCCGGCTCGCCGGCTGCGACTGGCGGTGGTCGGCGCTGCTGGGCACCCTGATGAACTGCCGCGGGATCACCGAAATCCTCGTCCTCGGCATCGGCCTCCAACTCGGCGTCATCTCCACGAACCTGTTCACGATCATGGTCCTCATGGCCGTCGTGACCACCGCCGCCACCGCGCCCCTGCTCGACCGCCTCACCCGCAACGCCCCCGACCTCACCACCCCGGCCGCCGCGGGCGTGCCGATCACCGCGCTACCCGAGGGCCCGGGGGCCGACCCGATGACCACCGTCCCCGCCGCACGGCCCGCTGCGGACAACGTCGAGACGGCGATCCGTACCCGGCGCAGCACCATCCGCCTCAACGCGCCCGCCCCCAGCCCGGACGAACTCCTCGACCTCCTGGCGGCCGCGGCCACCGCGCCCGACCACGGCCAGCTGCGTCCCTGGCGTCTGATCGCAATCTGCGGAGATGCCCGCGCCCGGCTCGGCGAAGCCGCCGCCGAGGCCGCCCCCACCGCCGACCTGGCCAAGAGGGTCACTGCCAAGCACCTGCGCGCGCCGCTGATGCTCGCCCTCGTCTTCCAGCCCCGCGACCACCCGACCATCCCGCGCTGGGAGCAACTGGCCGCGACGTCCGCGATGGCCACCACGTTCCTGCTGCTCCTTGGCGCCCGCGGCTGGGGCGGCGTCTGGTTCGGCGGGCCCTACCCGGACGCGCCGCAGGTCCGCAAGCACCTCGGGGTCGGCGACGGCGAGCAGCTGCTCGGCTACCTGTACGTCGGCACCCCCGTCCCCGGCGAGACGCCCCGGTCCCGCGCCTCTGCCGACGTCCGTTCCAAGCTCAGCTGGCTCGGTGATACCGACCGCTGACCCTCGCCCCGCCATCGATCCGACCGGTTCGCGCCGGGGTCCGGCCGGCCAGGGGTCAGAAGTCGTGGAGCGGGCCGCCAGCAGCGGCGTCGGCCAGGCGCCGCGCCAGGCGCCGGCTCTTGAGGTGCTGAGCGGCCGTCTTCGCCTTCGCCAGCGACTCCTCCCACTCCGCCAAGTCGCCGCGAAGCCGGGCCAGCTCCGCACTGGTGATCAGCAACTCCACGCTGTCGCGCGTTCGTTCCGGCGGCAGGCCCATCGCGACCTTCAGAGCCTGCGCGCCGTCCTCGGCCAGCCCGGCCATCGCTAGCGCCCACGCGGCCTGCCCCTCCAGCTCCGGACGGTCCAGCCACGCCAGCCACCTGGGGTCCGACCCGTTCCCGGCCCGGTCGAACGCGGTACGCGCCCGCTCCACCGCCGTCCGGCACTTCGCACTGTCACCGTTGTAGGCCCACGCCCTCGCCTCCGTCACCGCGACATATGCCCGCACCAGCGCGGGCGACCCGGTCGCCGCGACCACCGCGCTGCGGGCATGGGTGAGCACTTCTCGGCCGTCGCCCCTTACCGCCGCCAGCCGGGCCTGGTGAATACAGCCGCGCGCCAGCCGACCGCGATCCCCGATTGCCTGCGCCAGCCGCATCGCCTGCAGGTCGTAGCGCTGAGCCAGGCCCGGCAGCTGGTCGTCGTAGGCCATGCTCGCCAGGGCGAGCACTGCGTCGGCGACGCTGCCGTACAGCAGCCGGCCACGCCCGGCGTTGAACCCTCCTTCGAGCAGCGGCACAGCGTGGGCGGCGAGGAAGGCGGCGAAGACGGAGCGGAACTGCCCGCCTCCGTGCCGGGCGTCCGTCCTGCCGTACAGGTCGGTATGCGCCTCCAGGAGCTCGACGTCCGCCACGGTCACCCGCCGCTGTCCGCGCCCGGCGATCTCCGTGTCGGGCAGCATGACAAGCGCCTCGACCGCGGAGGGCGTCGCGGCGAACGGCATCCTCCGCACCGCTGCACTCCTGGGCACGGCGTCCATCTGCCACAGCCGCCGCAGCATCCGCACCGCGTGCCTCAGGTCGCCGTACTGGAGCGCCTGCTCGGCGACATCCATGTCCTCGGACGGCCACCCCAGGCTTTCAGGGGTCACCTGACGCTTACACGCCTGGGCCAGGACGAAGCACGCCGCAGCCGCCAGCTCCGGCCCCGGCTGCGCCCCTGCGCACCATCGCGACACCGTGCTCGTACTCACGGACCGAGGATGGCCGGTGGCTGCGCAGCGCTCGCGGATCCTCTTGGCGAAGCCCGACATCGACCACTGGAGCTCATCCAGCACGATCCGCTCGAGGTCATCGTTCCTTTGCGAGGCGCCGCGCATCGACGCCGCCGCGCTCACGCGACTGCCGCCCGGGTCTGGGTGCCTGTCAACTCAGGCACGCTGGCCCGGGCCAGCGCCAGCGACATCCCGCCACGGCTCCCCGGAGCCGCGCCCTGTCTCCTCGGTCGGGCGTTCGCTGTCGTGCGTCTGCGCCTCCCGGGAGGGCGAGGCGGCGGTGTCCTCGGTGTACGGAGGGCGATTCATGGGGTCCGATCTGTAGTTCGGCATGCGAGCTACGCGGGGGAAGCGGCTGGAGCGCCCACGGACGCACGGCGTTCCCTCCGGTGGCCGGGACGTCACTGCAGCCCTGAGCCAGTGGCGGGCATGGTGGCGAGGTGGCGTACGGGGGAGGCCCACAGGGCGAAGGCGGTAACCGCGAGGACGAGGGTGCCGACGAGCAGGGTGGCCCACACCCCGACCACGGCGGCAAGGGCGCCTGCGGCGAGGGCGGCGAGGGGCCGGCTGCCGGCGACGAGCCAGGTCGAGGTCTGCTGAGTACGGGCTTGGAGGGGCGGCGGACAGATCTGCTGGCGTACGGTCCGCACGGTGGCCGTCGCACAGGCGGCCGCCGCGAGCTGGAGCGTTCCGGCCGCAGACAAGACGGCCAGCCACCGTGGTCCCGGGCCCGCCAGGAGGAGCGGAACTTCCATCAGGGGGTAAACCGCGACACTGGCGATCAGCACCGTCCCGGGCCCGAACCGGCCGACCACACGGGGAGATACGAGCGCTCCGCCGAGGTATCCGGCCCCGGACATGCCCATGATTACACCGAGGCCGGTGGAACCGGTCTGGACGATGCTCAGCAGGTACCAGCCCGAGAACACTGCGATCACGCCTGCGCCGACGCCGGTCCCCCCAAGGGACAAAGCCAGAGGCCGCAGCACAGGATCGCGGGCGACGTACAACATCCCCTCCCACACCTCGGCGGCCAGCCTCGTACGCCGCTCCCGCACGGGAGGTGAGGGGTGGCGGGGTATCCGGCTCGTGCTCCACGCGGAGACCAGGTAGGAGACGCAGTCCAGTGCGAACGCCCGGGCGGCCCCGGTGAGGCCGACGACAGCGGTGCCCAGGTACGTGCCCGCGGTCGAGGCGGCGCCGAGGAATGCTTCCTGACGTGAGATGGCCTGATGGAGCAGGGCGGGAGCCACGAGCTGCGGCAGGATGGCGCTGGCCGCGGCCTGGTGGAGCACGGTGACGGTCCCCAGGAGTATCGCGACGACGTACAGCAGCGGCATGGACAACGTCCCGGCCGCCGCGGTGGCCGGGACGGCCGCCACCAGGCCGGCCGCCGCGAGGTCGGTGGCGATCAGGAGGGGCTTGGGCGGGTAGCGGTCGGCGAGCGCTCCGGCGGGCAAGGTCATCACGAAATTGGGGGCTTGCGCCAGCAGATACAGGTGTGCGACCTGCGCCGGGGTGGCTTGGAGGTGGAGGACTGCGAGTACAGGCAGAGCCACCGCGTGCACGCTAGTCCCGATCCGGCTTGCGGCGTCGCCCACCAGGTAGGTGCCGAACGTCTCTCCGCGCAGCGAGGATCTCAAGAGCGGCCCGCCGGGACCCGCGACCTTGGTGGGCGGATCGGTGACCAGGCGCCGCCCGTCGGGGCGCGGAAGAGGTGACATCCCGATTTTCCCGCTCACGCCTGGGCCCAGCCACGGGTGTGTGCACCGCCGCGGCCGCGCAGAGGGATTTCCGCATCGGTGAGGAACCGGTAGATCGTGCCGTAGGCACGCCCCGTTTCCTGCGTGATCTGCCTGATGGAACCCTGGCGTTCGTCGGTGAAGGAGCTGAAGTCGGTCTGGGACATGGCGACGAGTCCTGAGCTCTCACCTTGGGCGATCCGGTCGAGGGCGAGGCTCAGCGCGGGGCACAGGGCGAGATCGGTGGTCGGGCCGGTGGTGTCGACGAACGTCTGGCCGATGGTCCATCCCCGATCCTCGGCAGCCTTCGCGGCATACGCCGTCCGGGGGCCGGGGTCACGACCGGGCACGCCGAGTACGTAGATGTCCACGCACGGAGGTTCTTCGGCCGCCTGGGTCAGGGCCGTGAGCTGCGCGATGCGCTGGTCGCGCAGCGCCTTCGCGCCGGCCACCGGGGCGTGGATCTGTCGCACCACGACGCCGCGCCGGGGGGCCGCCTGCCTCATCGCCTGTTCCTGAAGTGCGCTGCGAGGCTCTCCCCGGTGTGAAACCCGGCTGTCCTCCGAACGGCCGCCCGCTCCTGGTACGCGGCCGGCGTTCACCAGCGGCAGTGCCGAGGCGAACAAGTACAGGGCGTAGAGGACTTCGGTCAGCGTGCCGGGCATCACAGGGACCTCCCCGCTGTGTCCTGGGATGTGAGTCGGAGAATCGAGTCGCACATCGCAACGTGGCTGAAGGCCTGTGGGAAGTTCCCGACCAGGCGCTGCCGGGCGGGGTCCCACTCTTCGGCCAGGAGCCCCAGGCCGTTGCTGAGGGCTAGCAGCTTCTCCAGGAGGGTACGGGCCTCGTCCGCGCGTCCGATCATGGCGAGCGCGTCGACGAGCCAGAACGAGCAGGCGAGGAACGCTCCTTCGTCGCCGTCCAGTCCGTCTACTCCCACCGCGGAGCCAGCCGTGGGGTAGCGCAGGAGGAAGCCGTCGGGGGTGGACAGCTCCCGCTGTACGGCCCGGATCGTGCCGATGACCCGCGGGTCGGTGGGAGGGAGGAATCCCGTCTGGGGCAGGAGGAGCAGCGAGGCGTCCAGTTCCGGCGATCCGTAGGACTGGGTGAACGTGCCCCGTACGGAGTCGAAGCCCTTCTCGCAGACCTGGGCGTGGATGGCGTCGCGTAACTCCCGCCAGCGGTCCAGGATGCCGGGCTCGACGGTGGCACCGCCGGACTCGACGAGTGTGATGGTGCGGTCCACGGCGGCCCAGGCCATGATCTTGGAGTGGACGAAGTGGCGGCGCGGGCCGCGAACCTCCCAGATACCCTCGTCCGGCTGGTCCCAGACCCTCTCCAGGTACTCGACCAGCTTCACCTGGAGGTGGGCCGCACTCTCGCCCGGACCCAAGCCGGCCTCCCTCGCCGCGTGCAGGGTCATGGCGACCTCGCCATACACGTCGAGCTGGAGCTGGTGGGCGGCCCCGTTCCCGACCCGGACCGGACGTGAACCCTCGTAGCCGGGCAGCCAGTCGAGCTCGATCTCGCCGAGCGACCGTTCGCCCGCGATGCCGTACATGATCTGCAGGTTCTCCGGGTCGCCGGCCACAGCGCGAACCAGCCAGGCGCACCAGGCGCGGGCCTCGTCACGGTACCCGGTGCGCAGCAGCGAGGACAGGGTGATCGCGGCGTCGCGCAGCCAGGTGTAGCGGTAGTCCCAGTTGCGGCTCCCGCCGATCTCTTCCGGCAAGGAGGTGGTGGGCGCGGCGACGATCCCGCCGGTGGGCGCGTACGTGAGGGCTTTGAGGGTGATCAAGGAGCGCAGGAGGGCATCGTGGTAGGGGCCGTTGTAGGTGCAGTTGGCGCTCCACTGTGACCAGTACTTCTCCGTCGTCTCCAGGACGCTAGCGACTTCGGGGACCGGGGGCGGCGCTTGGTGGGAGGGCTGCCAGCTGATCACGAAGGCGACGCGCTCGCCAGCGCGGACGGTGAAGTCCGCGTAGGTCGTCTCCTCCTGCCCGTACGTCGGAACGGTGGCATCGAGCCACAGGGAGTCAGGTCCGGCGACCGCGTGGAGGCGGCCGTCGGCCGTGGTGGTGACCCACGGGACGATGCGCCCGTACCCGAACCGCATCCGCAGGGTGCTGCGCATGGAGACCATGCCGGTGGTGCCCTCGACGACGCGGATGATCTGCGGGGCGCCGTCACGCGGCGGCATGAAGTCGGTGACGCGGACCTGCCCGGTGGGGGTGTCCCATTCGGACTCCAGGATCAGGGTGCCGGGCAGGTAGCGGCGCCGGGCGGCCGCCGGTGCCCGCCGGTGGCCCGGGTGGGCGGGACCGATGCACCAGAAGCCGTGTTCCTCGGTTCCCAGGAGGTGCGCGAAGACGGCGTCAGAGTCGAAGCGCGGCAGGCACAACGAGTCGATGGATCCGTCGCGGCTGACCAGCGCCGCGGTCTGCATGTCGCCGATCAGGGCGTAGTCCTCGATACGCGCAGGCATAGGGGGTGTCCTTTTGCGAGCGCCGACCGGCCCGGGAGGGCCGGGTCGACGTGGATGAGCGGTGGGATGGCGATGCGGCGGGGCCGCAAGCAGTCTTGCGGGCAGGGCGGCGCCCGGAGCGGGCGGAGGGCAGGTCAGCGAGGCATCTCGGAGGCGACGACGAACACCGCCAAGAACAACATGAACGTGGCGATCCGCCACCAGTTCAGCGTGGAGATACGCCGGTCGGCAGAGGCACGGGGCGGCGGCCGCCGCCCGTTACGCCGCGGCCGGCAGCGGGGCATCGGAGTGCTCGCGGAGCACCTCGACTGCGTCAAGGACGGTCTGGACGGTGTGGTCGGGCACCGCCGAGCCGGACGACCGCTCCCGGCCGCCGGAGACCCACACCGTGTGGAGCCCGGCCCGGCTGCCACCCGCCACGTCCGCGCCGAGATCATCACCGACCATGAAGCCGGAGCTCGCGCCCAGGGCATCGAGGGCGATGCGGTACAGGCCCCGGTCCGGCTTGCGAATCCCGTACTCCCCTGAAATCACGACGGTTTCGAAAAGTCCGTCGAGGCGCGCGGAGCGCAGCTTGAGACGCTGCGCGGACGGGTCGCCGTTGGTGATCACGCCCAGGCGCCATCCGTCCTCGCGCAGCGACCGGATCGCCGTGCAGACCTGTGGACGGTGGGGGACGAGCTCGGCGGCCCGATGCCGGTACTGGGCGTGGAGGCTGACGATGGATGTCTTGATCTTGTGCGTGTCCTTCAGGTCGGCGAAGAACTGGTCCCTCTGGCCGGCGCAGCGCACCTCGGCGTCCTCCACCTCCTTCAGCGTGATGCCGTAGCGGGCGGCGAACTCGACGGCCCACCGGCAGAAGCTCGTGCGGTGGTCGGTAAGAGTGGCGTCCAGGTCGAAGAAGGCGATCTTGTGCGATGGCATGGCGTGCGGCTCCAGGGGGCGGACATGAGGAGGCGTGGAGGCCGGGTCGTCGTCTCGGTGGCTCCGGATCGCGATGTCGGTGAGAACGGCGTGAAGGAGGAGGGGAGCGGTGTAAATCGGGCCGCGGCTCCAGCGGATCCATCCCGCAGCGGCATTCGGCTGGGGTGCGGGCGGCAGGGTGAGCGTGGAGCCAGCGCCGACGTAGCGAGCCGGCGCGGGCCAGGTCGGATCTCCGGACTCCTCGGGGAGAAAGAACCCCCAGTAGCCGTGGTGGGCGAAGACCGTGCCGACCGCGTGCACGCCCACGGCGTCCAAGCGGGCGACAGCTTCACGTGCGTGGCTCCGGTCGACGAGTACGACGTCGAAACCGTCCAGGCGTACCGGCCTGGGCCCGGCCAGAGTGAGTGTGTCCGCCAGGAGGGCGGCCCCACCGTCGGGGAACTTCATCGAGGACCCTCCGAAGGGGATGCGAGAGCCGGACGGCGTGGCCTGTTGCGCCATCCGACGGTGCTGATGGCAATGGGCGCTGCCGTGAAGCCGCGCAGGATGTGGCTCTGGGCGCGGGCGGGTGTTCCGGCCGGGGCCAGGGTGGTGCAGCCGTCGGCGAGCGCCCGCAGCAGCGCGCGGGCCTGCATGAGCGTGAGGTGGCTGCCCGGGCATCCATGTGTTCCGGCGCCGAGAGAGAGGTGCTTGTCGGCTCCGGGCCGCCGCAGGTTGTAGACGTCAGCAGTCAGCCCCCACCTGCGGGGGTCACGGCCGGCTGAGCCGATCAGCAGCCACACCCGCTCACCGGCCTGCAGCCGGACGCCGTCGAGGTCTACCGCCTCCATGACGAACCGGCCGAGTCCCTGGATCGGGGCATGGAGCCGCACTGCCTCGTGGAAGGCGGCCTCCGCACGCGCCCGGTCCTCGCGGGGCTGGGACCACTGCTCCGGGTGATGGGCGAGCTGGACGATCGTCCCGGCCAGCCCGAGGACCGTCGCGTCGATGCCGGCGGTCGCGTACGCGGCGGCGAGCGGTATCGCCTCGTGCTCGTCGAGCTTCCCGGCGTCGACGGCCTGGAAGATGGTGTCCATCCACGACCCGCCTTGCACGCGGCTGCGGCTAACGGCTTTGGCGAGGAACTCGATCATCACCCCTGCTGCCGGCGGTCCCAGCAGGTCGGGGACGGTGAAGGCCGCTGTCAGCGCGTTCAGCACGGGCACGCGGGTGCTGTCAGGAAGACCCATCAGGTTCATCACCGTGCTGGTGGCCATCTCCCGGGCCAGCACTACGGCGTCGAGCCCGCCGCTGGGGGTGTGCTCTGCGACCAGCCGCCGCGCGCTCTCCTCCAACTGTCCTTGCAGGCGGGCGACCGCTCTGGGAGCAAGCCGGTGCGCCAGGACCCGGCGAAGCCGTGCGTGCTGCTCACCGTCGAACGGCAGGATCGTCCCGGCCAGGGGGGTGAGGGCACGTTGGCCCTCCGCGCCGAAGACTCCGGAGGCGCCCAGGACGGAGCGCACCTCGCCGTAGCCGGGGATCGCCCACACGCCGTGGCGCTCGAGGTAGACCGCCGGCCCCATGCGGCGCATCGCCTCGTACACCGGGTACGGGTCCTCAAGGACCCGCCCGTCGAGGAAGTCGAGGGAGGAGGTCGGGGCGCTCGCAGGCATAGGGGTCTCCGGTGGCGTCGGCCAGAGGGGTGTGTGGCGGTGGAGGGAGGGCGGCCCCGGCTCGGGGAGCCGTGGTGTGTTGGGGCCGGTCCCGTGCGGCGGTGTCAGGCCAGCCGTAGGGGACCGGCGGTCGAGAGGGTGTGCGATGGTCACGCGATCTGGTCGGCGCACAGCAGCCGGGCCCGGTGCCGAAGCAGCCACGCGGTGACCGCGTCGACCGCTTGCTTCTGGTCAGCCGGCGGCGTTCCCGGGGGCGAGAGGTCGGCGGCGCAGCGGACCACGAGGAGCTGTACCCGCCCTTCCTCGATGTCGCCGCGCAGCCGCGCGAAGCCGGGCCGCTGCTCCAGGGGCCAGCCATCGGTGGCCACATCGTGCTGGCGGACTGCGACGTGCCGGCAGTACGGCGCGCTCGCGGCCTCCAGATGCTGGTGTTCGCCCCAGGGGGGGTGCTCGGTGTCCAAGTGGACGTATGTGGCTGCCACCGTGTGCCGGGCCAGGAATTCCTGGGTGATCCTCACGGTGTGCTCCAGCGCTCGGACGTACGCGGGTGCCGGGTCGAGGGGGTTGGTCGGTGTGATCTCTCCCAGCCACTGCCGTGCTCCGGCGACCGCGTGGTCCAGCTCGGGCGGAAGGATCGCCACGTCGATAGAGCGCAGCACCCCGTCCAGCTGGCGGCGCAGTTCCTCAGCCCGACAGACCCGGACGTGGGCCTCGCCGTCGGCCGGCCCGCCCGGGTGCAGTCGATAAGCCGGGTGCGTGGGCGTCCTCGCCGCGCACGCCACCTCCGCGACCGGCCGCGCGCCCCCCGCACCCCTCGCCTGCATCCGGCGTGGCTGGCGCTGGTGTGCCCCACTCACCGCTGGCTCCTGGCGTCGCGCTCCGCGAGACGTGCTCCGGCGTCAGCCCCGGCAGCGCCTCGAGCGGTTGGGGGGTCCGCCTGGGCGACGGAGCGGACTCCGTGGCTGAACGCGGCCAACCGATTCGCGCTGGCCCTGGCCGCGGTTTCATCGGTGGTCTGGCCGTGGTGCTGTGGTTCGTCCGGGGCGGGCGCTGGGAGAAGGAGGCGTGAGGGGAGGTGGAGGATGGCGCGGACAATGCCCGGCTGGTGCGGGTCCAGCCACACCTGGAAGCCGCTGCGGCGGGCGAGGGCACCGATTGCTGGCAGGCCCAGCTGCGTGCCCAGGGAGGTGAGCGGTACTCGGTGCTGTCCGGGCAGTACCGCGGCCGCCCGTTTGTATCCGGCCGGGTCTTGCATGGGGCCCACGCTGTCGACAACGACGTAGACGCCGCCCTGCACGGTCATGCACCACAGGGAGACAGGGCTGCCGGGAGTTGAGTGCCGGGTGCCGTTTTCCAAGAGCTCGGCCAGGGCGACAGCAATCGGCTCGGCCACCGGGCCCCGGACGAAGTCGCCGTTTCTGTTGGTGATCTTCACGCGCTGGTAGTCCTGGACCCGGGATGTCGCGCCGCCCAGCACGTCCATGAGCGGGGTGTCCGGGCGCCGGCTGTTCACCTCCTGGCCGGCCAGGACACCGATGATCTGCATCCGCTGGGCCAGCAGCGTGACCCCGTGGTCGACGTCGAAGGCGTGAGCGAGGACCTTCTCGTCTCCCACAGTGCCCAGCAGCTGCAGCATCGCGCTCTGCTGCCGAGCGGCCTGGGTCAGCATCGGCGCCAGGATCGCCTGAAGCTGTGTTCGCGCTGACGTCTCGGTCCGGGTCTCGACGGCGGTGACGAAGTCGGAACTCTGGCGTACCACTGCCTGGAGGGCCCTGCCGAACGCCGCGGTGGCCAGACGCGGATGGAGCAGGGGCCCGGCCTGCGCCAGGTCGCCCGAAGGCACGGCCGTCAGGGCCGGCAGTCGGACGGCGGCCAGGTGGCTGGCTTCCTGATCGCGGATCTCGATCTCCTTGGCGAGGCCGGTGTTCTGCTCCCGGCTCTGCTGGAGGGCTGCGTTGGCCCGGAGGGCGGCCCGCCGGAAATACCAGGCGGCCGTTGAGGTAGCAGCCACCCCGGCCGGCGCTACGGCCAGCATCACGTCGTTCAGGACCGGCATGTCAGCTCCTCACGGGCGAAGAAGGGTAAAGCGAAGGACGTGGGCCGCAGGCAGGAGGGAGTTGTCGCGATCACGGGCCGACCACCGCCTCTTCCTCGGGGTCTTCGTCCTGGGCATGGTGTGAACCCGGCAGGAGCTGCCCCATGGGCGGGATCCACGTTGTGCGCAGGGCGTCGGCCAGCAGCCGCGGGTCGAGCAGAGTTCCGGAGCCGTCGGGTGGGACCGACCAGAAGCGGGAGAGCTTCGCCGCCTGCCCCGGCATCGGGCAGCGCAGATGCTCTCCCAGGGCACCGGTCAGGAGGACTCCGCCGGGCACGTCCCGGCCATCGTGAAGGAACGAGTGCACCAGGAAGGCGCGGACGTGGCCCGCGTTCAGAACGGGACCCATCGGCGCTTCCTCGGCGGCGAGGTGCGCGCAGGCCCTGTCCGCAGCGGCCTCCGGAATCCGTACGACCGCCCACTGGCCGCCGATCGGGATGTCCGCAAGGGGCCCCCGCGACCACGGGTTGCGGGTTGTGGTGGGGCGTCGGAAGCCAGCTTGCTGGGCCAGCCACCGGGCCCCGGGCGTCAGCTGATGCGTCATCCGCCCACCGCGCTTTCGACGGAGACCACATCGCGGACGTCCGGCGTCTTGCTTTCCGCCGGCTGGCCGCCGCTATTCGGGAGGGGCCGGTGCGGCGGGTAGATACTTCCGTCCGGCCCCAGGCCACCGGAGTCCTCGAACGAAAGGACGCCGTTGCACAGGAGGCTGCACCCGACACCGGGGAAGTGAAGGAGAACCTGTGCCGCCGCTCGGTCCGCGGCCGCAGGCGGCGGGCACTCCGGCTGGTGTGTGCAGGCAAGACCCACCCTGCCTACCTCGACCAGAACCGCGCGAACCTCGAGCGCGAAGTGGCGTAGATGGACGCGGGACTTCATGAAGTCCCCTGAGGTCGCCGCCCAGGCGCGCTGACGTGCCTTCTCGAGCAGCACGGACAGGGAAGCGGGAGCCGCCGCGGCATCGAGGACCGGGCCGAGCTGCATGAGGTGGCCGCGCAGGAGCAGCACCAGATCGTGCACGGCCTGGTCGTCCTCCACGGCCTCGGCGTCCTCGTCGAGGACGAGCGCACAGGTCTCGCGGGTGGCTACGGCAACCGAACGGAGGGACGGCCTGTCCGTACTGTCACGACCAGGTCGTGCCTGCGGTACCTGCAGACGGCAGGACTTCCTCCGAGTCAGGTAGTTCATCGGGATTTCTCCTCGCCTGCCGACGTACGGTCAGTTCGCGTCACTCTGCGACCCATGTGGATGAGGCCGACGATTTCCTTGCACCCCATGGGTGTTGGAGGAATATCGTCTTCACGAGAGAACCGCGTCCGGGTCCCGGTTGGTATCCCGAGCGGCGCGCAGATCCGATGCACGTTATGCAAGATCGTTTCGGGGACAGGGGCGCACCATGGGGCGCACGCGCAACGTGCGGCTGGAAGCGGCGATCCAGGAGCTGGGCCTGCCACAGGCGCGCCTGGCGGCCAGATTCCGCTCTGTCGCAGAGGAGAACGGGGCCAGCGAGCTGGCCACGACGAACCAGTCCTCGATCACCCGCTGGATCTCCGGCACACGCCCGAGCGGTCGGGCTCCGGCTATCTTGGCCGCGACGCTCTCGCGGGGCCTTGGCCGCACCGTCACTCTCGCGGACATCGGCCTTGACGCCGGAGGGGGTGACGATCCGCGTCCGCCGCAGTGGAGCGCCGACACACTGACGACACTGGTGGATCTCGGGGGCACTGACTTGGACATGGACCGCCGGCGCGTGCTGGTCAACTCGGCCTACTCCGTAGCAGGCTTGGCCCTTCCCTCCGAGACGTGGTGGAAAGAGGCCGCTGAGCGTGCCCGCACCCGCACCCCGGTCTCTGTGCACACCGTCACCCCCCAGGACGTCGAAAGCGTCAAGGAAATGACGGTCTTCTTCTCCCGGCGGGACCAGCAGCGTGGCGGCCGCGGAGCCGGCCGTGCGGCGCTCGTCGCCTACCTGCGCACCGAGGTCGCCGCATACCTCGACGGACGCTTTCCGTCCGAAGAGGTCCGCCGCGCTATGACCTCGGCCGCTGGCGAGCTCGCTTACCTCGCTGGATGGACCGCCTTCGATGCGGGAGAACACCCGGTAGCCGTCGCCTGGTTCACCGTCGCCACCCAGTTGGCCGAGGAAGCCCAGGACGCGCCGCTCGCCGGACACGTCCTGCGGGCGATGGCCCACCAGGCCGTCGACCTCCACCATCCCCGCCACGCACTGGAACTGGCCGAAGGATCCATGATCGAGCGCCGCTACAAACTCGCCACGCCCCGCGAACGCGCACTCCTGGGCGTGGTACATGCCCGGGCTCTGGCCGCCAGCGGTCAGAAGAAGGAGGCCCTGGCCGCGCTGACCCGCGCGGGCACCGACCTGGCCGCCGCCGACCCCGGCATCGAGGAACCTGCCCGGGTGGCCTTTTTCGGTGAGGCATCTCTGGCGCACGAGAGCGCCTGCACCCTGCGGGACCTGGGCGACCTCAAGGGCGCCGAAGCCGCCTTCCGGCACAGCGTCCGCACCCGCGCACTCCCGTACGCCCGAACCCACGCCGTCACCCTGGGCTACCTCGGCGACGTCCAAGTCCGTCAGGGCTACCTCGACGCCGCATGCACGACCTGGAACCAGGCCAGATGCGGCGCGCCCTCTCCCCGGTCAAGGGCCGTGGAGGCAGCACCGCTGCCGACCTTGACCAGCGGGCCCGAGAAGTCCTCGCCCACGTAGTCTGACCCGGCCACGACGGCACTACGCCGCTGGAGCCCAGCTTCGGCCGGACCAAACAGGGGGACCTCGTGTCCGAGCAGCAGATCTTCACCTACACACCCGTCGCCACCATCATCGGCGGCCACACCACCCCCCTGGACGACTACCAGGGCGGCACCGAGGCCGTCATCCGCCTCAATGCTGGCTTTCCCGAAGAAGCCCTCCAAGGCATCACCGAGTTCTCCCATTTGGTGATCACCTGGCCCTTCACCCTGGCATCGGCCACCGACGTGGAACTCCATGCCCGCAGCCCCCGCAGCAACCCCCGATGGCCTGCTACCGGGACTTTCGTCCACCGCAACCACAGGCGGCCGGCGCAGCTCGCCACGTCCTTCCCGCGTCTCCTCGGCGTGGACGGACTGGACCTCCACGTCACCGACCTCGACGCCGTCCACGGCACCCCGGTCATCGACCTCGCCCCCTACTTCCCGCAGATGGGCCCCCGCGGAACGGTCACCGTCCCCGCCTGGCCTGGCGAAATGCTCACCCACTACTGGGACCATCACACCAACCGCCCCGCATAGCCGCGCACCGCCCTCCGGCTCGGCCAGCAGAGCGGGGGCGCCGCACGAGGGCGACGTAATGGCGGAATCAGGCACGACCACTCCTCGGTGATGCGACGCGGACGGGGCGGGGGCTGGGATTCAAGGGCTAGCTGGCGGACGCGCTGGCCATGGCCGTCCGCAGGAGCGGGATCAGGCAGACACCGTTGGTCAAGGTGGCGGGCTTCGGCTCGCTGGATGCCCAGGGCCAGGTGTCCCAACGCGATCCGCCCGAGGGCGGGAGAGTGATACGGCCACCTGGGCCCGACTCCACGCGCACACCGGCCACCCCCATCAGGGGCCTTGCGGTGTCTGGTGCGACGAGCAGCACCTTCTCGCCGCTTCTGTACGCAAGGGAGGGGATGGGAGGAAGGGTCTGGTCTCGGCGGTCGGCGAGGACCAGGAGATCCGAACCCAGGGCGGCGGGCACGATGACCGCGTCGAACGCGGAGCAGGTCGTCTGTAGTTCAAGACCAGGCGCCTCCTGCATCAGCGAGAGTGCGCGCCCGGCGGAGACGATTCCGGTCCCCAGGATCAGCGGCCAAGCCAGCACGCTCTCGTAGGCGAACAGAAGGCCGGGGACGTTCTTGCTGATCGGTGGCCAGTGGGCGGTCTGGAGCGGTGTCACAGCGCCCCACCTCCTGTCGCCGGTTCGGCGGCTGCCTGGCGCTGAGTCAACTCCGCACCGAAATGGCCGCATAGAGAAGGTGGCCCGCGGTGGCCTCGCGGTGCGCTGGTCGTACGGTTCGAAGGATCTCTTCTGCACATCGAACGACCCCTCCGTTACGTGGATTGGACTCCTGAGGCCCCATCAGGCTCAGGCAGTAGGTAAGAGTCGCCACGGCCCGTCTGGGCCTCAACCGTCGCACCCGCCGGATCCGGCGCATGCGGGGACAGATTTTGGGAATCTCACGGTTTCTCCGGCGCATCCGCCGGAGAATCGGGGGAACCCGAGGCGCTGCTGGGCGGTGCCCCTTGATCGGAGCCCACGTGACGACACCCGCGCTTCCTCACCGGCCAAGTTGTGCGCGCGCTATCCGTGTCCGCGAAGAGCAGGCTGGGCGGTCCCATCACGACATCGCCGACCTGATCCACCAGCACTGCGGAGTCTCGCGTCTCCGGGCCTACCGCCTGGCCCTGGGCAAGACGCTGGCCGTCGCTGGTGCAGAGGTCCGCACCCTGGCTCTGAACCACGACCCCGAAGGGCCTCGGGTCGAAGGCGACCAGCTGAGCTCCTGGGAAACCGGCGGGCGAGAACCACGAAGGGCCGTCGTCTCCGTGTTGTGTGCGTACTACGGCGCCACGCCACGCGCACTCGGTCTCTCCGGCGAGCCGCCGTCCGCCGGCCCCTCCGAGGAGGCGCTGCTCCCAGTACCTGCCGTTGCGAGCCCCTCGTCACTGGCAGACCGCGTTGATGCCGCACGACGGTCGACGAACTCGGCTCTCGCGGCGGGCACGGTCGCCGGCGGGCAGATCGACCTCTTGGACGAGCGACTCCTACTCCTCCGGAGGCAGTACCTGTACACGCCCCCAGAAGCCATGCTGACCCAGCTGCTGGAGGAGCTCGACGACGTCGAGGGCCTGGTGCGCGAGCGGCAGACGACCTCCGTGCACGTCCGCCTGACCGAGATGACGGCCCTTTTGGCCACGCTGATCGCCGACTCCCTCATGAAACTCGGCGACCTGCGCCGCAGCGGCGTCTGGTACGAGACCGCCCGATTCGCCGCGGAGGAGAGCGGCAACCTGGACCTACGCGCTCGAGTCCGGGCACAGGCCGCGATGCTGCCGTACTACTACGGCCCCCTCGATACCGCCATCGCACTCGCCCGCGAGGCAAGACTCCTCACCCGGGGCCGGCCGACCGCAACAGCAGCATTCGCCACGATGGCGGAGGCGAGGGCGCTGGCCCAGATCGGCGACAGCGCCCAAGCCGAGCTCCGGCTCCGAGAAGTGGCGACGATCTACGAGCGCCTTGCCACCGGGGCCGATGACGATGCCTTCGCCTTCCCCCGGCGCCGGTACCTGCTCTATCTCAGCGGCACGTACACCGCCCTGGGCCGAAGCTCGGCGGCGATGAAGACCCAGAGCGAAGCCATCGCCCTCTACCCGGTCACGACGGGGATTGACCCAGCCCTCCTGCGACTGGAGACAGCCATCTGCCTGGCTAGAGACCGCAGCGGGACCGAGGCCTGCCAGTTGGCCGCAGCCGTCTTTCTTCAGGTTCCGGAAGAGCACCGGACCCCCATCATCAGCGCGCGAGCACGCGGCGTCATCGAGAGCCTGCCGGGGTCGAACGGGAGGACGCGTGCGGCCATGGAGCTGCGTGAACTTCTGGCTATCCCCGGCGGACCGAAGTGACAGTTGGGCCTATCGTCAGACAGATTGACCCCATGACTGCACTGCGGACAGCACCCGGCGGCTACACCGAAGCGGACATGCGAAGCATCCTGCACCAGGCTTGCACGACGGTCGGCCTGGACGCCGAGGGCGCCCATGTCCTCCGAGGACACACCAACGCCGTCCTGCGCCTCTCCCGCCACCCCGTCGTTGCCAAGATCGCCCGGATCGGCACCCCGCCCGAAGCCGTCGAGCGCACGGTGCGGTTCACTCGCTGGCTGATGGACGCAGGGTTTCCCACAGTGCCTCTTCTCGAATGCGACCAGCCGGTCCTCGTCGACCGACGGCACTCGGTGACGTTCTGGGCCTACCTGCCCCAGTCGGGAGCCTCCGTGGCCGCGGAGCAACTGGCCAAACCGCTCCAGATGCTCCACACCCTCGACCATCCACCTTTCGACCTCCCGGAGCACGACAACGTACGCGCGATCCGGCGATCCATCTCAGCCACCTCGACGCTGCCGGCCTCCGATCTTCGATTTCTGTCCTCCCGCGTTGATCAGCTTGAGGAGGCGCTCGGCGAGGTCGCCTTCGAGTGCCAACCGGGCGTCATCCAAGGAGACCCGCAACACCGCAACGCCCTGCACGCGGCCGGGGAGTCGGTGGTCCTATGCGACTGGGACACGGCGGCGATCGGCCAACCCGAATGGGACCTCGTCACGGTCGAGGTCCACTCACGCCGATTCGGGTACGGCAAGCCGCACTACGACGATTTCGCCGCAGCGTACGGATTCGACGTGACGAAGTGGTCAGGTTACGAAACGCTCCGTGACCTCAGGGAACTCCGCATGATCACGACCAACGCACGAAAGAGTGGTCACACGCCCGGCAGTATCGACGAGGTCGAGCGACGAATCGGCGCCCTTAGGCGAGGCGAGAAGGACCTCGGGTGGCGGATCCTGTGACGAAACACGAACGTCCTGTGTGATCCGCCCAGCCCCCAGCTCCGGGCGATTCGCGGTCACCGCACTCGTCGGAGCTCTGGCCTCGGCAGCCCTGATGGCCCTGCTCCTCGACCTTGTCGACACCACACGCGTCTACGAAGGCACCGACACCCGCGCCTTCGGCCTGCTGCTCGGAGCGCTCGCCGCCATGCCGGCCCTACGGACGCGGATCGCGACGCTGTCCCCCGGACGGCGGGCCGCCTCGTGCTCCTTCCGGCGGGACTGCCGGCCGCCAGCTGGGCACTGGCCTCCGGCACCGGACAGCCATTCCTGTTCCAGGGCGGCCTGCTCCTGCACTCGGCGCTCGCCGCCACGCTCATCGCCCTGCTCGCACACGCCCTGGCCACCCCACTCGCCCGGACACTGGGCAGCAGGCCGCTCACCCGCTTCGGAGGACTCTCCTACGGGGTCTACCTCTGGCACTGGCCGCTGATCCTCCTCCTGGACCACACCGTCCCCCAACTGGACGGCTGGACCCGGACGCTCTGCATCAGCGCGCGTCCAGATCGCCTTGGAGGCTGCGGCGTGACCATCTCATGGCGTAGAGCGCTGTCCTGGACAGCGCGGCGGACCCACCGCAGGGCACCGGGATTTCGGGAAACCGGTGCGGCACCCACGGCGGGTTGGTGCGTTGCGCACCGCGTGATGCCCGGTCTCAGGCCGCCAGGCCGAGGTCAAGCAATTTGGCCGCCTGGCCGAGTGTCCCGGGCATGAGGTGCCGGTAGATCTTGAAAGTGACGTCTATATTCTTATGTCCCATCCATTCGGCGACATCTGTGATCGGGATTCCATTGCTCAGGCAGTTCGAGGCAAAGAAATGTCGGAGGCTGTAGATTGTCAGGCCGGCGGGGGCAGGTGAACCGTGCTGCTTCCTGAGCCGTTGCCATTGGTTTTGAAAGAGATACGGCTGAAATGGGCGAGCGGCGTCCCTGGGGTGCCGGAGAAGATAGCCGTCATTGGTTCCGTGCTTTTCGGCGAACCAGTTGATTGTGTCCCTGACGCGCGGGGGGAGTGGAACTTCGCGGTAATCCCCAGGCTTTCGATGTTTGAGCGGTCCGTACCTCTTGGTGGTCTGGTTGACCTGCTCGGTGATCCGATAGACATCGTCCGCGACCAGGTTGCTGATGTTGACCGCAGCGGCTTCACCATTGCGCAGCCCGCATCCGCTCATCAAGTCGATCAGTAGCCGGAAGGTGTCGTCACCGCTGGAACGTAGTGCTGTCAGCTGACTCGGATCCGGGATGACACTGCGGCTCGGCGTGTACTGAGGAGCCTTGACCCCATGCAGAGGGTTATCTTCGAATATCCCTAGGCGATGTGCATCAAGCAAGATGGATGCGAGCTTATCAAAGGCGTTCGATTGTGCTGCTGCGCCGATCCCGGCGGATTCCAAGTTGCGAATGAAGTCTTCGACGACCTTGTGGTCAAAACTGTTCATTCGCCGCCCGCCCAGAGCCGGCAACAGGTGGTTGTCGAGCAAAGAATCGAGGTGTCTAACTGAAGACTCGGCTAGATGGCGCTGCCCTGCTCTCCACTCGGCGGCGTACTCGCGAAATCGCATCGGCCCGTATTTTTCGATGCGTTCTATCTTCGCCTGGCTTCGCGACCTATTTCTCTTTGTGTCGTAGACTTCCGTGAGTCGCCTGATGGCCTTCTCTTGGGTGCCGAAGCCCGATTCTTGGATCTGGCGCCCGGATGCGTCGCGAAACCGAATCCGGTAGTCATGTGGGCACTTGGACCACCTGGCCTGTAGGTGATCGCAGGATTTGAAAAAAGTTCCCATCCCGCGGACCAGCTTGTTCGTTGTCACCTTGCGAATAATCCTCTGCTGTGAGTTGTGTCTATGACTGTCAGGGAGGAGTTACAACGCAGAGGGAACCTTCTGCTGGCCGATCCAGACTTGAACCTCGGACACCTTGAATTGGATCTTCGCGTTGCGACCGTTTCCGAACTTGTACGGCATCAGACCTGCGCGCGCGGCCTCTCGATAGACCCAGGGCAGGGACATGTTCAGATGTACTGCAAGTTCCTTCGCGGTCATGAACTGTGCGGGCGTGCTGGCCCTCCTGTCGGCTAGGACGTCGTTAGATCCAGGATGCGAAAAAACCCCGGTTTGGCTGACCGGGGATCATCGGCTATGTAGGAGGAGCCGGACAGTGGACCCGGGGGCGCATCTTGATTCCGGGAAGGTGCTCGTGCCGGCGCAACCGCGCGTCACGCAGCCAGCCCGGCGTCCAGGAGTTTGGCGGCTGTGCCGACCGAGCCGGGCATGAGGTGGCGGTAGATCTTGAAGGTGATGTCGATGTTGTTGTGCCCCATCCACTCGGCGACGTCCGTGATGGGGATGTTGTGCGTGAGGCAGTTCGAGGCGAAGAAGTGACGGAGGCTGTAGATGACCATGCCTTCGGGTATGTCGAGTTCACCTCCTCTCCTGAGCCGCTGCCACTGGTTCTGGAAGAGGTAGGGCTGGAAGGCGCGGCCGGAGTCCTTTGGATGCCGCAGCAGGTAACCGTCGGTGGTGCCGTGCTGCTCGGCGTACGACTCGATGACGTTCCTTGGTCCGCTGGGGAAGGGGCACGTCTCGGTACTCGCCGACTTTGCGGTGCTTGAGGCGGTCGTATTGCTTGGTGACTTGGTTGACTTGCTCGCTGACGCGGTAGACGTCGTCGGCCACGATGCTGTTGAGGTTGACCGCCGCGGCCTCGCCGTTGCGGAGGCCACAGCCCGTCATCAGTTCCACCATTAGTTGGAAGACGTCGTCTCCCCTGCGGCGTAGGGCGCGGAGCTGCTCAGGTGAGGGGATGACGGCGCGCTTGGGGTCGTACTGGGGTGGACTGACGCCCAGGAGGGGGCTGTCCTCGAAGATGCCCAAGCGGTGCGCGTCGAGGAGGATCGACTTCAGCTTGTCGTATGCGTTGGACTGTGTTGCTAGGCCGATGCCGTTGCGCTCCATCGTCCGGATGAAGTTGTCCACGACCTTGGGATCGAATGTGCTCATCCGCCGACTCCCGACGGCGGGGTAGATGTGGTGCTGGAGGAGCGAGTCGAGGCTGACAACTGTCCCGGGACCGAGGTGACGCTGACCGGCCTTCCACTCGGCGGCGTATTCCTCGAAGCGCATCTGGCCGTACTTCTCGATGCGCTCGATCTTGGCTTGGCTCGCCTCGTTCGCAGGGGAGGAGGCCTTCCTCGCTTTGTAGACACTGGTCAGTCGGTCGATGGCTTCGTCGGAGGTCTCGAACCCCGACTCCTCGACCTGGCTTCCGGCGGCGCCTCTGTAGCGGACCTTGTAGAAGTGCGGGCAGTTCGCCCATCTGGACATGGCGTGTCCGCAGTCCTTGAAGTAGGAACCCATCCCTCGGGCAAGCTGCTTGGTTGCCATGCGCGGCCTCCACGGATGCTGATGCTGACGGTTTGCTGACCGCCGACGATCCGAAGGTTTGCCTGAACTGCGAAAACGCTTCTACGCATCAAGTTCGAGTTCAACCAGATCTACCGTCGCCTGGAGAGCTCGATGACGGAGGCCGCGCAGTTCACCGAACTGCTGCTGACTCCGCCGACCGTGCTCGACCCGGTGGCGCCGGAGCCGCTGCGGTCGCAGGCCGCCGACGTGCGTTTCGAGCGGGTGGACTTTGCCCACGCTGGTGCGCAGCCGCTCTTCGAGGGCCTCGACCTGGCCGTGCCCAGCGGGGCGAAGATCGGTCTGGTCGGCCGGTCCGGCGGGGGCAAGACCACGCTCAGCCGGCTGCTGCTGCGGATGACGGACATCGACGGCGGCCGGATCCTGATCGGGGGTCAGGACATCAGCAGGCTGCGCCAGGCCGACCTGCGCAGCCTGATCGCCTACGTACCGCAGGACCCTGCGATGTTCCACCGCACGCTGCGGGACAACATCGCGTTCGCCCGGCCGGACGCCACCGACGCCGAGATCCGACGCGCGGCCGATGCCGCGCACGTCGCGGAGTTCGCCGACGCCCTTCCGGACGGCTTCGACACCATGGTGGGCGAGCGGGGGGTGAAGCTGTCCGGCGGACAGCGCCAGCGGGTCGCGCTCGCCAGGGCGATCCTGCGCGACGCGCCGATCCTGTTGCTCGACGAGGCGACCAGCGCCCTCGACTCGGAGAGCGAGATCCTCGTCCAGGACGCGCTGTGGCGGCTCATGGACGGGCGGACGGCACTCGTGGTGGCCCACCGGCTGAGCACGGTCGCCACCATGGACCAGCTCGTCGTCCTCGACCGCGGACGGATCGTCGAGCAGGGCACGCACCAGGAACTGCTCGCCGCGGACGGCGCCTACGCGAAGCTGTGGCAGCACCAGTCGGGCGGCTTCCTCGACGGCACCGCCGCGCGGGCCGACCTGCGCTGAACCGGGCCCGGCGGCTTCTTCCCCGCCGGGCTCAGGCGTCCGCCGGGTGGACCACCTCCACCCCCCGGGACCGGAGTTCCTCGACCACCGGCGAGTCCTGCGGTGCGTCCGTGACGATGAGCGCGATCTGCTCCATCGTGCAGATGCGTCCCAGCGCCGCGCGGCCGAGCTTGTCGGCGGTCGCCACCAGGATCACCCGTTGCGCGGCCGCCACGGCCGCCCGCTTCACCTGTACGTCGTCCAGGTTGTACGCGGTGGCGCCCTGGACCGGGTCGACGCCGCAGCAGCCCAGGATGAAGGTGTCGAAGCACAGGTCCTGGAACGTCTGGACGGGTGTGCGGCCGTAGAAGGAGAGCTCTTCGGGGCGCACCTGGCCCCCGGGCAGCACGAGCTGGATGCCCGGATGCCCGGAGAGAGTGAAGGCGGCGTGCAGGGACAGCGGGGTGACGGTGAGCTTCCGGCCCGCCATCGCCTTGGCGACGGCCACGGCCGTGGTGCCGGTGTCCAGGGCGACGGTCTCGCCGTCGGTGAGCAGTTTCACCACCGTGGCCGCGAGGCGCTCCTTGGCCTGGGCGCCGGACATGGCGCGGACCGCGTACGGCGGCTCGACCCCGCCCGGCAGGCTGCTCACCGCGCCGCCCCGCACCCGGCGCAGGGCCCCGCGGGACTCCAGTACCTCCAGGTCGCGGCGGATGGTCATCTCCGACGCACCCGTGGCCGCGGCCAGCTCCGCGACGGTCGCGCGGTTCTCCTTCATGAGCAGCGCGACCACGAACCTGTGTCTCTCCATCACGTTCATGTGTCTGCTTTTAGCACAGGGAGGAGCCCGTCGGGGACGGGAGTGCACACGGTTTCTGTGGCAACGAACATCAAATATGAGTAAAGTTCCTCGCTGTGTGTGATGTGGGGGCTCTAATGAACATCATGAATGTTCCTTCGATCAAGCAACGATGAGGAGAGCGATGTCCGCCACCCATGGGGCCCAACCGTCCGAGAAGGCGAAACCGCTGCTCAGCACCGTCGCGATCGTCGCCTCGTGTGCTGCTTTCGTGGTGATCGGCGCCCTGCAGGCCCTGTACGGCCCCGCGATCCCGGCACTGCGCGACGAGTTCGGCATCAGCCCCGCCGTGGCCGGGCTCAGCCTCAGCGCCCACTTCGTCGGCGCGCTGCTCGGAGTGCTGATCTACCACGTGCTGCGGGGGCGGCTGGGCAACCGCACGCTGCTGGGCGGCTCGTACCTGCTCATGGCCGCCGGCGCGGCGGTCTTCGCGTTCTCGCCGAGCTGGATCCTGGCCCTGGCCGGCACCCTCGTCATCGGACTGGGCTTCGGCGGCATCGACTACGGTCTCAACCAGCTCTTCGCCATCGGGTTCGGACGCCGCAGCACCGCGATGCTGAACCTGCTGAACGGCCACTTCGGGGTGGGCGCGATCGCCGGCCCGGCCCTCGTCGGCTGGCTCGGGGCGGAGAGCTATCCGGAGATCTTCGTGGGCATCGGCGTCGTCTGCCTGCTCATCCTGCTCACCCTGGGCGGCGTGGCCGCCCGGGAGCCGGAGCCGGCCGCCGCGGAGGCCGGCGGGACGGGCGGAGCGCGCGTTCTGCCCGTCATCGCCGCGTTCATCGGGGTCTACGTCCTGCACGTGGCCATCGAGACCGGCGTCGGCGGCTGGGAGCCCACCCATCTGGAGGCGGTCGGCTACGGCGCGGCCACCGCGGCCACCGCGACCTCCGCGTACTGGGCGGCGATGACCATCGGCCGGTTCGTCATCGTCCCGCTGAGCCTGCGCTGGTCCGCGCCGTCCATCCTGACCGTCTGCTGTGCGGGCATGGCCGGTTTCCTGCTGCTCGCGACCGTCCCGGCCCTCGCCCCGTACGCGTACTTCGGCGTCGGCCTGATGATCGCGCCCATCTTCCCCACCTGCCTGCCCTGGCTCAACCGGGCCGTACCGAGCGTCGCCGCGGCCGGGGCGTACGTGATCGCCGCCTCGATGATCGGCGGTGTGGCCTTCCCGCCGCTGCTGGGCGGGGTGATCGACACGATGGACGTGCGGGCGGCGCCGCTGGTGCTGTTCGTACTCGCCGCCGTCTGCGCCGTCCTCAGCGTGTGGCTGCGCAGGAACGCCCCCGACCCCGACGCGGCCCCGGCCGCCGCCCCCGGCGCCGATCACGACACCGAGGCCAGCCCGGACGCGGTCCCGACGCGAGGAGCCCAAGGATGAGCGCCGTGAGAGCCGTCCTCTTCGACATGTTCGGCGTCATCGCCCGCCTCCAGTCGCCCGCGTCGCAGGCCGTGCTGGAGCGCACGGCCGGCGCGGACCGCGAGGCGTTCTGGGCGGCGTACTGGTCGCGGCGCGCCCCGTACGACCGCGGGGACGTCTCCGGTCCCGCCTATTGGAAAGGCGTCTGCGACGCCCTGGACATCCCGCTCGACGAACGCCTGACCGCCGAGCTGATCGCGGCCGACGTGGCGAGCTGGAGCGAGGTCGACCAGGAGTGCGTGGACCTGCTCGGCGCCCTCGCCGGCCAGGGCCTCACGCTCGGGCTGCTGTCCAACATCCCCGAGGAACTGGCCGTCCGGTACGAGACATACGAGCCGTGGCTGAACCTGTTCGCGGTCGTCGGGTTCTCCTGCCGCATCGGCAGCGCCAAACCCGAGCTCGCTTCCTACGCCTGGTGCGTACGTGAACTGGGGCTGCCCGCCGGGGAGATCCTCTTCGTGGACGACCGGACGGACAACGTCGTGGCGGCCCGTGAACTGGGCTTGCGGGGGCATGTCTTCACCTCCACCGGGGCGCTCGCCGCGCTATTGACTGGCTGAAATTCCCGGTACGCGAAGTGACTCGCATGTCCCGAATTGGCACTTGCCAGCGTCACTTGAGATGTGATCGTATGAATGAGCAGGCGCCGATACCCGATCTGACCGGGTAAACAAACCGGGCCGCCGCCACCGGTTAATCGACCTCCGGTACGGCGGCCGCCAGTTCCCTGCCCCTTTGGATGAATCATGCATTGCTCTCACAGTCTTGACGTCTTTCCCTTACCTGCGTGAGAAGGAAAAATGGCCAGCACCGTTGTCACCGATCACCTCTATTACCCCGTCAGCGAGCGCAAGATGGAGCGGGGTGAGGGCGTCTACCTGTACGACGAGGACGGGAAGCGCTACCTCGACTGCGCGTCGGCCACGTTCAACCTGAGCCTCGGCTACTCCCACCCAGCCGTCATCGCGGCCATGAAGGACCAGCTCGACAAGCTGGTCCACCTGACCTCCTCCTACCAGAGCGACCCGATCAACGGGCTCGTCCGGCGGCTGGTGGAGACCTCGCCGGCCGGACTGACGAAGGTGCACCCCAAGGTGTCCGGCGGCTCGGCCGCCAATGAGGGGGCCATCAAGATGGCCCAGCTCGCCACGGGCAAATCCGATGTCATCACCCTGTTCCGCAGCCATGTCGGCCAGACGATGATGATGACCTCGATGTCCGGCAACTCGTTCCGCCGCGAACCGTTCCCCAACCTCTTCCCGGGCAGCCTCCAAGTGCCCGACCCGTACTGCTTCCGCTGCTTCTACGGGCAGCAGAAGGACACCTGCGGAATGATGTGCGTCGACCGCCTGGAGGATTTCGTCGACTACGCCAGCAGTGGCCGGGTCGCCGCCGTCCTGATCGAGCCGATATCCGGAAACGGCGGCAACATCGTCCCGCCGGACGGCTACATGCAAAAACTCCGGGCATTCTGCGACGAGCAGGGGATCGCCCTGATCTTCGACGAGATCCAGACCGGCATCGGCCGTACCGGCCACATGTTCGCCGCCCAGCACTTCGGCGTCGAGCCGGACGCGATCACCACCGCCAAGGGCCTCGGCGGATCGGGCGCGCAGGTGGCCGCCATCATCACCAACGAGCGGCTCGCCGGACTCCCCGCGAACCACCACTCCTTCACCTACGGTTCCAACCTGCTCGCGGCCGCCGCCGCGAACGTCACGCTGGACATCGTGCGCCGGCCGGAATTCCTCGCGAACGTGACCAGGACCGGCGACCACATCATGGAACGCCTCCGCGACATGCAGCGCCGCTACCCGGCCATCGTGGACGTCCGCGGCGTCGGCCTCATGATCGGCTTCGAGATCGCCGAGCTCGACGGCAAGCCCGCCGTCAAACTGACCAACCACCTGGCCGACAAGGCCATGGAGCACGGGCTGATCCTGCGCACCTCGCGCTACGGCTACGGCAACGTCCTCAAGATCCGCCCGCCGCTGATCCTCACGATGGCCCAGGCCGACGAGATCTGCGACAAGCTGGAGAACCTCTTCCTCGCGGAGCTGACCCGATGAAGGGGCAGCAGGAGCTGAAGAAGCTGCTGACGGAACTCGGCGGGCACGTCCGCTCCGAACTCCTCCACTACGCGGACCGCGGCCTGGCCCGCCAGGTCCACGGCGACTCGCCCGGCGGCGACGCCCAGTTCGACGTGGACGAGGTGGCCGAGCGGGCCGTGATCGACTACCTGCGCGCACACGCCGGGATCCCGCTCGCCCTCTACACCGAGGACGGATCGTACGTGGAGCTCGCGCCCGACCCGCAGGTCCTCCTCGTCGTCGACCCGATCGACGGCACCCGTCCCACCTCGGCCGGGCTGGAGATGGGCATGGTGTCCATCGCGGCCGCCCCCTACCGCGACGGGGCGCCCACCCTCGCCGACGTCAACGCCGCCTGCCTCGTGGAGATCAAGAGCGGCGCCTGGATCTACGGGGACGAGGAGGAGGGCCTCTCCAGCGGCGGCTTCCGCACTCCCGTGCCGCGCCTGAGCCGGAACACCGACCTGGCCACGATGTTCTGGTCGATCGAGTTCAACGGCCACCCGATGCGGCTGATGACCGAGGCCTACGCCCACCTGGTCGACCGGTCGGCCAACACCGGCGGCATCTTCGTCTTCAACAGCAGCACCTTCTCCATCTCGCGCATCATCACCGGCCAGCTCGACGCCTTCGTGGACATCGGCAACCGGGTCCTGCGCGACCACCCGCAGACGGAGGTCGACTTCCTGCGCGCAGGCCGCGGCTCGATCTTGCACCTCTTCCCCTACGACATCGCGGCCGCCGTCTACCTCGCCCGCCTCGCCGGGGTGGTGATCACCGACGCCTACGGCGACGACCTCGGCCCCACCTCCCTGGTTGACCTCGGCCCCATGAACCAGAAGTCGTGCATCGCCGCCTCCACCCCCGAACTCCACAAGCAGCTGCTCGACGCCGTCCACTGGGACCTCGGCGGCACCACCACCCCGGCCACGAGGGAGACATCATGAAGGCGCTGACGCTGGGCCCCGACCGCACGCTCGCCCTGGTGGACCACCCGAAGCCCGAGGCCGGCCGGGCCGATGACGTCGTCATCCGCGTCACGCAGAGCGGGATCTGCGGGACCGACCGCAGCGTCCTCGTCGGCAAGTTCCCCGCCGAGACCGGTGTGGTGATGGGCCACGAGGCCGTCGGAATCGTCGACTCCACCGGCCCCGGAGTCACCCGCTTCGCCGTGGGCGACCGGGTCATCGTCAACCCCACCCTCTACTGCGGCACCTGCCCCACCTGCCTCGAAGGCCACTTGAACTTCTGCGGGCACAAGACGGGCACCGAGGTCGGCCTGGACTACGACGGTTCCTTCGCGGAGTTCATCCGGCTCCCCGAACTCTTCTGCCACGCCATACCCGACGGCATGAGCTTCGACCGCGCCGTCGTCGTCGAGCCGCTCGCCTGCGCCCTCAACAACCTGGAAGCCGGACGGCTCGCCGCGGGCGAGACGGCGATCGTCGTCGGCGGCGGGCCCATGGGCGTGGTCACCGCCATGGCCGCCCAGCTGTACGGGGCCCGGGTGCTGCTCGTGGAACCCGACCCGGTGCGCCGACGGCTCGACCGCGAGGTGTTCGACGCCCCCGAGTTCGGCGGCCGCGTCACCGTCCACACCCCCGACGACGGCGAACTCGCCGAGCGGGGTGACCTGGTCGTCGACTCCGTCGGCAGCCTCCTGGAGCAGAGCATCGGCTACGCCGCACTGCGCGGCCGGGTCGTCATCATGGGCTTCAACAGCAACGCCTCCGCCACGGTGCGCCCGCTGACCCTGCTCCAGCGCGGCCTGCAGATCATCGGCGCGGGCGACTACAACAGCCAGATCTTCCCCAAGGCCATCGAACTCGCCCGGACCCTGCCGCTGGAACGCGTGGTCACCCACCGCTTCCCCCTCGCCGACCACGAAGAGGCGTTCAGGGCGCTGGCCGCCGTCCCCGGTGCCGAGTACACCGCGCTGAAGGTCGTCCTCGTACCCCCGCACCCCGGGGCGGCGGCATGACCCGGATCCACGACGCCCTGGTCCCGGCCGCGGGCCGTCCCGTCGTCATCGGCGAATACCCGTACTACCGGGCCGACCCCGCCAACTGGGCGGCCAACCTGCGCGAGTTGCGCAGGCTAGGCGTCGACGTCGTCTCCTGCTACCTGCCCTGGCGGTTCCACGAGACCGGCGAGGGCGCGGAGCGGACCTTCGACTTCACCGGCCGGACGGACCCCCAGCGCGACGTGACCGGGCTCCTCGACCTGGCCGCCCGCGCGGACCTGGCCGTACTCCTCAAACCCGGCCCCTTCATCCACGCCGAGGTCCAGCTCGGCGGACTGCCCGACCGGCTCTGCGGCCCCGCACACACCCCGTACCGCGGCCTGACCGGAGCGGTCCTCACTTCCCAGAACAAGCCGCTGCCCAGCCTGCTGGACCCCGCGGTCCGGGCCGAGGCCGAGACCTGGCTGCGTGCCGTCGCCGACGAGGTCGTGGCCAAGGCCGCGGCGCCCCACGGCCCGGTGGTCGCGCTCCAGCTCGGCAACGAGGGCATGGCCGGCGAGGCCAACCTCCGCGTCGACGCCCAGGACGCCTCACCGGCCGCCCGGGAGGCCTTCGCGCACTGGCTCACCGGGCGCGGCCTGGCCGCCGAGGCCGCACACGCGGCCCAGGACCTCGACCGGTGGACCGGCGCCCTGCGCGTGCTGTGGTCCCAGTGGTGCGGCCACGCCATCGTCGGCCTGTGGGACCGGATCTCCGCCCTCTTCCCGGCCGGTCCCGCCCGACTGGCCAACGTACCGCTGGCGAGCACCACGGCTCCCGGAGCACTCGACGCGTGGGCCGCCCGGCAGCGCGCCGTCCAGGGTTCCCGGCACCTGGCCGGCCACACCGAGTGGGTCGGAAACCCGGCCCGCGACACCGAGGCCTTCTCCTCCCACTTGACCGGGATCCTGCTCGGCGACACCGACGTGGTCGAAGCCAACTGGGGCTTCACCTGGACCGACGAGAGCTACGCCCAGCCGCGCACCCCGGTGTTCAACGCGCTGCTGGCGCTGCTCCTGGGCTCCACCACGGTGAGCGTCTACACCGCCTGCGCCGCGGGCAACTGGGGCGGCCTCGTGGACATGGACCCCGCGGGACTGCGCGCCGAAGGCGTCGACCCTGCCCTGCACGCGCCGCCGTACTGCCCGGGAGCCCCGCTCACCGAGGGCGGCGCGCACACCCCTAACGCGGAAGGGCTGCGGCTGCTGGCCGCCTTCCTCGACCGCTTCGGCGCCCTGCTCCTCGACAGCGAGCTGGAGCGCGACGCGCTGGTCCTCGTCGACCGGACGCTGCCCGAGGCCGGTGCCTGGCAGCGCGACGGCCGTACCCCGCTCGGGGAACTCGCCGACGCCGTACGGGACCAGCTGCGCGACCGCGGCCGGCTGATCGGCCTGGGATGGCTCGACGAGCACTCCCGGCAGGCCGGGGACGGCCAGGGGATCCCCATCGGGATCCTGCGTGCCGGTGCCCCGGACGGCCCCGGGGCGCCGGACACCCCCGCGGTACCCGGTGAGCTGAGGCTCGCGGCGGGTGCCCCGGCCGACGGAGCGGTCGCCGCGTTCGTCGCGGCGCTGCCCTCGGCAGGCGCGACGCGCCGTACGTCCGAGCACCGGCGGGCGGTCGTACTCGGCCGGACCGGCCCCGGCGCCGTACGGATCACCGGCGCCTTCAACCCCACCGACGGAGACGACCGGATCACCGGCCCCCACGGCGGCTGGGAGCTGGACCTGCCGGCGGGTTCCGCCGCCGTCGTCGTCACCCGCGGTGACGCCCTGCTGGGATGGCTGGCCACCCCGGCCCCGCCGTCCACCGCACCCGTCGCCCTCACCTGGGCCGGCGAACGGGCCGACGCGCTGCGCGTCGCGGCCTCCTGAGAACGCGGACGGCGGGACAGCGCACCTGACAGCGCGCCTCCCGCCGTCCGCCCCTCCCTTCACACGGCCGTACCGGTCGTGTGAAGGGAATTTGGCGGACGTATGGAGAAGCTTTGGAGGCCCTCTCCAGGATGGGGAGCACGAACCCCGATCCTGCGAAGGAGGTGCACAGATGAAGAAGATCCAGATCCGTAAGGCCGGCCCCGTCCGCCTCACGTCTTCCGCTTGTTCGGTCTACCCGAACCCCGCCTGAGCCCGCGTCAGGTGAGTCCGGCGCCGGTGCCCCGGCCACGGCCGGGGCCCGGCGCCACCCGGGGGAGCGGGAGGAGCCCCGGGAGCAGAAAAAGAGGGAGCGGGAAGAGAGGCAGCAGGAAGAGAGGGAGCAGCGCCATGGCGGACCACGATCTCCGCAGTTCCGACGACGCGCCGCTGGCGCTCCACCCGCTGGTCTACCTGGAGGACGGCGGCGAGGTCACCATCGGCCGTCAGGACACCGACTCCTACGCGATCTTCCCGCCCGACGGCGCCGAGCTGGTACGCCGTCTGCAGGAGGGGGCCACACCCGCGCAGGCCGCCGACTGGTACGAAGCCGAGTACGGAGAGCGCGCCGACGTCACCGACGTCGTCGAGGCCCTGTACGAACTCGGCTTCGTCCGCGCCGCGGACGAGGAACCGGCCGCGGCGGAGCCGGTGCGCTGGCAGCGGCTCGGACGGGCGGTGTTCTCAAGGGCGGCCTGGATCTGCTACGGCGCGATCACGGCCTGGGCGGTGCTGCGCATGCTGCTGGAGCCCGGTCTCGTACCGACCGCGCGGGACTTGCTGTTCAGCGACTACTACGCGGTGATCAACGTGGTCCTGCTGATCGTCGCCGTCCCGCTCATCGCCGTCCACGAGCTGTTCCACGCGCTGGCCGGCCGCCGCCTCGGCATCCGCTCCCGGACCCGGATGTCGTACCGCTTCTACTTCCTCGTGGTCGAGACCTCCCTGGACGGCCTGGTCGCCGTGGAGCGCCGCAAGCGCTATCTGCCGATCCTGGCCGGAATGGTCGCCGACGTCGTCCTGATCAGCCTGCTGATCACGGTGGCCGATGTCTTGGGGCCGGACGGCGGGACCGCGCTCGCCGGCCGGGTGTGCCTGGCCGTGGCCTTCGCCGCGGTCATCCGGCTGCTCTGGCAGTTCTTCCTCTACCTGCGCACGGACGTGTACGTGCTGATCACCACCGCGCTCGGCTGCGTGGACCTGCACACCACATCCGTACGCCTGCTCCGCAACCGGTTCAACCGCCTGCTGGGGCGGACCCGTCTGCTGGTCGACGAGGACGCGTGGCACCCCGTGGACCGGCGGGTGGCGCGCTGGTACTCCTGGCTGATCCTCGCCGGGTACACGATCAGCCTGAGCACGTTCCTGCTGGGACTCGGCCCGGTCTTCTGGCAGATGATCACCGCCTCGCTCGACCGCTTCGGCGCGGGCCACCGGGCGGACTGGGTCCTCCTGCTCGACTCCGCCGTCTTCCTGCTGCTGACCTTCGCCCAGGTCGGCCTCGCCCTCTGGATCGCCGTCAGGGAGCGCCTGCGCAGCCGGCGGTCCCGGCTCGACCACGTCATCGCCTGAATCGCCCGAGGGAACGCCCGGACGGGTCCCCCGACGGCCACTCTGTGAAAGGCAGGCCCATGAGCGGCCACTACTGGATCTCCGCTCCGCAGCGCTCGGAGCGTGACCGGCTGCGGGCCGGCCTCGAACTGCCTCCCCTCCTCGCGGTCGTGGACGCACACCGGCGGCTGCGCGGTCCGTACACCGCGGCCGGCAGCCTGCTCCGGGCCGTGGCCCCGCAGGCGCTCAGCCGCCGGCCCGCCCTCGCCGGCCGCCACTACATCGAACTCCAGGAGAGCACGCCGGAGTTGAAGCCGCTGGTACCGGCTATCACCCGCGCCCTGGAACAGCAGTCGTCGGCTCCCGGCGAGGTCAGCCGCTACCCGGCACGACTGCACTCATTGCGGGTCGCACACGGCCTGGTCGACTTCCTCCTCACGGCGCTGGCCGATCTCGGCGACGGGCCGCGGACCCTGGTGGTGGAGAACGTCCAGCACGCCGACGCCACCGACCAGGAGTTCCTGGCGGCGGCCGTGCGGAGGATCCCGGCCGGCCTGCTCACCCTCGTGGTGTGCTCCGGTGCCGAGGAACTGGTCGATCCGCCGGGCACGCTCTCCGTCTCGCTGCCCGCCGCGCTAGAGGCATACACGACCAGGATCACCGGAACCGACCCCGGCCCCGGCCCCGGCCCCGTCCCCGAGGCCGTGTCCGCCGGGACCATGGCGGCACAGCGGTACGTGGACGCCGACGGAGCCGACGACGACCCCGGGCTCCTCGCCGCGTACGAGCAACTGGCCCCCGCCGAACGGGCCGCCCTGCACGACCGGCGGGCCGCGGAACTGGCGGAGCGGGTGGAGGCGGGCGAAGCCTCGCTCAGGCTCGGCGCCCTGCCGTACCACCTCATGCGCGGCGGCGACCCCGGCGGCGCGGGACTGGACGCCCTGCGGTGGGCGCTCGACCGGTGCAAGTACCTGGGCTTCTACCACGCGGCCGCCGAACTGGGCGAGGCGGGCCGACGGGCCGTGGACCCGGCGGAGCGCCCCGACCTGTGGTGGGTCTTCATCCGGGAGACCGGGGTGTGCCTGGCGGCCGCGGGCCGGCCCGACGAGTCGGCGGTCCTCCAGGAGGAGGCGCGGACGGCCACCACCGATCCGGCGCACCACATGAAGCTCGCCTACGAGATCGGGATGCTCTACGCCCGCCACTACCCCGAGGAGCGCCGGGACGAGCGCAAGGCCCGCGCCTGGGTCAACCTGGCCATCGCCATCGCGGACCTGCTGCCCGACCCCAAGGAACGCGCCTTCTACTCGGTGTTCAACCGCAACGGCCTCGCCCTGGTGGAGGTCCGGGCCGGGCGGCCCGACGAGGCGCTCCGGCTGCTCGACGAGGGCATGGAACGGCTGGACCGGGAACTCGGCCTCGGCGAGCGGACCTGGCACCGGGTCGGGCTGCGCTACAACCGGGCCCAGGTCAACGGCATGAGCGGCCGACTGGAGGCCGCCCTGGAGGACTACGCCGAGATCATGGACGCGGACAACGACTTCGCCGACCACTACTTCAACCGGGGCAACATCCTGCGCAAGCTGGGCCGCACCGAAGAGGCCATCGCCGACTACGAGACGGCGCTCGGCCTCGAACCGCCCTTCCCCGAGGCGTACTACAACCGGGGTGACGCCCGGATGGAACTGGGCGACGCCCAGGGCGCGCTCGCCGACTTCGACCGCACCCTGGAGCTCGACCCCGGGCACGTGGAGGCGCTGCTCGGCCGCGCCGGTGTGCTGGACGACCTCGGTGACACGAAGGCGGCGCTGGACAGCGTGGCCGCCGGACTCGCGCTGGCCCCCGGCCACCCGCATCTGCTCTGCCTGCACGGGCGCCTGCTGGCCGAGGACGGTCGGCCGGCGGAAGCCGCCCGGGCCGTCGAGGCCGCGTTGCGCAGCGATCCGAAGCTCGCCGAGGCCTGGGCCGTCAAGGCCGAACTCGCCTACTCCGCAGGTGATCTGGGCGCGGCGACGGCGGACTTCGACCGCGCCGTGGAGCTCGCCGACCGCCCCGAGTTCCGCTTCAACCGGGCCGTGGTCCACGAGGCGGCGGGCCGCTTCACCGAGGCGGCGGCGGACTTCGACGCGGTGTTCGCCGCCACCGAGGACCCCGACGCGCTCAGCCACCGGGACTCCTGCCTCCTCGCGGCCGGATAGGACGATGAGCCTCCGGCAGGGCCGGGCCCCGCGCGACCGGGCCCGGCAGGACCACGCCGCGCAGGATCCGGGCAGGCACGAGCGGGCCCTGCCGGAGCAGGGCCCGCTCGCGGAGCGGTTCACCGAGGCGATGTCACGCCTGGTGTCCGGGGTCGCCGTGGTGTCCGCACGGCGGGCCGACGGCCGGCCGTGCGGGCTGCTGGTGTCCTCGGTCTGCTCGTACAGCGTGCGGCCGCCCTCCGTGCTGGTGGCACTGGCCCGCAGTTCGCGGACCTGCCGCGAGCTGGACCCGCGCCCGGGCACGCCTTTCGGGGTCCACCTGCTCGGCGCCGCGGACGCCGCCCTCGCCGCTGTCTTCGCCGGCGGCGCGGAGGACAAGTTCGCCGGTCTGCCGTGGAGCTGGGACGACCGGGTGCCCCGGCTGCTCGGCGTGCCCGTGTACCTGAACTGCCGGGCCGGGGCGGTGTTCCCCCACGGTGACCACGTGATCCTGGTGGGCGAGGTGGGGGACTGTGGCCTCGGCGAGGGCGAGCCGCTCGTCTACTACCGGCGGAGGCTCGACTGGCTGCTGGGCTGACGGGCCCTGGTCGCCAAGGCTCACGACAGCGTCTAGCCGCGGAGACACCGCTCGTGCCCGGCGTTCGCGGGCCGTCCGCCGCCCAGCAGCGTCCGCTGCGCCGCCTGGAGCGCGGGGCCGGGCTCGATGCCCATGCTCTCCACGACCGCGCGCCGCGCGCGGGTGTACGCGTCCAGTGCCCCGGCCCGCCGCCCGGTGTCGGCCAGGGCGAGCATCAACTGCTCGTGGAACACCTCGCGCAGCGGATGGCGGGCGCAGAGCTCCTCCAGCTCGCCGACCACCTCGCGGGCGCGGCCCCGGCAGATGTCCGCGCCGATCCGGTCGTGCACCAGCGCCAGGCGTTCCTCCTCCAGCCGCACGCCGTAGTGCGCGGGCAGTCCCGACTGGCCCAGGTCCCCCAGCGGGGACCCGCGCCACATGGCCAGCGCGTTGCGGAACTCCTCTCCCGCGCCCTTGCAGTCCCCCGAGGCGAGCAGGCCGCGGCCGAGCGCGGCCGCCTTGCGGAATCCGTCCAGGTCCAGTTCTCCCGGCCCCACGCGCAACAGGTAGCCGGAACCGGCGGTACGGAGGAGGGGGTGCTGCCGGGCGTCCCGGCCGCCCTGGCTGTGCCCGGGGTCCAGCGTCCGGCGCAGCCCCGATACGTACATCTGCAGGGCTGCCACGGCGGATCTGGGCGGCCGGCCGTCCCAGAGTTCGTCGATCAGCGTGTCCACGGAGAAGGTCTTGTTGGCGTGCAGCAGCAGGAGGGCGAGCAGGGCCCGGCGCTTGAGGGCCGTGGGGGTGCACGGGCGGCCCGCGAGGTGCACCTCTACCGGGCCCAGGATCAGGTACCTGGGGCGGTCCGCGTCGGGAGCGTGCTGTCGGACACCGTAGGCCGTCGTGGATCTCGCCCGTTTGGCTAACACCGCGTGCCACCCCATGTCGTGTCGGCGCCCCAGGGGCGCCTGTCCTGTCGGTCGACGTGCGAGCCGGATCCCCCCGGGTACGCATCGTCATGGATACGGGGTCACTCGACCGCGTGTCACCAGCCGGAACAGGCCAATCGGGACCGGCGGCAGAATCCGGCCGTCACGCGACGGCACCCCGGACGCGGTGCGTCCGGGGTGCCGTCGGCCGATTCGAGGAGGGGGCGGTCAGCGCTTCTCGCGCTTCATCCGCTCGGTGGCCTTCGCGGCCGTCTCCTGGACCTTGCCGGTCATCTTCTCCGCCGTGCCCTCGGTCTCCATGCGCGGGTTGTCCGTCGCATCGCCGGCCGTTTCCTTGATCTTGCCCTTGGCCTGCTTGGCCTTCGCCTTGGCCTGTTCCTTGTCCATGATGGGAATGTCCTTCCGCCGGCGGTACGCGGGCACCGCAGGTTCGACTGGCTTCCGTCACCGCCCCTGCCCGCCACCCGGCACATCATGCGCCGTCGAGGCGTATCTCCGTGGCTTCTGGGAAGGTGCAGGTAGCAGGACGGGAAGGGTGATGCCGGATGATTCCGGGAGCGGACAACGAACGCTTCACCGTTGGGGTGCAGACCGTGGACGGAGGGGTCGTCCTCGAGCTGGCGGGGGAGCTGGACCACGACACGGCGCAGCCCCTGCGCGACGCCCTCGACGAGGCTGTCACCCAGGGCGGCCGGCTCGTCGTGGACCTGTCGCGGCTGGGCTTCTGTGATTCCACCGGCCTGAACGTGCTGCTGCACAGCAGGCTCTCGGCGCAGGAGGCCGGCGGCAGCCTGGAACTGACCGGGCTGCGCGGGTCGGTTGCCCGGATGTTCCACATCACCGGCGCGGACGGGGTCTTCCCTGTGCACGCCGATGTGGCCGAAGCACTGAGCGGGGGGACCGGTCCGCCCGGCTAGCCGGCGGATCCGGGCTGCACGGGTACGCAGCCGCGCGGAGTCGGATGCGCCACGATGTCGACACGGAGGAGTCTGAGCGTCATGGAGGAGCGGGGGTCACCCGACCGCACCTGGTACCTGGTACTGGAGGGGGCCACCGACGTCGTGACGCGCAGCCGTGAATTCGCCCGTCGGGCGCTGGCCGCCTGGCACTGGCTCCCGGCCGCCACGCCGGAGGACAGGGACACGGCCGAGGACGTCCTCCTGCTGGTGTCCGAGGTGGTGGCCAACGCCTGCCTGCACGGCGGCGGGCCGGGCGCGCTGCTGCTGGACTGCGACGACGACCGGCTGCGGATCGAGGTGACCGACGGGAACCCGGCGCCGCCGGTCCCCCTGCGGGCGCGGTCGGCCTCGAGGTCCGGGCAGCCCGGCGGGCACGGGCTGCTGATCGTGGACCGGCTGGCGCGCAGCTGGGGTTCCCAGCCGAAGCCGGACGGCAAATGCGTCTGGCTGGAAGTGGCCGCCCCCGCCACGGCCAGGAATCCCGTCAGCGATCCAGGGCGGCAATGACCTCGTCGGTGGCGCTGACCTTCCCGATGCGCGGGAAGACCTTGCCGAAGCTGTGGGCGTGGGAGTCGGGGTCCGTGTCGGCGGTGGCGTCCTCCACGAACACCAGGTCGTAGCTGAGCTCCCAGGCCGTCCGTGCGGTGGACTCGACGCCGACGCTTGTGGAGATGCCCGCCAGGACGATGCGGTGGATGCCGCGCCGGCGCAGCTGGAGGTCCAGCTCGGTACCGGTGAAGGCGCCCCAGTGGCGCTTGGTCACCACCACGTCGGCGAAGGCCGCGAGGTCGGCCGGGATCTCGGAGAACGCTGCGGGCGGGGCGGCGGCCGGGCCCGGGCGGTCCACATTGGCGGTGGGCAGGTCACCACCGTCGGGGGACCAGGCCACCCTGACGAGGACCACGGGCAGCTTGCGGGCGTGGAACGCCTCGGCGAGCGCGATCCCCTTCTTGAGGATCTCGGCGGCGGGCCTGGTGATCGGCAGGTCCAGGATGCCCTTCTGCAAGTCGATGACGACCAGGGCGGTGTCCTCGCCCAGGGCGAGGCGGTTCGGGTCAGCAGTCATTTTCCCGACATTATTGGACATTCGGGCAAAGTCGCAAGGCTCTATAATCCGAACATGTATGCGAATGTGGGGGAGTTCCGGCCTGCTCCGACCCCGGCGCTGACCGGGGCGGAGCTGGCCCGCTGGTACTGGACGCTGGCCGAGCTGAGCGCGCTGGCGCGCGCGATGGGCCTGTCGGCCGGAGGCGGGAAGGCCGCCGTCACGGCCCGGTTGGCCGCCGCGCTCGACGGCCTGCCGCCCGAGCCCGCGCCCCAGGCCCCCACCGCCCGCAGGGGCGGCCGCCAGCTCGCCCGCCCCGTCGACCGCACGACCGTGATCCCGCAGGGCCAGCGGTGCAGCCAGGTGCTCCGGGAGTTCTTCGTCCGGGAGATCGGGCCCGGCTTCCACTTCGACGCCTTCATGCGGGAGTACGTGGCCCAGGGCGCGGGCCGCACCCTCGCCGAAGCCGTCGCCCACTGGCACGCCACCCGCGCGAGGGCGGCCGAACCCCAGGAGGTCGCCGCCCAGTTCGAGTTCAACCGCTTCCTGCGCGACTGGCACGCACACCACCCCGACGGCGCCCGCACCGAGGCCCTGGCCGCCTGGCGGGCCCACCGGAGCCGCCCCCGCGACTGACCCCACCCCTCCGCGGGAACGGCGGGTCGACCTCGGCGGCCGGCAATACTCACGCGGCGCCGTCCGGCTCCGGTACGGGTCCCGGTACGGCCGCGGAGACCGGCTCCGGCAGCCGCCGGGCCAGCGCCCACGCGAGTACCGGCAGGACGGCCAGCGGCACCAGGGCGACGCGCAGGGAAGCGGCGTCGGCGGCAGCGCCGATCAGCGGGCTCGCGAGGCCGCCCACGCTGACGGTCAGGCCCAGGGTGACCCCGCCGGCCGTGCCCATGCGGGTGGGGAGGTAGTCCTGGCCCAGGGTGACCTGCAGCGAGAAGGGCACGTAGAGGGCGGCGGCGGCCAGCGCCGCGCACGGGTACACCAGCGGCAGCGGCAGGAAGAGGATCCCGGCGACGGCGGGCACGGCGGCGGCGTAGGCACGGTGCACGGTGGTCACGCGGCCCCAGCGGCCGGCGAGCCGGCCGCCGAGCAGGGTCCCGCCCGCGCTGCCCGCGAACAGGGCGGACAGCGCCACGGCACCCGCGGTTTCCCCGCCGCCGCGCTCGCGTACGTACAGGGCGACGAAGGTGCTCAGGCCGATGAAGACGACGGAACGGACGATCACCACCAGGCACAGGCGGAGGAAGGCGGGCCGGTTCTCCTCCGGGGCGGTCGCCGGGGCCTTCTCCGGCCCGGCGGCGGGGGAGGCGGCCGCGGCGGTCCGGGCCGGCGGCCGGTTGAGGAGTACCCCGAGGGCCGCCGGGAGCGCCAGCAGACACCAGCCGGCCGGCCCGGGCGCAGCCAGGGCGCCGGCCACCAGCAGCGGCGCGCAGGCGAAGCCGGTGTTGCCGCCGAGCGCGAACCAGCTCATCGCCGTGTGCCCGGTCCCGCCCACCGTGGTGCGCACCAGCCGGGCGGCCGCCGGGTGGTAGGCGGCGACGCCCAGCCCGGACAGGGCCACGGCGGCCACCGTGGCCGGATAGCCGGCGTCCAGCCCGACCAGTGCGATGCCGAGCCCGGCGGCGCAGGTGGCCAGCGGTATCAGCCAGGGCATCGGGCGGCGATCGGCCAGCATCCCGAACAGCGGCTGGACCACGGAGGAGAGCAACGAGGCGGCGAGCACGATGCCGGACGCGGCGGCGTACCCGTACGCGCGCTCCGCCACGAGGAAGGGCACGAGCGCGGCGACGGCGCCCTGGTAGACGTCCACGCACGCGTGGCCTGCCGAGAGGGCGGCGGTGCGGCGCCGGACCGGAGTTGTTCTGATCACTGGCTTCACCGGTCGAGGATCGCCCTCGCCACAGGTGTCGCGCTTCCGATAAATTGCCTGGTGATGCAGAAGAACCGCCAGCAGGGCATCCGCCACACGCCGAGGGCCGCGACCAGCATCCGCGAGCTCGACACCGGCAAAGGGATCGATCCCCACCGCCACGACGACCACCAGATCGCCTACGCGGGTTCCGGGGTCCTCTCGATCACCACCGACGCCGGCACCTGGGTGGCCCCGGCGACCCGTGCCCTGTGGATCCCGGCCGGGACGGTGCACGAACACCGCGCCTTCGGGCGTACCGACCTGCACTCGGTGGGCCTGCCGGCCCGGGTCAACCCGCCGTGCCTGGACGCGCCGGCCGTGATCGCCGTCGGCCCGCTGCTGCGCGAGCTGATCCTGGCCTACACCCGCGCCCCCGAGGACACCGGCCCCGAGCGGCGCCGGCTGCTCGCGGTACTCCTCGACCAGCTGCGGGCCTCGCCGCTCCAGCCGCTGCACCTGCCCGCCCCGGCCGATCCGCGGCTCGCGGCGGTGTGCGCGCTGCTGCACGCCGATCCGGCGGACCCCCGCGGGCTGGCCGCGCTCGCCGCACAGGCGGGAGCCGGGGCGGGGGAGCGGACGCTGAGCCGGCTGTTCCGGGCCGAGCTGGGCATGACCTTCCCGCAGTGGCGCACCCAGCTGCGACTGCACCGGGCACTGCGGCTGCTGGCGGTCGGCACGCCGGTGACGGCAGTCGCCCACCGCTGCGGGTGGTCGTCCGCGAGCGCCTTCATCGACGTCTTCCGCAAGGCCTTCGGACAGACGCCCGGGGCCTACGGCCGTCCGTAGCGCAGGAGTACGACGCCGTTGCCGAAGGTGCGCGTGCCCTCCAGGCGCAGCGGCACCGGGTCGAAGTCGACCTGCGGGAAGAGCGGCTTGCCGCGCCCGATCCGCACCGGGTGCACACAGAGGTGGTACGCGTCCACGAGGTCGTGACGCAGGAACGAGGCGGCGAGCTCGGCCCCGCTCAGGGCCAGGTCACCGCCTGGGGCCGCCTTGAGCGCGGCGACCTCCGCCGGTACGACGTCCCGGACGACCGTGGTGTTCCAGCGTGCCTCGGTCTGCGGCAGGGTGCGCGAATACACGTACTTCGGCATGGACCGCCAGATGCCGGCGAACTCGGCCATCGGTCCGGTGTTCGCTGGGTCGGCGTCGGCGGTCGGCCAGAAGTCGGCCATCAGCTCGTGCGTGACGCGGCCGCTCAGGAATCCGCCCATCGTGCGGACTTCGTCGTTGAAGTACTGGTGCAGCTCCTCGTCGACGACGTGCCAGTCGATCTGCCGCTCGGGTCCCTCGATGTATCCGTCGAGGGAGACCCCCATCATGAGGACAATCTTCCGCATGAGGACTCACGCTACATACTGACCGGTGTGAAGACCGAAGACGACACCGTGCTGTTCGACATCGAAGGCCGGACCGGGGTGGTCACCCTCAACCGCCCCAAGGCCCTCAACGCCCTCACCCACCCCATGGTGCTGCGGATCGACGAGGCCCTCACCGGCTGGGCGCAGGACCCCGCCGTCCAGCAGGTCCTGATCCGCGGCGCCGGTGAGCGCGGCCTGTGCGCGGGCGGGGACATCCGGGCCATCCACGATGACGCCAGGGCCGGGAACACCGCCTCCGCGGACTTCTGGCGCGACGAGTACCGCCTCAACGCCCGCATCGCCCGCTACCCCAAGCCGTACATTGCCCTGATGGACGGCATCGTGATGGGCGGCGGTGTCGGTGTCTCCGCCCACGGCCGCGTCCGCGTCGTCACCGAGCGCTCCCGCGTCGCGATGCCCGAGACCGGCATCGGCTTCGTCCCCGACGTCGGCGGGACCTGGCTGCTCGGGCGGGCGCCCGGCCGGCTCGGCACCCATCTCGCCCTCACCGGCTCGGCCGTGGGCGCCGCCGATGCGCTGCTGTGCGGACTCGCCGACCACTTCGTCCCCGCCGGGCGGCTCCCCGAGCTGACCGCCGGGCTCGCCGCGGCCCCCGTGCACGAGGTGCTGGCCCGGTACGCCGCCACGCCCCCGCCCGGTGACCTCGCCGACCGGCGGGCCTGGATCGACCACTGCTACGCCGCGGACACCGTCGAGGAGATCGTGGACCGGCTGCTCGGCCAGGGCGAGCCGGCCGCCAAGGAGGCGGCCGAGACGATCCTGGCCAAGTCCCCGACCGCGCTGAAGGTCACCCTCGCCGCCCTGCGCCGGGCCGCGGCCCTCGGCTCGCTGGAGCCGGTGCTGGCCCAGGAGTTCCGGGTCTCCTGCAACGCCCTGGCCTCCCCCGACCTGGTGGAGGGCATCCGGGCCCAGGTCGTCGACAAGGACCGCAGGCCGCGCTGGTCGCCTCCGGCCCTCGCGGACGTGGCCGACGCGGACGTGGAGCGGTTCTTCGCCCCGCTCGGCGCCGGCGACCTCACCTTCGGCTGAGCCGGGGCCGTGCCGGCCGGCAGGCCCGGCCGGCGCAGGTCCTGACGATCTCTCATATTGCCTCTGACCTGGCTCTTTATGCTGTTCCGGCGTACGATTGACCCCTTGGGAAAGGGGACTTCATTGGACCGGAACATACGCTCGGTGGACGACGTGCTCGCCCTCTTGGACGGCCTGTTCGCCTCGGAGGCCGACCGCTGGACGACCGAAGGCGCCTCCTGGTGGGACGGCTTCTACGCCGACCGCTCGAAGCCCGTGCCGTTCTTCGTGGCGAAGCCCGACGAGAACCTGGTCTCGTACCTCGACCGCGGCCTGATCACCCCCGGCCGCGCCCTCGACCTGGGCTGCGGGCCCGGCCGCAACGCCCTCCACCTCGCCTCCCTGGGCTTCGAGGTGGACGCCGTCGACCTGTCACCGGAGGCCCTCGCCTGGGCCGGGGAACGCGCCCGCGAGGCGGGGGCCGACATCCGCTTCCACTGCGGCGACGCCTTCGCCCTCGCCGCCACCGAGCTGACCGGTCCGTACGACCTGATCTACGACTCCGGTTGCTTCCACCACCTGCCGCCCCACCGCCGCATCAGCTACCGGGCGCTCCTCGACCGCGCCCTCGCCCCCGGCGGCCACCTCGCCCTCACCTGCTTCGCGTCCGGCGAGATGGGCTCCGAACTCTCCGACGCCGCCTTCTACCGCCAGGCCCGGCTCGACGGCGGACTCGCCTACACGCCCGAGTCGCTGCGCTGGATCTTCTCCGACCTCACCGAGGTCGAACTGCGCCGCATGCGCGACGAACCGCCCGCGTCCCCGAACTTCGGAGAGCCCTTCCTCTGGACGGCCCTCTTCCGCCGGGCCGTCTAGGCTCTTCAAAGACACGGCTCAGCGGTAGCCGGCGGCGTCCGCCGGGCGCCCGGGGTCCTGGACCTCGACCATGTACCGCCAGGCGTCCGGGCGGCTGCCGTCGAGGTCCGTGAAGCCGTAGACCCGGGCGAGCCGGCCGCTGGAGAGGGACTGACCGTTCCAGCGCGCCACGTCCGGGTCGGCGGCCAGCGCCGCGACCGCCCGGCCCACGTACGACGGGGTCTCGGAGATGCAGAAGTGGGGGACCGACGCCAGCGCGTCCCGCCAGTTCTCCTCCGTCACACCGAAGTTGTCGAGCATCATCTCCGAGCGCAGCCAGCCCGGCGTCAGCGCCACCGCCGTGGCCCCGCGCGGGCCCAGCTCGTGCCCGAGGGCGAACGCCATGCGCAGGACCGAGGACTTGGCGATGTCGTAGAAGAACGACACCCGGTAGCGGCTCGCGTTGTACTCGGCGGTGCCGTCCGTCATCTCCACCACCAGCCCGCCCGGCTCGCGCAGCAGCAGCGGCAGCGCGTAGTGGCTGGTGACGGCATGGGTCTCCACCGCCAGCCGCAGCAGCCGCAGCCCCTTGTCCAGGTCGTGCTCCCAGACCGTGCTGTCCCACTCGAAGAGCAGCTCCCCGCCCCAGATGTCGTTGACCAGGACGTCGAGGCGCCCCTGCTCGCCGTCGATCCGCCCGACCAGGGCCTCGACCTCACCCGGCACCAGGTGGTCGGCCACCACGGGGATCCCGCGCCCGCCCGCGGCCGTCACCAGCTCGGCGGTCTCCTCGATCGTCTCGGGCCGGTCGTACTCCGACCGCTTCCCGCGGGTGCTGCGCCCCGACACGTACACGGTCGCGCCCCGCGCGCCCAACTGGACCGCAATGCCCCGGCCCGCGCCCCGCGTCGCCCCGGCCACGAGGGCGACCTTGCCTTCGAGTGTGCGCTGTGCTTCCGCCATGGCCCGACCCTACGACGCCTCCCCCCGCCTCGGCCCGCCGAACACGGCGACCCCCGCCAGGGACAGCAGCAGCCCCCCGGCCGCCGCGCCGAGGGCCGCTCCCGGCCCCCGCAGCGTCCAGGCCGCCCCGAAGAACAGCGAACCCGCGAACCGGGCCAGCGCCTGCGCCGTCTGGAGCACGGCGAGCCCGGTGGTGCGCAGTCCGGCCGGGAGCAGCGGCCCGGCCGCGGCCATCAGCACCCCGTCGGTGGCCGCGTAGAACAGGCCGAGGAGTACGAGGACGCCGCCGGCCAGCGCCGGCCCGGCCGGGACCGGGGCCAGGAGCAGCAGACAGGCGCCGACCAGCGGCACGTGCCCGCCGAGGAAGACCCTGCCGCGGCCGAACCGGTCGGCGAGGCGCCCCGCGGGCAGCGCGGCCAGCAGGAACACCGCCGCCGTCCCGACGGGCAGCAGCGGGAAGTACGCGGCCGGCATGTCGAGCCGGCGCTGGAGCAGGAGATAGAGGAAGGCGTCGCCGACGGTGAACAGGCCGAGCACGGCCGCGGTCGCGCAGAGCCGCCCCAGCCCCGGGATCCGTACGAGCGTGGCGACGCCCGGCAGCGGGGTGCGGACGGCGGGCGCGGGAGCCTCCCGTACGAACAGGACCAGCACGACCACCCCCAGCACCGCGACGCAGCAGCTCACGGTGAACACGGTCGCGTACCCGTCCACCACGGCCCACAGCACCCCGAACGCTGCGAGCGGCCCCAGCAGTGCGCCCGCCGTGTCCAGCGCGCGGTGGACGCCGAAGGCGCGGCCTTGGGCCTCGGGCGGGCAGGACAGGGAGATCAGCGCGTCGCGCGGGGCGGTACGGAGGCCCTTGCCCGCCCGGTCGGCGCCGAGCACCACCGCCACCGACCAGGGGGTGGCGACGGTGAGCAGGGCCGCCTTGCACGCGGCGGAGAGCGCGTAGCCGCTGCCGGCCACGAGTTTGCGGCGGCGGGTGCGGTCCGCGACGCGGCCGCCCGCGAGACGGAGCAGCGCGGTGGCGCCCTGGTAGAGCCCGTCCAGGGCGCCGAACGCGAGCGGGGACATCCCCAGCCCGGCCACCAGGTACAGCGGCAGGACGGCGGTGACCATCTCCGCCGAGACGTCCGTGAGCAGGCTGACCAGGCCGAGCGCGAACACCGTGCCGGGGACGGCCCGGAGGGGGCCGCCCCGGGCCGGAGCGGGCCCGGCGATGTCCGAGCCCCGGCTGGTCGACAGGTACACGGATGCCTCCTCGGGAGTGTCCGGAATCGGCGGGTCCAGAACCCGCGGGTCCAGAACCGGCAACGGCCTACAACCAGTTGATGGTGAGCGGGAAGGCGGCGGTGACGGTCGATCCCGTGGAGTCGGTGGCGGCGGCGGTCACCTGGACGGTGCCGCTGCCCCACGGCTTGCCGCTGATCCGGCCGCTGCCGGCGTCGACGGTCAGGCCCCAGGGCAGGCCCGTGGCCGCGTAGCGGATCGGGGACTTGCCACCCGTGGCACTGAGCTGGATGGTGCAGGACTGGTTGAACTTGCAGGTCTGCGGGCCCGGATCGGCGAGCTTCAGGTCACCCGGGGTGGGGCTGGGGGTCGGCGTGGGGGTCGGAGTCGGTGTGGGTGTCGGCGTGGGTGTGGGTGTCGGAGTCGGCGTGGACCCGCCGAACACCTCGCTGATCGGCTGGACGTTGGCCGCGTTGCCGGCGTGGGTGGCCGTGCCGAAGAGGTCCTCGAAGGTCCGCAGCAGGTGGTGGTGGTTGAACGCGGTGGTGTACTTGCCCGTCTTGACGTTCGCGCCGTAGAAGACGGTGGCGATCTGGTTCGAGCCGAGGTAGTTGTCCTCGTCCCACGTCAGCACCAGCAGGCTGTTGTTGGCCTTCGCCCACTGGGCGTAGGCGTCGATGTTGTTCTTGGTCCACGTGTCGCCGGTGCCGACCGAGCACGAGTGCATGTCGTTGCACTGGTTCGGCACGACGAAGGACAGGTGCGGCAGGGCCGCGAAGTTGTTCTGCGGGAACTGCGCCCAGGTCTTGCCCGTGTTCAGCGGCACGTTCTTGAAGGCGAACCACGGATTGTGCTTCTGCGCGTACTGGCCGTTCGTGCAGGCCGTGGAGCCCTCGCTCGGCAGGTCCTCGTTGTAGGTCGCGAAGGTCTTGCCGGCCGCGATCAGCTCCTGGCCGAGGTTCGCCGCCGTCATCGACTGCGGGGTGTAGCAGCCGTCGCCCGTGATGCCCTGCGTGGCGCCGGAGAAGAGGTTGAAGTAGTTGGGCTGGCTGGGGTGGGTGAGCGCCTTCATACCGGTGAGGCTCGCGCCCGCGTTCGCCAACTGGTTGATGTACGGGGCGTTGGCGCTGCCGATGATCTCGCCGTACTGCTTGTTCTCGTACACGACGACCACCACGTGGTCGTAGCTCGGAAGCGCGGCCGCGGCCGATGCCACGGCCGAACCGGTTGCGGAACCGCTTTCCGCAGCCTGGGAGTTGGCGACGGTGAAGGCGCCGAGCAGGCCGAGCGCACCGAGTCCGGCCACGAGCGCGGACCAGCGGGACCCCCGTCTCGGGCGAGTCGCGGGTGAGGGAACGGGCATGGGTGATTCCTCCTCGTAGGTGGTGTCATTCCTCGCGCCGGGCCGCACCGGCCACGGCGATGTTCAGGAAGCGCGGTACGGGCCGCCCGCGGTCGCGGAACTCCTCCGCGACCGCGGCCCGCACTGCCGTCAGCCGCGCCTCCGGCAGCAGCACCAGCACGCTCCGTCCCGGCTCCGGTCCGGGCGGCCAGGCGCTCAGCGCCCCCGCCCGGCGGGCACAGGCCACGGCCCGCGCCAGCTCCGCCGCCCGGTCCGTGCTCCCGGAGCCGCGTACGGCCACGAGCACCAGCCGCGCTCCATAGGCGGCCGGGTCGAAGGGGACGTACCGCTGCGGCCGGGGTCCGGCGCCCAGCAGCAGGGCCGTGCCGGGCCGCGCGAAGAGCACCGCCCGGCGCAGGGCGTCGTCCCCGTCCGGCAGGGCCGCGGCCAGCAGCCGGGCCAGACCCGAGCGGTCCGGCTCTTCGCCCGGACCGGTGTGTACGTCGGCCACCGCCAGCGCCACCGCGCATTCGGAGGGCTCCGCCGTGGCCAGCCCGGCGGCCGCCGTGAGCGAGCCCTGCACGTGCAGGTCGGTCCCGCCGCGGCCGAAACCGGCCCGGGCCAGCGCGCGCAGCACGGCGTACGGCCGGACCGCCCACGCGGGGGCCGCGGGCGGCGCCCCGGACAGGGTCAGCGGCAGATCGCAGCTGTCCGCGGGGTGGCCCAGCGAGCTGAGCCGCACCAGGCCGTCGGTACGCGGCGCCGCCGCGGCGGCCGCGGGCCAGCCCGCCGCCGCGACCAGACCCGGGGACCCGAGGTGGAAGGCGTACGGCGCGCTCCACACGGCGGCCGGAGCCCGGCCGTGCGCGGCCTCCAGGGCATAGGCGACGAGCCGGTAGAGCGGATCGGCGGTGGCCCGCCGGGCCAGGTCGCCTCCGGCGCGGTCGGCGGCGGAAACGGTGACGCCGGGCTTGCCTTCGGCGGGCGTGTGGGCGGTGGTGCCGGGTTCGGCGGCGGTGGGCGCGGTGGCTCCTGCGGTGTCGCGGCGCGTGGCGGCCGGGGCACCTGGTGCGCTGCGCGAGTCGGCGGTGCCCGGCGGAGCCGTTGCCGTCGCACGGGCACCGGCGGCTTCGGCGGCCGTCACCGGGCGTCCTTGCGGGCCAGGAGGCGGTAGGCGTTGCCGCCGTCCGTGGTGCGGGCGGCCGCCGTGCGCAGGGCGTCGAGCAGCACCGCGCCGGCGAAGAACGGGAGCGACGCCGCCCGTACCGCGTGGGCGCGGGCCCGGGCGCGGGGCGTGGGCGGCGGGCCCCACGGGCGGTCCGGGTCCGGGGCCAGCCGCGTCGCGCTGAGCGCCACCGCGCCGACGAAGTCGTTGCCCTGGTGGGCTTCACCGTGCTCCTCGGTGAGCACGGTGAAGCCCCGGTCGGCCAGCGCCTCGCGCAGGTTCGCGGCCGGCACCAGGTGCTGGTGCTGCGGCTGGAACCACGGCAGCCACGCCGGGCCGAGGAGCCGGGCCATGCGCGACTCCGGGTCGGGGACCTCGATGGTCAGGTACCCGCCGGGGGCGAGGACGGCGGCCGCCGCGTCCAGTTCGGCCATCGGATCCCGGGTGTGCTCCAGGTAGTGGTACATGCTGACCACCTCGTACTGGCCCGCCAGCTTTGACGCGAACTCGGGGAACTGGCCCTGGTACCCGGTCTCCACCCAGCCGCGGCGCTCGGCCGCACGGACCCCGTCGCCCATGTCGAGCCCGTCGAACCGGGTCCGCGGCCAGACGGCCCGCGCCGCGTTGCAGAAGTGGCCGTGCCCGGTGCCCACGTCGAGCCAGGACGAGGGCTCCGTGTGCGGCAGCAGCATCCGGGCGCGCGCCCGGTAGGCGGGGCCGAGCCGTCCGAAGAGCGTGCCCGCACCCTCTCCGCCGCGCCCGTCGTAGAAGTCGCGGTAGTAGAACTCCAGTCCCTCCGGGCTCAGTCGGGGATTCTGGAAGACGTGCCCGCAGTCCCCGCACCGCTCCAGGGTGAACCGGCCGGGCTTGCCCTGGAGCAGGTCGGGCACCCGGACCCGGACGCTGAGCCGGGGGGAGCCGCACCACGGGCAATCCGGGCGGCGCGGTTCGAGGAAGCGCCCGGTGCCCGCCGCCAGGTCCGCCCGGTACGCGGCGGCCCGCGCCGTGTCCGGTCCCCCGGACGGGGTACGGGTGACCGCCGCGGCCGTACGCAGGGCAGCGCCGAGGGAGCGCAGCGGCCGGGCGGCGGTGGCCCCGGCCAGATCGGCGGGGCGCAGCGGGGAGCCGGGCCCGCCGAGGGCGAGGTACGGCTGGAGCCAGTACAGCCCGGCCGCGGCGGCGCCCCACCGGCCCTGGCGCAGGGCGACGCCCGCCAGCAGGGCCAGCCCGGAGAGCTGGGCCGCGGCCAGCGCCCCCGGCGGCAGCCCCTGCGCGCGCAGCTCGGCGGCCCGGGCCGGCCCGGTCGCCTCGGACTGCGGTCCGCAGCTCAGCGAGGGAGCTATGGCCAGGCCCGTGGCCCCGGCGGCGTACTCCTTCAAACGGCGGGTGAGCGCGAGGAGTTCCGCCGGACCGGGGCGCGGCCCGCCCGGTTCCACTCCGGCCCGGTCGAGCACCTCCTCGGCGACCAGCACGGCGAAACCCGCGCCGCGCCCCTCGCCGAGCCGGTCCTGGCGGTAGCGGCCCGGGTCGACCAGCCGCAGCAGCCCCAGGGCCCGCTCGGCGGCCAGGTCGGCCGGCAGCAGGTCCAGGACCCGCAGCCCCTCCCGGTCGGCGTGTGCGCAGGCGGCGAGGAAGGTCACCGCGTCGGGTTCGACCCCTTGGGCGGTGAGCAGCCGCCACCCGGCGGCCCGGGGCACCCCGGCCGCGCCGGGCGGGACCGAGGGCAGCACGGGGATCGCCCGCAGCCGGCGGCCGGCCCGCACGGTGCCCGCGCCGAGCGCGGCCAGCACCACGGCGGAGGTCCACCGGACGCGGGTGATCGGGGGTGGCGTCATATCAGCTTCTCCAACCGGTCGGCCGCGGCGGCGGCTCCGCCCGCCGCGGCGAATGAGGCCTGGATCCGCCGGGCGGACCGGCGGTGGCCGGGCTCGTCCAGCACGGCCGTGAGCGCGTCGCGCAGTTCCTCGGCCCGGGTCCTGCCGAACCGCACCCGGACCCCGGCCCCGGACTCCACGACCTGCCGGGCCACGATCGGCTGGTCGTCCCGGATCGGTGCGACCACCAGGGGCAGCCCGTACGCGAGGGCCTCGCAGACGGTGTTGTGGCCGCCGTGGCAGACCACCGCGTCCAGGTGCGGCAGCAGGTCCAGCTGCGGGACGCTCTCCTGCAGCAGGAGGTGCCCCGGTGCGGACCCGACCAGTGCGGCCGGTGCCGCCAGTACCAACTGGACCTCGTCGGCGAGGCGTTCGGCGGCGCCCAGCACCGCCGCGTAGAACCGGCCGCCGGCCTCCTGGTTGAGGGTGCCCAGCGACACCAGGACCCGTCGCCGGGCCGGATCCAGGCGCTGCCAGGGGAATCCGGGTGCGGGCGGCCGGGCTCCGAAGGCCGGGCCGACGAAGGCGTAGTGCGGCGGGAAGCCGTTCCGCGCCCCCACGAGTTCGGGAGTGGAGAAGACCAGGACGAGCCGGTCCGAGAACCGCGGATCCCAGTCAGGTGCATCCGGCCCGAACTCCGCGAGCAGGCCGGATATCTGCCCGGCCACCCATTCCCCGACCTTCGGGAAGTCGGCGAAGGGCCGGGTGAGTTCGGCCGAGGTGCTGGCGGACGTCGCCCACGGGAGGCCGAGCCGACGGGCCACCAGCGGCCCGGCCAGGGCCTGCTGGTCGGCGACCAGCAGGTCGGGCGCGAACTCGTGGACGGCCCGGGTCACCCCCGGGACCATCGCCCGGGCAAGCGGCACCAGTGCCTCCTCCCACAGGAACCGCAGTGCCCCGACTCCGCGCAGGTCGCGCCAGCGCTCGTGCAGCGTCGCGTAGCCGCCGCCCGCTTCCTCGCCGGAGGGCAGGATCCGGGCCGACGGGGGCAGCAGCCGGGCCAGCACCGCAGCCGGTCCGGTCCAGGCGGTCTCGTGCCCCCGGGCGGCCAGTTCGGCGCCGACGGCCACGGTCGGGTTGACGTGCCCCGCCAGCGGCGGCACGGTGAAGAGCACCCTCACAGGACCAGCGCTCCCGCCCGCGGCCCAGCCGCCGCCGAGACCGCCGCGGCCGTCGCGTCGAGATGGGCGAGCACGGCCTCCCGCAGGGCCCCGCTGCTCTCCTTGAGGACGTCGTGGCCCAGGTCCGGCAGGACCCGCAGCCTGCCGTGCGGCGCGTGGCGGACCAGTTCCCCCGCGCCCGGCACCAGTTCGGAGTGCTCGCCGCAGACGACCAGCACCGGGCAGCGCAGCCGTGCGTGGTCGGCCGCGGTGAAGGTGCGGCTCGCGGCGATGTCGTCGATGAGCGTGGTGCGGTTGAGCAGGTCGTCGGCGATGGCCGTGAGATGGGCGGCCTTGCGCAGGCGCAGGGTCAGCAGCTCCGTGGGTACCGGGCTGTCCTCCAGGCTGAGCGCGGCCGCCGACAGGGTGTCGACCATGTTCTCCACCCAGGCGCCGCCGAGAGGGGGTTCTAGGAGGGTGAGGCCGGCGACGAGGTCGGGCCGGGCCAGGGCGGCGTGCACCGCGAGGGTCCCGCCGTAGCTGTTGCCGACCAGGTGCACCGGGCGCTGCCCGAGGTCCAGCGCGCCGAGCAGCGCGAAGAGGTCCCGTACGGCGGTGCGGCTGTCGTAGCCGGTCGCGGGCCGTTCGCTACGGCCGTGGCCGCGCAGGTCGTAGAGGACGGCCTCGTGCCCGGCCCGGGCCACGGGCACGGCCAGGGGACAGTAGAAGGAGGACAGGTTGTCGACGACCAGGCCGTGCAGGAAGACGACCACGGGCCGGTCGGGGCGGGCGGCCCCGGCGGTGGCCGGGAGCCGCTGGACGTGGAAGCGCAGGGAGTTGGCGGGGACGACGGCCATGGCGGGCTCAGCCCGCGGAAGCGGCCGGGGCGGCCTGGGTGGCTGCCGACCGGGCGAGGGAGGCGTGCGTGATCCGGCCGATGTGGGTGACGAGTTCACCGACCGACATGGCCAGGATGGCGTCCATGTCCTTCTCCGCCAGGAAGCCCATCAGGTCCACCTCGGCGCCGTAGCGTTGGTGGAGCAGCTCGGCGAGGGCGACGAACTCGATGCTTTCCAGGGCGAGGTCCTCGTTGAACGTCGTCTTCATCGTGACCTCCTCCGCGAGCAGGTACTCGTCGCCGACGATCTCCACGAGCATTCCGGTGATCTCGGCGAGGATGTCAGGTGCCATGACGGGTCTCCGTGAGGTGGAAGGGGACGGGGGACGGCGCCGCGCCGTGGGCGGTCCAGGCGACGACGTGGTCGAGCGGGGTGAGGGCGGGCCGGCCGGCGGGCTGATCGAGGGGCTGACCGGCGGGCGGACGGGCGGACTCGTCGGTGGGGACACGGGTGGTGCGGACCGGGTACGGGTGCCCGTCTGGGGAGCGCACCAGCAGGGCGCCGGCGTCCGGATCACCGGACACCCGCCAGTCCCGTGGCCGGCCGCCGAGCCCGCTGCCCGCCGCCTTGGCAGCGGCCTCCTTCGCGCACCACAGGGCGGTGAGCGCGGCCGGCAGGCCGGCGCCCTCGCAGGCAGCCAGCCGCTCGGCGAGGCGGAGCTCCTCCGGCCCGAGGGCGATGCGGACCAGCGCGTCCGGGTCGGCGGTCACCGGCTCCACGTCGATGCCGACCGCGTCGGACGGGTGGGCGAGAGCGACCGCGATCCGGTCCTTGTGGGCGATCGACAGCCGGAAGCCGCGGGTGAGCGGGCCCTCGGCCACGGGCCGGCCCGCGGGGTCGTTGCCGACCGCCACTTCCACCGGGAACACCGGCCCGGCCCCGGCGTCCCACAGCAGCCCGCGCAGCGCGTCCTTTGCGGCGATCCGCCCCAGCAGCCAGGGCGCCCGGGCCCGCGGCGACAGCCTCTCGTACACCGCCCGCTCCCGCGCGCCGAGGTAACGGCGCATCACCAGCTCCTGCGAGGCGGGGTCGGTCCAGCGGCGGCGGGCCAGGCACCACCCCTCGGGCCGGGCCTCGCCGATGCCGCACACCTCCGGGGTGAACTTCATCGGCCAGACCCGCTCGTCGGCGCCGAACCGGCGGTACGTCCACCCTTCGATGCGGGCCCACACCTGGCCCGTGGCACGGCGCAGTTCGAGGTCACCGCGCACGGTGACGTCCCGTACCTCCCGGATCCGGGCCGTGGTGGACACCAGCTCGCCCGGGGCCGGCGGGGGGCCGAAGAAGCGGGCGCGGTCCACGGTGGCCGGGAACACCAGCCGGTCCACCGGCAGGCGCAGCTGCATCCAGTGACCGAACAGCTGACCCGCGGCGTCGAGCAGCGCCCCCGGGTCGGGGAGCGCCCGCAGCACGCCCTGGACGCCGTCCTGGCCGACGGCCCGTACCTCGTGCACCCCGGCGAAACGGGGTCCGTGGAACATCCACCGGTCACGGTAGAGCGCCTCCGCGCTGACGGGGGCCGGACCGGGGTCGCGCAGGGGTGTGGTGTCGGGCGCGGGCGGCTGGCCGTACCGCTCGCCGAGCAGCACGACCACCGAGGCGAACTCCCCGAGGACGACGCGCGACCGGCCGGGCCCGTCATCGCGGACGGTGACCTCGACGTCGACGGCCGGTTCGACGGCCAGCCAGCGCAGGGCCCGTACGTCCTCGTAGCCGATGACGGCGAGGCCGGGCGGGGCGTACCGGAGTGCGGCCTCGGCGGCCAGCTCCAGCATGGTGGTCATGGGTACGACGGGGAACCGGTCGGACTCCTCCGGCCAGCCGTCCGGCTGGAGGTACACGCAGTGGTCCCGTACGTAGGGCAGCGCGGCGAGCGAGCAGTGCAGGGTGTGCCTCCCCGCGGCCCTTCCCGAACCGTCGGGGCGCTGCCCCGCACCGGGCCCGCCCCCGGGTTCCGCCGGTCCCACGGGCCCCCCGGGACCTGGCCGGGGTGCGGCCGACCAGGCCTCGGTGACCGTACGCGCGGCCGAGCGGGTGTCGTCCAGCACGGTGTCCAGCGCGGAGAGCAGGACCGGGCGGTGGCTGACGGGCACGCCGTGGACAGGTGGGCCGGGCGGTACAGGTGGGACTGAGGGGACAGGCGGGATACGCGTGGCTGGTGGCGCCGGTGGCGGCGTGGGCCACAGGCCGCGCAGGGAGTCCCGCGCGGCCTCGTCCAGCCGGACCAGGGGCGAACCGAGGTCCAAGGCCACGGCCCGCCCCGGCCCGGCCGGCGCGGGGACGGGGCCGGTGGAATCACCGGGTCGCGGGCCCCTGACGGCGCCGGGCCCCGGCCGTGCCGACGCCGATCCGGCCGTGTCCGACAGCAGGTCCCAGCGCGGTGCGTGTCCCTCGGCCCAGAGCGCGGCGCAGGTGCGCTCCAGCGCCGCCAGGCCCGGGAGCCGGGGGGAGGAGGTGGACACCGAGAGATGGGGACGGTCGCGCAGGGTGTCCTCCACGAAGCCCGGCAGGCTGCCAGGGCCCAGCGTGACGAACTGGCGCACGCCCTCCTCCTCGTACAGCCGCAGCGTCAGTTCGCGGAACCGGACCGGCTCCAGGAGGTGGCGGACCACCAGGTCCCGTACGTCCCGCGCCCCGGCGGGGAACGGCGCGCACGTGGTGGCCGACCAGACCGGAAGGGACCCGGGCCGCAGCGGCAGGCGGCCGAAGGCGGCGCGGACCTGTCCCAGGTACGGCTCCCACATCGGGGTGTGGAATCCCGAGCGGAACGGCAGTTCCCGGCCGAGCACCCCGTCGGCGCGCAACCGGTCGACCACGGCGGCCACTTGGTCCGGCTCGCCGCATATCACCGACTGGTGCGGGCAGTTGTCGTGACTGACCACCACCCGGTCCAGGCCGTGCAGTGCCGCTTCCGCCCGGTGCGCACCGCAGCCCAGCGCCGCGTACACGAGGTCGGGGACCAGCAGGTCCGACGGCCGCAGCTCGTCCAGGAAGGTGTCGGCCGCTTCCTGCGGATACATCCCGGCGGCCACCATCGCCGCCCACTCGCCCAGGCTGTGGCCCGCCAGCACCTCGGCCCCGATGCCGAGCGCGGGCATGACCCGGGCGAAGAAGCGGCCCGTGACGATCGCGTCCAGGGCCCGTTCCACCAGGGACGTGCCCCGGGTGAGCCGGGGCCGCGCCGTGCCGAGCCGGTCCGCCACATCGTCCAGCACGGGGGCGAACTCCGGCTCCAGACCGGGGAAGAGGAACGCCACCCGGCCGCCGAGCGGCTCCGGTGTGAACCAGACGTCCCCGCGCCCGCGCCAGGCACGGCCGCGCGCCACCACCTTCGCGGCCAGCGCGAGCCGCTGCGGTGTCGGCCCGAACACCGCGAGCCGGCAGGGCCCGTCGCCGCCGGACAGCGGCGAGCCCGTCGCCAGCCGGGCCGACAGCTCCGCAGGACCGTCCGCGCCCAGCAGGAGTACGTCGCCCCGCGCGGCCGCCCCCGCAGCCGCCACAGCCCCCACCGGCGCGGCCGAGCCGCCCAGCGGCAGGAACCGGCGGGCCCGCGCCGCCGGGCGCGGGGCCGCCGGAGCCTCCTCCAGCACCACGTGCGCGTTGATGCCGCCGAAGCCGAACGCATTGACGCCCGCCCGGCGGGGCTCCGGTCCGCGCTCCCACAGCTCCGCCGCCGTCACCGGCCGCATCCGGGTGCGGGCCAGGTCCGGGTGCGGCTCCTCCAGGTGCAGCGTCGGCGGCAGCACCCCCTCGTGCACCGCCAGCGCGGCCTTGATCAGCCCGGCCATGCCGGAGGCCTGCATGGTGTGCCCGAGCATCGACTTGACGGAGCCGAAGCCGACCCCCGGCCCGGAGTCCTCCGGTGCTCCGAACACCTGGGCGAGCGTGTCGAGTTCGGCCGCGTCCCCCACGGGCGTCCCGGTGCCGTGTGCCTCCAGCAGTCCCAGCGCCCCCGGCGCCCGGGGATCCAGGCCGGCCTCCCGCCAGGCCCGCTCCAGCGCCCGTACCTGCCCCGCGACCAGGGGGCTCATCAGGCTCGCGGCCCGGCCGTCCCCGGCCACACCCGTCCCCCGTACCACCGCGTAGACGCGGTCGCCGTCGCGCTCCGCGTCCGCCAGCCGCTTCAGCAGCACCACCCCGGTGCCCTCGGAGAGCAGGGTCCCGTCGGCCCGCCGGTCGAAGGGCCGGATCCGCTCACTGGGGCTCAACGCCCGCAGCTGCGTGAACACGCTCCACAGCGTGGCGATGTGACAGTGGTGCACGGCGCCCGCGACCACCGCGTCACAGCGCCCGGCCGCCAGCAGCCCCACCGCCTGGTCCACCGCGAGGAGCGAGGAGGCGCAGGCCGCGTCCAGGGTGTAGGCGGGGCCCCGGAAGTCCAGCCGGTTCGCGGTGCGGGCGGCGGTGAAGCTCGGTACCAGCCCGATCGACGCGTCCGGCCGCTCCGGCCCCAGCGCGTCCTGGAACGCCGCCCGCACCTGCGCGATCCGCCGCTCGCCGAGCTCCGGCGCGAGCTCCCGCAGTGTCTGCGCCAGCTGGTGGGCCGTACGCACCCGTTGGTCCAGCCGGGCGGTGGCCACCCCCATGAACCCGCCGCGCCCCAGCACCACCCCGATCCGGGAGCGGTCGGCCGGCAGCCGGTCCTCGCCGCCCGCGTCGGCGACGGCCTCGGCCGTCGCGTGCAGGGCCAGCATCTGATCCGGCTCGGCCCCCTCCACGGCGGCGGGCATGATCCCGAAGCGGGTCGGGTCGAAGGCGGCGAGGCCGTCGACGAAGCCGCCGCGCCGGCAGTAGAACCGGTCGCCGGACGCGGGGCCGGTGGCACCGTCGGGGTCGTAGTACACCTCGGGATCCCAGCGACCCGGCGGGACTTCGCCGATGGAGTCCGTACCGGCGAGCAGATTGCGCCGGTAGGCGGCCAGATCGGCGGCCCCGGGGAACACCGCGCCCATCCCGACGATCGCCGCGTCCGCCGGCCGCGGGCCGCGCCGCTGCCGCTCACTCATCGCCGCGGCCCTCCTGCGCCATCAGGACCACCTGTACGTCGGTTCCGTGCGCGAGCTCGGCGAGGAACGCGGCGGTGCCCGCCTCGGGGCTGATCAGCGGGATGCCGCGGCGGGCGTACGCGCGTTCCAGCTCGGGCGTGACCATCCCGCCCGCGTCCGCCGCCCACGGGCCCCAGTCCACGGCCAGCACCCGGCCCGGGAAGGACTCCGCCCAGGTGTGCGCCAGGCCGTCGAGGGCGTCGTTGGCCGCGGCGTAGTCGCTCTGGCCGCGGTTTCCGTACACCCCGGCGACACTGCCGAACAGGGCCAGGAAGCGGGGCGCGGGCGCCGTGCCGTGCTCGGCGGCCGCGGCGGCCAGGTGGCGGGCGCCGGCCACCTTGGTGGTGAACACCTCGGCGAAGTCGGCCGGTTGCTTCTCGCGCAGCAAACCGTCGCGCAGGACGCCGGCGCCGTGCACGATGCCGTCCAGCCGGCCGTGCCGGGCGCGCACATCGGCCACGACGGCCTGCACGGCCCGGGCGTCGGTGACGTCGGCGCAGTGGTAGCGGACGGAGGCCGCCGCCGTGGCGAGGGCGGCGAGAGTGGCCCGTACCTCGCGTTCGGCGAGGATCCGCGAGGCCGCCGCCTCGATCTCGGCGGGCGTACGGAGTCCCGTGGCGATCAGCGCGGCGCGCAGTGTCACCCGGTCCTGGGCCTGGCCGAACTCATCGCCACCGGGGGCCGGTTCGCAGGTGCGGCCGACCAGCTCGACGTGACAGCCGGTGGCGCGGGCCAGGGCCAGGGCGGTGCGGGCGGTGATCCCACGGGCCCCGCCCGTGAGCAGGACCACGGAGCCGGGGCCGAGGGGCGGACCGTCCGTCCCGTCTCCGGCCGGGGCGAGCGGAGCGGACACCGGGCCGCGCGTGACGCGGGTTCCCTCGGCGGTGTACCCGACGGAGGCGGGGGCGTCTGCCGGGCAGCTCAGCTCGGCGAGCAGCTGCGCGGCGATCCGTTCCGGGTCCTCCTTGGGGTGGATGTCCACCGCGCGGATCAGCGTGCCGGGGAATTCGAGGGCCGCGCTGCGGGCGAAGCCGTGCAGGCCGGCGCCGGGGGTGCCGGGCGCGGTGACGAGGAGCAGCCGCCGCACCCCGCCGGTCAGGGCGCGCCGCAGCGCCGGGAAGGCCTCGGGGAGCAGGGGCTCGGACCCCGAGCGCAGCGCGGACAGATCGACGATCCCGTCGAACCCGGCCTCGGCCTCGAACAGCACCTTCACCTCGGCGCCCCGCGTGCCCAGGGCCGCGCCCAGGGCGAGCGCGACGCCCTGACCGTCCTCGACGACCCCGATCCGCAGGCCGCGGAGGTCCTCCGGGTCCCCGTCGGCCGCCGGTACGGGTAGCAGGTCCACCCGGAGCCGGCGGACCGGGGCCGGGGGCGGGGCCTGGGCCGGGGCGGGCATCGGGTCGGGGGACGGCTCGGGCGGCGTCGCCGCGTGGGAGGTGACCCAGTCCACGATCCCGCGCAGGGTCTTGATCCGGGACAGCTCCTCGACGGCGGACTCGGCGGAGCCGCCCGGGTCCTGGGGCAGACCGATCCGGTCGGCCAGGGCGCCGATGATCTCTACCCGCTTGATGGAGTCGATGGACAGGTCCGCCTCCAGGTCCAGCCCGGGGTCGAGCATGTCCCGGGGGTACCCGGTCCGCGTGTGCACGATCTCCAGGACGACGTCCATGACTTCCTCGGCGGTGGGCGCCGCGCCGGCCCGGGCCCCCGGCCGACTCGCGTCACCGGTCCCGGCCGGTGCCCAGGGGGCGGGCCCGGAGCCGCCGGGCATCCCCGTGCCCCCTGCGGATCCGGAATCCCCGAACACCCCGGGCGCACCGGCCGGAACCCGGCCGTCGGCCGTGGACCCCGGCCGGGCTCCCGGCTGACTCGGATCTTCGGCCGCCGCCGGCCCCCGGGAGGCGGGCCCTGAGCCGCCGGGCATTCCGGGGGTCCCTGCGGGGAGTTGGCCGTCGGCCGGTGTGCCCGGCCAGGTTCCGGGCCGGCTCGGGTCGTCGGTGCCGGCTGGTGCCCAGGGGGTGTGTCCGGTGCCGCTGGGCATTCCGGGGGGCCCCGCCGGGAGCTGGCCGTCGGCCCCGGTGCCCGGCCAGGCTTCCGGCCGAGTCAGGTCGCTGGTCCCCACCTGCGCCCAGGGGGTCGGCAGGGTTGAGGCGTCCCCGGGCAGGGGGCCGCCGCCGAACCCGGGAGCGGAGGCCGGCGCGGCGAGGGACGGCAGTTGCTCGCCGGCGGCGGCCCGGCTCTGCCACGCCGCAGGCGGCACCGCACCGAGGTAGCCCAGCAGGACGTCCCGCTGCGCCTCGATCAGGTGGCGGGTGCCGCGGAGGTACTCCAGCACCGCCTCCTCCCGCCGATCGGCGGGAGGAAAGACCGGAGCCGGACGCGACCCGGCACCCGCATCGGCGGCCGCAACCGGACCCGGAACCGGACCCGGGCGTGAGTCGGCACCGGCAGTGGCACCGGCCCTGGCCCCGCCTCCGGCACGGGCCTCGGTCCCCCCACCCCCACCGGCACCGGCATTGGCCCCGTCACCGGCCATGGCGGCCGGAACCGGAGCAGGACCCGAACCGGCACCGCTACCGGCCCCGGTACCCCCACCGGCGCCGGTGCCGGCCCCGCCACCGGCAATGGCGGCCGGACCCGAACCGGCACCCGCCCTGGCCCTGGCCCCGGCATCAGCCCTGGCCTCGGCCCCGGCACCGGCCCCCGCCCCGGCCCTGGCACCGGCGGCCGGAGCAGGAGCCCAGTCCGTGGCCTCCGCCGGAGACAGTCGGTGAGGTGGCCGGAGGCCTCCGGCCACCGGGGTGCCGTCGGCCGTGCGCACCAGGTGGCCGTCGACCACCCAGCCCGGGCGCCGCGGCGCGCGGTCCGGAAGGGGAGAGGTCCGGCCGCGGAACAGCGCCTCCGGCGCCACCGGCACGCCCGCCGACGCCAGTTCCGCCAGCGCCGTGACCAGCCGGACCAGGCCGTGCTCGCCCGGCACGTCCAGCGGGACCACGGTGTGCGGCCGGTCGCGCAGGATCCGGCCGGTCAGTCCGGACAGGACCCGGCCGGGCCCCGCCTCCACGAAGGTCCGGACACCGGCCGCGTACATGGCCTCCACCTGTTCCACGAAGCGCACCGGCTCCGCGAGCTGGCGTGCGGCAAGGCCCCGTACCTCATCGGCGGGGGCCGGATAGGGGCCCGCCGTCGTGTTCGACCAGACGGGGAGGAGCGGCGCGGACACCGCCGTCGCCGCCAGTTCCGCTGCGAGCGCGGTCGTCGCGCCCGCCACCACCTCGCTGTGGAACGCGCAGGCCACGGGCAGCGGTTCGGCCGACAGGCCCGCCTCGCGCAGCGCCGACACCGCCGCGGAGACGGCCGCCGTCGGGCCCGATATCACGCACTGCCGGGGCGCGTTGTGGTTCGCCACCACGCAACCGGCGCGCGCGGCGATCTCCCGTACCTCCTCCGGCGCGGCCGACACCGCCGCCATCGACCCCGGATCCTCGCCGGCGGCCGCCACGATCGCCTCGGCCCGGCGGGCGCTCACCCGCAGCAGGCCCGCCGTGTCGTAGGCCCCCGCCGCCCACAGCGCCGTGAGCTCCCCGTACGAGTGCCCGGCCACGCTGTCGGGCCGTACGCCGAGCCCTGTGAGCAGCAGGTGCGCCGCCGCCCCCGCCAGCCCGAGGGCCGGCTGGGCCACCCGGGTGTCGGTGACCGCCGCCCGCTGCGCGGCCCGCCCCTCGGCGGTGAAAGCCGTCGGCGGGAACACCGCCGAGACGACGGGCGCCGGCGCCTCGTCCAGGAGCCCGCGCAGCGCGGGGAACGCCATGAACAACTCGCCCAGCATGCCCGTGCGCTGGCTGCCCTGCCCGGGGAACAGGAACGCCACGCGGCCCGGATCCGCCGTCTCCTCCCGTACGTGGACCCCCGCGCCCGGAGCGAAGGCCCGGGCCTGCTCCAGCCGGGCCGCCAGTTCGTCCAGACCGGCGGCGACGACGGCCACCCGGACCGGGCCGGAGCCCGCGGCAGCCTCCGCCGCGAGGTCGCGCAGCGCCCACGGCCGCCCCGCCGCGTCGTTCTCCTCCAGCCGGGCCGCGAGCCGCGCCATCGCCCGGCCCGCCGCCCGCCGGTCCTCGCCGCGGAAGCAGAACAGCTCGGCCGGCCACTCCTCCAGGCCGTGACGCGGCTCCTCGGATCCTGCGTAACCGGCGAGCACCGCGTGGTAGTTGGTGCCGCCGAAACCGAAGGCGCTCACCCCTGCGATCCGCCGCTCCGGGGGCACCGCCCAGGGCCGGGCCTCGGTATCGAAGGAGAAGGGGCTGGTCTCGGCCTGCCAGGCCGGGTTCGGCGACGCGAGGTGCAGGGTCGGCGGCCGGACGCCCGCGTGGACCGCCCGCGCCGCCTTGATCAGCCCGGCGAGTCCCGCCGCGCACTTGGTGTGGCCGAGCTGCGATTTCACGGAGCCCAGCGCGCAGGAGCCCGCGGCGGCTCCGGACGCGGTGAACAGCTCGCTCAGCACGGCCAGTTCGGTGCTGTCGCCGACCACCGTGCCGGTGCCGTGCGCCTCGACCAGGCCCACCTCGCCCGGGGAGACGCCGGCCCGCGCGTAGGCCCGTTCCAGCGCCCGCCGCTGGCCTTCCGGCCGGGGCGCGGTCAGACCGAGGGACCGGCCGTCACTGGCCGCGCCGACCGCCTTGACCACGGCGTACACCCGGTCGCCGTCCCGCTCCGCGTCCGCGAGCCGCTTCAGCACCAGCGCGCCCACGCCCTCGCCGAGCGCGATCCCGTCGGCCGCCGCGTCGAAGGGCCGGCACCGGCCGCGGGGCGACAGGGCGCGTACGGAGGAGAACATCAGGTAGTCGTTGATGCCGTTGTGCACGTCGGCGCCGCCGCAGACGACCATGTCGCTGTCGCCGTCGCGGAGTTGGCGGCACGCGAGGTCGAGGGCGGCGAGGGAGGACGCGCAGGCGGCGTCGACCGTGCAGTTCGCGCCGCCGAGGTCGAGCCGGTTGGCGACCCGGCCCGCGATCACATTGGCGAGGATGCCGGGGAAGGAGTCCTCGGTGAGGCGCGGCAGTTGACCGTCCAGGGCGGGAGGGAGGCCGCCCAGGTAGGCCGGGAGCAGAGCGCGCAGCCCGTACGCGCCCGCCAGTTCGGTACCGGCTTCCGCGCCGAACACCACCGAGGTCCGGGCGCGGTCGAACTCCCGGTCCTTGCCGTAGCCCGCGTCGCCGAGGGCCCGCGCGGAGATTTCCAGCGCCAGCAGCTGCACCGGTTCGATCCCGGCCAGGGAGGCGGGCGGGATGCCGTGCGCGAGGGCGTCGAAGGGCACCGGGCCGAGGAAGCCGCCCCAGCGGGAGGGAGTGCGCTCGCCGGCCCGGGCCGGGTCGGGGTCGTAGTAGAGCTCGGGGTCCCAGCGCTCGGCCGGCACCTCGGTCACCGCGTCCGCGCCGGACAGGATCCGCGCCCAGTAGGCGGCGAGGTCGGGTGCGCCGGGGTAGGCACAGGCCATTCCGACGATGGCGATGTCGAGCGGATCGCCCGCCGGTGACTCCGCCGGGTCGGCGAAGTCCCGGGCCCTGCGTTCCAGCAGCGCGGTGGCCCCGTCGGTGACCTGCGCGTGCAGTGCGGCGACCGTGGTGGTCTCCGTGCGCAGGGTGGCGGCCTGCCCGAGCATGAACAGTCCCTCGGCGTACTGCTGTTCCGCCTTCACCGGTTCCAGGACGGAGCCGTCGGCGGCCCGCCGCAGGCCCTTGCTGGCGATCCGCAGCCGGCCCAGGTTGAGCCGTTCCAGCTCCTCCCACGTCTCGCGCGGCTCGGCGCCGCTTTCCGTGAGCCGTCGCCGCGCCGCTTCGAAGGTTTCGGCGTACGGAGTGGGCGCGCAGCGGGTGGCGTGGCCGGGCGCGGTGTGCAGCAGTACGGTGTCCGCGCACTCCACGGCCGCCCGCTGGAACACGGGCAGGACCGCGCCCGCCGCCACGGCCTCCTCGGTGAACAGGTAGGCGGTGCCCATCAGCACCCCGATCCGCGCGCCCAGCTCGGCCAGCGGGGCGGCCGCCGCCACCGCCATGGCGGCGGAGCGCTCGTCGTGGATCCCGCCCGCGAACAGCACGTCGAGGGCCTCCGGTTCGGGGCAGGACAGCAGCCGGTCGATCTGCTCCTCCCACAGCGGGAACGAGGCGCGCGGCCCGACGTGCCCGCCGCACTCCAGCCCCTCGAACACGAACCGGCGTGCCCCCTCGGCGAGATACCGCTCCAGCAGCCCCGGCGAGGGCACGTGCAAGTGGGTCCGGATCCCGGCCGCCTCCAGGGGGGCGGCCTGCGCCGGGGTGCCCCCGGCGATGATCGCGTACGGCGGACGGGCCTCGGCCACGGCCGCCAGTTGCTCCCGCCGCAGTGCGGCCGGGGCGAAGCCGAGCAGTCCCACCCCCCAGGGGCGTTCCCCGAGCCGCTCGGTGCTCTCGGCCAGGAGCCGGCGTACGTCCGGGCCCTCCATCACCGCGAGCGCCAGGTACGGCACCCCGCCGGCCGCGGCCACCGCCTCGGCGAAGGCCGCCTGGTCGCTGACCCGGGTCATGGGGCCCTGGGCGACGGGCAGGGGCTGCCCCGGCGCCGGCCCGAGGGGCCGGGCCCGTACGGCGGCCGCCAGATGCCCGGTGACGGCCGCCCGTACGGCCTGGAGCACCCCGCCCGTGGTCCGGTGGCGCGCGGCCAGCCGGGAGGCCGAGGCTCCGTCCTGTCCGACGGGCAGCAGCTGCGTCCGCAGGTCCCGGGCACCCAGCAGGGCGGGCACCGGTCCCTCGGGCGGGATGAGGTCCGGACGGGCGAACACCCGGTGCCCGTCGGCCAGCCGGGTCTCGGAGCCGTCCATCGCCCGCAGCGCCTGCGCCACTTCGGCGGGCAGCCCCGGCTCGCCCTCGGCCGTCAGGGCGAGCTGTACGTCGAGCAGGACCCCGGCGGCCCCGCCGGCGACGGCCGCGGCCGCCGTATGCGGCCCGATCCCGCCCTGGGCCAGTACGGGCACCCCGGCCGCGGGGTCCGCCAGCAGCCGCTGGAGCAGCACGAAGGTGGTGGCCGTGCCCACCCGGCCCCCGGCCTCGTGGCCCTTGGCCACGAGTGCGGCGGCCCCCGCGGCCACGGCGCCCGCAGCCTCCGCCGGGCTGGTGACCTCCGCCCACACCCGGGGCCGGCCGGCGGCGGCCGCCCAGCCGGCCACCCGCTCCGGGGTATGGAACGCGGGGTCCGCGAGCAGTACGGTGTCCACCGCGGCCGGCAGCTCCTCGGGCCCGAGCGGACAGCCCGCGGGCACCCGGACCCCGTAGCGACGGTCGCCGCCGAGCCGGCGGGCCAGTTCCGCGAAGGCGTGCCGGGCGGCGTCCGGGTCCCGGCCGAGGTCGAGCAGCCCGAGGGCCCCGGCGCGCTCGGCGGCGGTCACGATCCGTGGGTGGGGCTCCTCGAACGGGCTCACCACGACGACCAGGTCGCGGGTGGCGGCGGACTGCGGGGGCTGGGGGGTCACGGGCGCTCCTCTTCCAGTGCTGTGTGGCATGGCGCAGTACAGGGCGGAAGAACCGGGGGAGTGCGGCGGGCGAGGGGGCCCCGCGGTACGGGTGGTGAGTCTGCTGCGGGCTCACGGCGTTCCGCACCGGCGGCGGGGTCCACCTCCGGTGCGGCGGGCTTGAACAGTGGTCAAACGGCCCGACACCGGGATGCATCGTGCGGGGGCAGCCGTGCACTGTCAACAGGCATGCGGAGTCCTTCGTTTCGCACCCGCGGCGCGCTCGGCCCCATCGGAACGCGCCCCTGCACGACCCGCTGAACGCGCTCCCCACACCGGTGGCCTGCGGTGATTCCCGCCGGGCGGGCCGACCCCGGCACGCGGGCCGGTGTACGACACGCAGCGGGTTCATGCCGCACCGGCATGTCTTTCCGCCGACCCGGCATGAACACCCCTTTCAGGTCGGGCAGTTGTTCACCCGGTGGCCCTTACGGGTACAACCTCGCGCGGATACCGTCCGGTCATGACCCCCACGCTCGCGCAACTCCGCTACCTCGTCGCCGTCGCCGACTGCCGCTCCATCACCGGAGCGGCCGCCGCCGTCTTCGTCGCCCAGTCCGCGCTGTCCCGGGCCGTCCAGGCCATGGAGCGCGACCTCGGCGTCGAACTTCTCGCACGCCGGGGAAGGGGGGTGGATCTCACACCGGAGGGAGCCCGGGTCGTCCGGCTGGCCCGCACCGTACTCAACGCGGTGGAGGCCATCGACGACATCGGGACCCCCCACGGCAAGGACACCCGGGCCGTCCTCACCCTCGTCACCACGCCCACCCTCGCCCTCGACCTGGCCACCGACCTGGTCGCGGCCTTCACCGAGAAGCATCCCGGCGTGGACGTCAGGATCCAGCAGCACGACAGCCGGGAGGCGCTGGTCCAGGAACTCAAGTACGGACGCTCCGAGTTGGCGCTCGTCGACCTGCCCGTCGACAAGGAGCTCTCCACCCACCACATCCAGGAGCGCGAGGTGGTGCTGATCTCGCCGATCGGCTCCCGGCTGCCCCACCCGCTGCCGTTCCGCATGCTCGACGGACTGCCGATGGTGCTGCCCACCCCCGGAACCGGCCGGCGCACCGAGATGGAGGCCATGTTCAGCTGTCTGGGAGTGCGGCCCGTGCCCTCCCTGGAGGTCGACGAGCGCCTGGCCTGGGTCACCGGCGTGACCGACGGCCGCGGCTCGCTCATCTGGTACCGCGACGTGGTGTCGAGGGCCTTCGGCAGCAGGGCGGAGATCCGCTCCTTCACGCCGCCCCTGCTGCGCCCGGTGGGCATCGCGCACGCACGGCGGCCGCTGAGCCGCGCGGCCCGCGCGTTCATCGCGCACGCGGGTCGGACCGCGCCCGTACGGGAACCGGTGCGCTGACCGGTCATGCCGACTCGGCATTGAACGATGCTCGAACGGGAGGGGAGGGGGTCTGGTACCACAGACTGACGTGCCATCACATGGTGGGCATGTCCCGACTCCTGACACCCCCACGGGCCGCCGCACTCGCGACCGCGGCCCTCGCCACGCTCCTGCCCGCGGTGGCCTGGATGGCCACCGCCACCGCCACCGCCACCGCCTCGCCCGCCGCCTCGGTCACGCCCTCGGCGGCCACGCCCGCCCCCTCGGTCGTTCGGGCCCCCTCGGCCGCCGGCTCCCTGGTGCCGGAGAAGAAGTGCACCCTCCCCGGCGGCCTGGCCGAACTCAGCGGCCTCGCCATGAGCCGCCGCCACCCGGGCGTCTTCTACGCCGTCAACGACAGCGGAAACACCAACCAGGTCTTCGCGATCGACTGCACCACCGCCACCGGCCGGCTCGCGGCCACGTTCACCGTCTCCGGCGTCGGCAACACCGACTGGGAGGGACTGGCGATCGGCAAGGACGCCGCGGGCGGTCCCACGATCCTGGTCGGCGACATCGGGGACAACTTCAGCGGCCGCGCGGAGATCACCGTGCACGGCTTCGCCGAACCCGCGCAGCTCACCAACGCCACGGTGACGCCGGGCACCTACCGGTTCACCTACGCCGACGGCAGGCACGACGCCGAGTCCCTGCTCGCCGACCCCGTCACCGGACGGCTCTACATCGCGAGCAAAGTCATCGGCGCGACCGGTCAGCTGTACCAGGCGCCGCTGCCACCGGTGACCGGACAGGTCAACACCCTCACGGCGGTCCGGCCGGGCCCGGTGTTCGCCACCGACGGGGCGTTCTCGCCGACGGGAGCCTCGTACACGCTCCGCAGCGGCGGGCCGCTCGGCGCCAACACGGCCTCCGTGTACGACACCTCGGGGCTCAAGCTCGCGGACGTCGCGCTGCCCGCCCAGTCGCAGGGCGAGACGGTGACGTACGCCGACTGTGCGAGCCTGCTCGTCGGGTCGGAGAACGACACCCAGATCTGGCGGGTACCGCTGCCGCCGGAGGCCGCCCCGGGCTGCGGCAGCACCCCGACGCCGACGCCCACTCCCACGCCCACTCCCACGCCGACGCCCACTCCCACGCCGACCCCCACTCCCACGCCGACACCCACGCCGACCCCCACTCCCACACCAGGGGATCTGAAGCTCGCCAACCCCGGCCCCCAGACCTGCAAGTTCAACCAGTCCTGCACCGTCCAGCTCACCACCACCGGCGGCAAGCCCCCCGTCCGGTACGCGGCCACCGGACTGCCGTGGGGCCTGACCCTCGACAGCGCCACCGGACGGGTCACCGGAAAGCCCTGGGGCAGCGGCACGGTCCAGGTCACCGCCACCGCCACCGACTCCACCGGGGCCACCGCCGGTACGGCCTTCGCGCTGACCGTCAACTGGTTCTGAGACGGGGCGGGGCGGACTTGTACAACCCGCCCCGCACGTCGCACTGTTGGCCGAGTCCCGTTCCTCAGGTCAGGAGATCCGGCTTGTCGTCCCACACTTCACCCGCCCCGCACGCCTCGGACACCCCGCACGTGATCGACCCCCTCGGCGGCTGTCCGCACGCCCTCAACGCCCGGCTGCGTGCCCGGGGCGCCGTGGCGGAGGTCGTCCTGCCCGGAGGAGTGCCCGGCGCGGTCGTTCTCGGGCACGACGCGTTGAAGGAGTTCCTCGCCCACCCCGACGTGGCCAAGGACGCACGGCACTTCCCGTCCCTGCACGACGGCACGATCCCCCCGGACTGGCCGCTGCGGGTCTTCGCCAACGCCCAGGGCATGCACACCGCCGACGACGCCGACCACCGGCGCCTGCGCTCGCTGGTCGGCAAGGCCTTCACGGCCCGCCAGGTCGAACGGCTGCGGCCGCGCGTCGAGGAGCTGACCGCAGAACTCCTCGACGACCTCGGGCGGGCGGCTGCCGAGGCCCCCGACGGGGTCGCCGACCTGTACGCGCACTTCGCGCTCCCGCTCCCTATGAACGTCATCTGCGAGCTGCTCGGCGTGGACCCCGAGCACCGGGGCAGACTGCACCACCTGACCAACACGGTCATCATCGCCACCGACGTCACCCCTGCCGAGAAGATGGCCGCCCTCCAGGAACTCGTCGCCCTGATCGGCACCATCGCGGCCGTCCGGCGGGAGACCCCGGGCGAGGACCTCACCAGCGCCCTGATCGCCGCGCGCGAGGACGACGGCGACCGGCTCAGCGAGGCCGAACTCATCGGCACCATGAGGCTGATGCTCGTCGCGGGCCACGAGACCACCCTCAACCTCGTCACCAACGCCGTCCGCGCCCTGTGCGCCCACCGCGACCAGCTCGCCCTCGTCCTGGACGGCAAGGCGACCTGGTCGGACGTGGTGGACGAGACCCTGCGCTGGGACGGCCCGGTCAGCTGGTTCCCCTTCCGCTACCCCACGCGCGACCTGACCCTCGACGGCACCGTGATCCCGAAGGGCACCCCGGTGCTCGCCGGATACACCGCGGCCGGCCGCGACGAGGCCTTCCACGGCCCGGACGCCGACCGCTTCGACATCACCCGCCCCACGGCCGCCCGCAGCCTCTCCTTCGGTCACGGCGCCCACTACTGCATGGGCGCCCCGCTCGCCCGGCTGGAGGCCACGGTCGCACTGGAGCGCCTCTTCACCCGCTTCCCCGACCTCCATCTCGCGGTCCCCGAGGGCGAACTCCCGTACCAGCGCAGCTTCATCAGCAACAACGTGCAGTCGCTGCCGGTCCGCCTGGTGGAGCCCTAGGACTCCTGACGGAATGCCTCTGTGGGTCGGCCCCTCGTCGAGATCCAGGGGAACGGCGCACCGGTCAGCGCCACGGCTCACCCACCCGGCCCGACGCGGACCGTCACCGTGTGCCAGCCGGTCGCCCCGTCGGGCAGGGTCCCGGCGCGTTCCCCCGTCTGGGGAACGCCGGTACGGTCCGTTGCGCGGACCTCCAGGGTGTGCCGGCCGGCCGTCGCCTGCCACGGCCATACCCACTGGCGCCAAGTGTCGTCGCCGTCCGAGGCCCCCAGCCGCGCCTCCTGCCACGGGCCGCCGTCCACCCGTACCTCGACCCGCGTGATTCCGCGGTGCTGTGCCCATGCCACCCCCGCGACCGGCACCGGGCCCGGCACGAGCGTCGTGGACGGGCGCGGGGTGTCGATCCGCGACTGCGTCTTGACCGGCCCCATCGCCGCCCAGGACCGGCGCACCCAGTACGCGTCGTACGCGGCGAAGGTGGTCAGGCGCAGCTCGCTCAGCCATTTGCAGGCGGAGACGTACCCGTACAGGCCCGGTACGAGCATCCGGACCGGGAAGCCGTGCGCGAAGGGCAGCGGTTCACCGTTCATCCCGACGGCCAGCAAGGCGTCCCGGCCGTCCATGACGGTCTCGACGGGCGTGCCCAGCGTCATGCCGTCCACCGAGCGCGACACCAGCTGGTCGGCCGGACCGCCCTGGGACGGCGGCCGGACCCCGGCCTCGCGGAGCAGGTCCGCGAGACGGACGCCGAGCCAGCGGGCGTTGCCCGCGTAAGGGCCGCCGACCTCGTTGGACACGCAGCAGAGGGTGATGTCGTGCTCGACCAGGGGGCGGGCGAGCAGCTCCCGAAGATCGAGGGTGAGCGGCCTGCTCACCCCTTCCCCGTGGATGCGCAGCCGCCAGGTGTCCGCGTCCACGCGCGGTACCACCAGGGCGGTGTCCACACGGTAGAAGTCCCGGTTGGGGGTGACGAAGGGGCCGACTCCGGGCACCCCGAGATCCGCTCCGGGGGGCACCGGCGGCGCGGGCACGGCGGGCCGCGGGAGGCGGAAGCGGGCCCGGGAGGCCGTCGCTCCGGCGGAGCCGTGGGCACCGAGGCGCCGCCCGGCGAATCCGGCCACGGCAGAAACCGCGAGGATGGCGGCGACCAGCCGGCCGAAGCCGCGGCGGTCCATCGACCGGGCGCCGCCGGACGGAGCCCCGGCCGGCCGGGCCCGTCTCACCGCCGTGACGAGCAGGTACAGCACCCCGGCCGCGGTCGCCCCGGCCACGAGCGACGGCAGCGCGTCCCGCCAGGACGCCGCCGGGCGGCTGAGCGCGGCCGCCGCCCCCAGCAACCCGAAGCAGGCGGCGACGGCCATCCCGGCGACGAGATGACGGACGGCGAGCATCCCGGCCGCGACGGCGACCACGCCCAGGACGGCGACGATGCCGAGCGTCAGCACCAGCTTGTCGGCGGTGCCGAACTGCTGGATCGCCCACTCCTTGAGGGCCGCGGGCGTGCGGTCGACCACGGCCGCCCCGACCGCCGTGACCGGGGAGGACTCGGGCCGGACGACGGCTGCGGCCAGCTCGGCCAGGGCCAGCCCCGCGGCGGCGGCCACCACCCCGCTGACCGCTCCGAAGAAGAGGAGCCGCCGGCGCCCCGGGTCTGCCTTCGCACGGTCCATGCGGGTTCACCGTTCCGTTCTTCTGCCGACAAGCCCACGGTAGGTCAGCCCCCGGCGGCGGCGCCCGCGGCCGGGCCGCGCGCGCCGGCCGCCCGGGCGAGCGGCACCGTGCCGTCGTCCACGGAGCGGTCGTCCGGGATGTCTTCGCCCCAGCCGTGATCGGGCATGGCCCGGCGCTTGCGGAGCTCCACCACCCCCTCGGCGACCAGTACGGCCGGGGCTTGCTCCTGTTCGGTCTCGGACATGCCCAGATCTTTTCCAAGTCGGCCCCACGCGGCGGAGGGCCCGGTGTCCGCTCCCTCGAACGGGGAACGGCTTTCCCCCGGCCGGGTGATGATCACCCGATAAGGCGATCATCACCCCGCTCGGCGGTGACATCAATGCGTTGTCGCCCCGGCCACCGCCGTCGCCGCCGGGAGGGACGCGGCGATCCCGGCGGCCAGGGCGTACGGGTCCCCGGTCGGCCGGACCGGATGCCGGGTGGTCCGTCGGGCCCATTCCTCCTCGAAGGCGTGCCAGTCGATCTCGCGCGGTGTGGCCCGGCCGACCAGCGCCTCCTCCAGAGAATCGAAGTACGCGTCCCACCTGCGGGCGTACAACTCCGAGATCAGGCCGCTCCATTCACGGTTCGCGTAGTCGTGCAGGAACCCGCCCTCGCTGGTGCCGCGCGGCCCCCACACGCTGAGGACCGAGCGGGCGTCGTACTCGTACCGGTCCTGCTCGGCCCGGTCGGCGCCCGCCGCGCGGGCCCGGTCGAGCCAGCGGCCCAGCAGGAAGTTCGGGTCGGAACCGGTGATGGCGTCCAACTTCCCTTCTGCGTCCCGCCATTCGGCGGTCAGCTCGCGGAAGAGTGTCAGGTTTCCGGCCTCGTACGCCGCCTTGATCTTCGGCAGCAGCACCCGCGAGTGGTTGGCGAGCGCCTGCCGGGCGGTGTCCACCAGGTCGAAGCGGTAGGCGCTGGAGGCGCGCAGCCGTGGGTCCACCTTGAGCAGGTGGTCCAGGGCCCGGCGGGCCGAACCGGGCGGGTAGCGCATGGACTTGGGGCTCCAGTACGCCGCCCCCGCCGCGGTCAGGCTCGGCCGGGCGGTGAACAGGCTGTCCTGAGACTCCGACCACAGCCCCGACGAGGTGCTGTACGGCCCCTTGCGCAGCTCCTCCCACGCCGCCGCGGCCTCGGCGTCCGGCCGGCCGTAGCGGCGGGCCGCGAAGTCGGCGAACCACCGGCGCTGGTCGATCGGACCCGGCTCCCAGGCCAGGTCGGTGAAGAGGTCGAAGGCCGCCGGATTGGTACCGGTGGCCTCCGGCAGGTAGGCGATCCCGCTCAGCGCGCTGTTGCTCTTGGCGCGCCAGGGGCCGAAGCGCTCGATCCACACCGACGTGTTCGCCCCGACCGTGGTGTGCCCGCCGAAGTTGAAGATGGTCCCCATCGCGTACGGGGCGCCGCCCCAGCGGGTCTCGCGGTCCAGCCGGTTGTACCGGTCCGACAGCCCGTCCAGGATCAGCAGCTTCGAGGTGTCCACCCCCGACAGGAGCTCCGGGGTCGGGTCGTCCTGCCAGCCCAGCACGGCCCACAGCGCGCCCGGATGGGCGGCGTGCAGAGCGGCCTGGATGGCCCCCGCGGCGGATTTCACGTCCACCGAGCCGGTCTGGCCGCCCTCGTGCAGCGGGCTCATCCGGTACATCGTGCTGTCCCCGAACACCGCGCGCTGCTCGGCGTAGTACGCGGCGGCCAGCTTCCCGAACGCCGGTGAGGCCGGGTCCAGCCAGTCCGGCCGGTCGAAGCCCGCCCAGTCGCCCTGCGGCACGGTGGCCGCGTCCGGGTTGCGGGCGGCGAACTCCGGCGGCACGGTACCGAAGTAGCCGGGCAGCACCGGGGTCATGCCGAGCCCGCGCAACTGGTCCGCGAGCCGGCCGCCCAGCTCGGCGCGCTCGCGCATCAGCCGCTCCGAGACCGGGCCGCCGAAGCCGCTCAGGTTCTGCAGCAGCCACCAGCTTTGGTGGCCGGGGCCGGGGATGAACCTGCGCAGCTCCTCGGCGGAGTAGCCGAAGTCCTGCAGCGCCCGGTAGTACGGGTACTCGGCGCCGACCTGGACGAACACCTCGTTGACGCCGTGCAGGGCGAGCAGGTCGATCTGCCGCTGATGCTCCTCGAAGGAGCGGTACGGGCCCGAATAGCCGTCGTCCGTGTCGTTGAGCGCGTACCGGTGCGGTACGAGCGCGCTGCGGGTCACCGGCGCCGGGACACCCGGCAGCTCGGCGGGCAGCATGCCGATGCTGTCGCCGGGCCAGCCGATGTCGGCCCCGGCGACGTGCTGGAGGTACCAGCCCACACCGGTGAGCAGGGTGGCGCCGGTGCTGCCGCGCACGGTGACCGCGCCCGGGGTGCCGGAGACGGTGAAGGTGTCGGCGGCGGCCGCGGTGTCGGGCACGAGGGTGAACTGCCCGGCGTGGCGCGGCAGCAGCCGCGCGAGGGCGGCCCGCGCGGGCGCCACGTCGAAGGTCCTGGGGCGCGGAGCCCCCGGCTGTACGGCGCCGGGTGCGGGGAGGCGTACGGGCCGCCCGGCCTTTCCGGGTCCGACCGCGTGCGCGCCTTCCCGCACGCCTTCCCGCGCACCGGTCCGCGCATCGGTCCGTACGCCGGCCTGTGCGGGCGATGCCGCGCCCGGCGCGGTCGCTCCGGGCGCGGGCGCCGCGCAGAGCAGGGCGACCATCGCCGCGGGGAGGGCGGCGAGGACGGCGGGGCGGGGGACCGGCAGCCGTCGGCCCAGCCGCACTCGCCGCACTCGCCGCACCCGCCGTGCCTCCGGCACGGGCACGGGGCCCGGCACGGGGTCCGGCGACTGCGACGGCACGGGCGACGAATCCGGCGGTCGCACCGGTTCGGCCACGGGCGTGGGCTCGGACGGGGGCACCGGCAGGAGTTCGCTTCGTGGTGCCGGTGCGGATGCCGGTGCCGGCAGGGGTAGGGGCTGGGGCTGTGACAGGGGCGTCGGGAGGCGCGCCGGAGCGGGCGCCGGCAGTGGCTCGGGCAAGGGCAAAGGCATGGGCATCGGCGTCCGGTTCGGCGTCGGGTTCGGGTTCGTCATCCGGGCGCCGTCAGGCCGGCAGGGCCCAGGCCTGGTCGACCCGGTGGTCGCCGCAGGGGGTCAGCCGCAGCCGCTCGGCCGGGGCGTCCGGGGTTGCGGCCGCGGCCGGGGCCGTCAGGCACAGTCCGCTCGCCTTCTCCACGACGGCCCCGCCGCGGCGGTGCGCCCAGCCCTGGCCCGGCTGCTCTGCCTCCGCGGACGCGCAGTCCGCCAGCTCCACCAGGCCGTCCTCGCCGGCCGACAGGCACTCGCCGGCCAGCCGCAGGCTCGCGTCCCCGCCCAGGGTCCACCGCTGGTCGGGGGCTCCGGTGCACGTCCCCATGACGACCGCGCCGACACCCGTGGTGTTGGCCCCGTCGGCGCACTTGGCGCCGTTACCGACGATCTGTCCGGTCGGTACGGCCTGGCCGCAGCCGCGCGGGGTGAGCCGCCAGACGGCCGTATCGTGACCGGCCAGCTTCCCGGTCAACGTCTCGGAGACCACCCGGCGTTCCCCGCTCCACAGGTCCCGCGCGTCGGCCGTGCAGGACGGCAGCCCGATCTCGTCCAGCGGCACGTTGATGTCCCGGGTGCTGCCCGAGCGGTTGAGCACGGCCACCGCGCGGTCACCGTTCGCGAGCGGCCGCACCAGGATCTCGAAGGTGGCGTTGGAGGAGACCACGGCCCCCTGCCGGCCCATGGGGTCCTGGTCCAGCTCGATCATCCGGGTGTTCCCGAGGGCCGCGACCCCCTCCGGGGTCAGCTTCGAGACCTCGGAGGACAGGATGAACGGCGCCGCCATCATGGCCCAGAGGGCGACCTGGCTGCGGCTCTCGGCCGCGGTGAGCCCGGGCGCGCCCGCGATCAGGAAGTCGGGGTCGTTCCAGTTGCCGGGGCCCGCGTACCGGCCCAGCCAGCGGTTGTAGCCGTAGTTGCCCATGACGGAACTCCACCGGGAGGTGGCGGGGGCGGCGGGCTTGTAGACCTGGATGTCGCGGCCCTCGCGCCACAGCTGGCCGGTCTCGCCGACCCAGTCGAGGACCTTGTGCCAGTCGGAGCCGCCCCATTCACCCTGCTGGAAGTAGGCGGGCGCGGAGGCGGACAGCACCATGTCCCGGCCGCTCGCGCGCAGGGCCGAGGCCACGGCGTTGTACGCGTCCCGGTAAGCCTGCTCCTTCGTCCTGCCCTCCGGAACCCACAGGTTGCAGCCGTCCATCTTGACGTAGTCGACGTTCCAGGAGGCGAACTGCCGGGCGTCCTGCGCGTAGTGGTCCTCGCCGCCGCCCTGCGGGGCGCCGCTTCCGGGGTACTTCTCGCAGGTGAGGGAGCCGGCGTCCTCGTAGATGCCGAACTTCAGGCCCTTGGCGTGCAGGTAGTCGCCGAGCCAGGCCATGCCGTGCGGGAACTTCTTCGTGTCGACGACCAGCGCCCCTTGCGCGTCGCGGCTCCTGGTCATCCAGCAGTCGTCGACGGTCACCGTGTCGTAGCCCTTGGCGGCGAGGCCGGTGGACACGAGGGCGTCGGCGTTCGCGACGACCTTGGCCTCGTCGATGTCGCACATGTAGTGCGCCCAGTTGTTCCAGCCCATGGGCGGGGTGAGCGCGAGCGGGGTGTCCGAGGTCGCGGTGGGCTCGGCCCCCGCCGGGGCGGGGGAGAGCGCCAGGGCGAACAGGGCGGCCGCGGTCAGACAGGGGAGCGAGGCACGCAGGCGAAGCGGCACGGAGTCTCCTTGACGTGGACGTGGGGCAGTCGTGCGCCCAGTGCAGCGATGCGACTACCGACTGTCAACACAAGTCGATGATTATCCGCCAATGACCAGCAATATGGCCGCAGTCGGTGCGCGCCGAAGGCGTGATACGGCGTATGTTACGGTGTATCTCATGCCGAGGAGATCAGCCGCCCTGGACCGGGCCACGCCCGAGACGATCGCCGTCGCCGCCTTGCGCATCCTTGACGAGGAAGGGCCCGCGGCCCTGAGCTTCCGGGCCCTCGCCGACCGGCTCGACGTCTCCCACGCCACCGTCCAGCGCCGCTGCGCCGACCTCGCCGGGCTGCTGGACCTCTGTACCGAGCACCTGGCCGCGCAGCTGCCCGACGTCCCCGCCGGAACGGACTGGGCGGACGCCGCCGAGCAGCGGTTCGGCGCGCTGTACCGGCTGCTCACCGCCCACCCCGGACTGCTGGTCCTGCGCGGTGGCCGCCCCTGGCTCGGGCGGCAGCTGCTGGCCCGGCTCGTGGAGCCCGCGCTCGCCGACAGCGTGGCCGCCGGGATGACCGCCGCGGAGGCGATGACCGTCTACCGCCGCATGTACCTGCTCACGCTGGGCAGCGCGGCCTTCGTGGACCACCGGGACGCCGCCGGGGCCACCGCCGCCTCCCGGGCGGCCCTGGCCGCGCTGGATCCGGCCGAGTTCCCGGTGCTCACGGGCGCCCTGGCCGAGGTACTGCCACCGCTGACGGACCACGAGGTGTACTACGGCGCCCTGCGCCAGTTGATCGAGGCCGCCCGGCCCGCCACGCCCGCCGCCTGAACGGGGAGACAGACCATGCAACCGGAACAGCAGCTCGACTACGCCGCCGTGCGCGCCGCCGCCGACCGGATCGCCGGAGCGGTACGGCCCGTCGCCGTGGCCCCGGCGGCCGAGGGCGTCTGGTACGCACTGGAACACCTCCAGCACACCGGCTCCTTCAAGGCCCGCGGCGCGCGCAACTTCCTCGCCGCCCACCGCGAGGCCGGCACCCTCCCGGCCGCCGGCGTCACCATCGCCTCCGGTGGCAACGCGGGACTCGCCTGCGCCTGGGCGGCCCGTGCCCAGTCCGTGCCCGCGACCGTGTTCCTGCCCGCCAGCGCCCCCCGGGTGAAGGTGGACCGGCTGCGCGGGTACGGCGCGGAGGTACGGCTCGTCGGGGACCGGTACGCCGAAGCGCTGGCCGCCTGCGAGGAGTTCGCCGCCGCGAGCGGTGCCCTGAGCAGTCACGCCTACGACCATCCGCTCATCGCGGCGGGCGCCGGCACCCTGCTCGACGAGATCCGGGCCGCCCTGCCCGGGCTGGACACCGTGGTCGTGGCCGTCGGCGGCGGGGGACTGTTCGCCGGCGTCGCCACCGCCGCCCGCGAACACGGCGTACGGGTGGTCGCCTCCGAGCCGGAGAACTGCCGGGCCCTGAACGCGGCCCTGGCGGCCGGCCGCCCCGTGGACGTCGCCGTGGACTCCGTGGCCGCCGACTCCCTCGGAGCCACCCGGGTCTCCGCCGATGCGCTGGCCGCCGCACGGGACGAGACCGTGCGGTCGGTGCTCGTCCCGGACGAGGCGATCACGGCCGCCCGGCGCGCGCTCTGGGAGGAACACCGGATCGTGGTCGAGGCGGGCGCCGCCACCGCGCTGGCGGCGCTGCGGGGCGCGTCCCGGCCGCTGGGCGAGCGGGTCGCCGTCATCCTCTGCGGGGCCAACACCGACCCCGCGGACCTCGTGGCCCCCGGGATCTGAGCGACGATCGTCGCGCCGGCCGACGACTTTGGAGGACAGCCCGCGGCCCGCGCCCCTTGCGAAGGTCGGAGTGTCCGGCGAACACCGCCGGACACGGTACGACTCGACACGGAGGAACGGGCGTGGCACAGCGCAAGGGTTGTCTGATCGGCTGCGGGGTGGCGCTGGTGCTGGGCACCGGCCTGGCCGTGGCGGCGGTCTTCGGGATGGGGAAGGTCCTCGACATGGCCGACAAGACCCTGGTCGACCCCGAGGTCTACGAGGCGGTGAAGACCGGCGACGCGGAGGGCGAGGTCCGCGCCAAGCTCCCGTCGGGCGACTCCTTCGTCAAGAGCGCCCTCAAGGAGGGCGGCCCGGCCGAGCCCGAGGGCAGCACCTGCTCCTGGTACGTATCCAGCGGCGCTCCCAAGAACGGCAAGGAGACCGTGCTCCGCTTCTGCTTCAAGGACGGCAAGCTCGCGGAGAAGACCGAGTACCCGATGAAGTAGGGGTTTAGCGGCGCGCGAGGTAAAGCGCATTAGTGCCGCGCCTCGCGAACCGTCGGTAAAGAGTCACATCATGACGGAGCGCCAGCTTCGTTATCGAATCGATACCCTCGTCAAATGCCTTGGAACTAAAGCGCATCAGTGCAGGTCGGGGTGGTTGTTCTGATGCTCTCTCCAGTGTGCGGAGGCCTTGTCATGCCATGAGGTACACGGGTGTCACCGGCCAATTGGACCTCTGCCTCATTGACGAGGTCTTGGTTTCGGACGACCGTGGGCACCGCCTCCGGCAATGAGGCCGGACTTCTGCGAAGGCGGCGACGATGAACGTTGCGAACCCGACCCGTATCGCCGTTGCCGCGCTGGCGGCAGGCATCCTCTTCTCGACCGCCGCGTGCGGCATGAGCGGCGGCTCGGGGGAGGTCGAGGAGGCCGCGAAGACGGGCCGGGTGGCCGGTGAGATCACCTTCCGCACACTCCAGTTGAAGCCCACCTTCACCGCGTACGTGCAGGGCGTGATCGACGGCTTCGAGAAGAAGTACCCCGAGGTCAAGGTCAGATGGGAGGACGTCCCGGGCGACGGCTACAACGAGAAGCTCGTCGCCGACGCCCAGGCAGGGGTCCTCCCGGACGTGGTCAACCTCTCCACCGACTCCTTCCAGCTCCTCGGCGACCGGGGCATGCTCGCCGACGTCGCCAAGCTCGACGGTGCGGTGGCCGGCGAGTACGTCCCGGGCGCCTGGGAGCAGTTCAGACTCCCGGGCAAGGGCGACGGCGTGTACGCGTACCCCTGGTACGTGACCCCGGAGATCCTCACGTACAACAGGGAGCTCTTCGAGAAGGCCGGCCTGGACCCGGCCAAGCCGCCCACCAGCGTGGAGCAGTTCTTCGACTACGCCGAGAAGATCGCCGCCTCGTCCGGCGGGCGGTACTCCGCCTTCATGGCCGATCCCAAGGGCCGGCTGCCCGGCGACTGGCAGAAGATGGGCGTCCCCCTCCTCGACGGGAAACGGGAACGGTTCACCTTCGACACCGACACCGCCGTCGCGTGGGTGGAGCGGATGAAGGACCTGTACGCCAAGGGCGCCATGCCCAAGGAGTCCCTCCTCAAGGCAGACGACATCAACCAGCTCTACGGCGGCGGAAAGCTCGTCTTCGGCCCCGGCTCCCCTGGCTTCGTCAAGGACATCAAGCAGAACGCGCCCCAGGTCTACGCGGGCACCCAGGTCGCCGGCGCCGTCACCGGCAAGCTCGGCCACATAGGCATCTACGCCCAGTGCCTCGGCATCAAGAAGGACACCAAGCACCTCGACGCGGCGACCGAGTTCGCCAAGTGGGTGACCAACGGCCCCAACCAGGTGGAGTTCTCCAAGAAGGCCACCATCTACCCGTCGAACGCCCGCGGCCTCGCCGACCCGTACTTCGCGGACAGGGGCGACGGCAAGGACGCGGAGACCCTCGCCCGCGCTGTCGGCGCCGAGCAGCTGAAGACGGCCGAACTCGACGCCAACACCCCCGTCGAGTGGACCAACCAGGTGGGCGACGCCGTCGTACGCGAGGTGCAGAAGGCGATCAAGGGGGAACAGGACGCCCGCACGGCGGTGAAAAAGGCCCAGGAGGAGGCCAACAAGCTGCTCGCCGACGCGGCCCGCAAGTGACCGGCGCGACCAGCGCGACCAGCGCGAGCGTGAGCGCGGACGGGAGCGTGGGCGTGAGCGCGGACGGGAGCCGGAGCGGCACCGGGAGCCCGACCCGTTCCGGGAGCCCGAACCGCAGGCAGCTGCGGAAGGCCAAGGCGGCCATGGAGACGGACACCGGACTGCCCCACCGCGCGTGGTGGACCCCCTACCTGTTCCTCGCCCCCGGCCTGGTGATGGTGTCGCTGTTCAGCCTCTGGCCGTTCGTCAACACCGTCATCCTCTCCCTCACCGACTCCCGGATCCTGCGCGGCGGCGCCTTCACCGGCTTCGACAACTACACCCGCGCCGTCGCCGACCCCGACTTCTGGGTCGCGACCGGCAACAGCGTCCTGTACCTCGTGGTCGTCGTGCCCTGCCTGGTCTTCCTGCCGCTGGCCCTCGCGGTCCTCGTCCGGACCAAGGTCCCCGGCATCGGGTTCTTCCGCTCCGCCTTCTACACCCCGGTGATCGCCTCCGCCGTGGTCGTCGGCCTGATCTGGCAGTGGGTCCTGCGCAGCGACGGCCTCGTCAACACCGTCTTCCTGAAGCTGCGCATCGTCTCGGAGCCGGTTCCGTTCCTGACCGACAGCACCATGCTGCTGGTCTCCGCGATGATCGTGACGGTATGGAAGGGCCTCGGCTACTACATGGTCTTCTACCTGGCGGCCCTCGGGAACGTGTCCGCCTCCCTCTACGAGGCGGCCGCACTCGACGGGGCCGGACCCGTCCGCCGCTTCTTCAGCATCACCGTCCCCCAGGTGAAGCCGATGATGCTGCTGGTCGGCACCCTCTCCGCCATCTCGGCACTGCGCGTCTTCACCGAGATATACATCCTCGGCGGCGAGAGCGGCGGTCCCGGTGGCGGCGCCCGCACCCTGCCCTTCCTCATCCGGCAGGTCGGCCTCGGTTTCTCCGGCGAGACGGGCTACGCCTCCGCGATCTCCATCCTGCTGTTCCTCCTGACGCTGGTCTTCAGCCTGCTGGGCCGCCGCCTGTCGAAGGGGGACGAGCGTTGAGGCGCCGCTGGACCGGGCCCGCGGGCCGGTACGCCACCCTGACCCTGATGCTCGGGGTCATGCTGGGCCCGATCGTGTGGCAGTTCCTGACCTCGATCCGCGGCCGTACGGAGAACGTGTACGACGGTGTGCTGCCCTCGCAGCCCACCCTCGACAACTACGTCCGGGTCGCCGAGTCCTTCCCGCTCCTGCAGTACGTGGGCAACACCCTGATCGTCGCCGTCCTCGCCGTCACCTCGAACACGCTGTTCGCCTCGATGGGCGGGTACGCCCTCTCCCGGGCCGGCTGGAAGGGCCGCAGGGCCGTCTTCACCGTCCTGGTGGCGTCCCTGATGTTCCCCTTCGAATCGGTGATGATCTCGATGTTCCTCACCGTCCGGGAGATGGGCCTGGTCGACACCCTCATCGGTGTCTGGCTGCCCGGCGCGGTCTCCGTCCTGAACATCATGATCATGCGGGCGGCCTTCCTGTCCGTACCCAAGGAGGTGGAGGAAGCCGCGGTCCTGGACGGCGCGGGCGAATGGACCCGCTTCACCCGGGTGTTCCTCCCCGCCGCCAAGGGCGCCCTGGCCGTCGTCTGCATCACCAGCTTCATGGGTGCCTGGGACGATTTCCTCTGGCCCCTGCTGGTCCTGACCAACAGCGAGCACTACACCCTGCAACTCGGCCTGAAGACCCTGGCCGGCGCCACCACCGTCAACGACCAGCGGCTCATCGCCGCCGGCGCGATGGCCGCGCTCATCCCGACGATGCTCCTCTTCTTCGCGCTCCAGCGTTTCTTCTTCAAAGGCGTGGGCGAGGGAGCCGTCAAGACCTGAGCAGATCCGTCCGCCGCCGCCCGTCAATGACCACACCTCCCCTGGAGCAGCCGTCATGCACGACGACCGCAGCATCACCGAACACCGCCTCCGCCGGGTCCTCAAGGAGCGCATCAAGCCCGCCGTCCACTCCCGCCCGGTCCCGCTGACCGTCGCGCGCTGGGAGGCCCCGGGCGAGCCCGTCCCCGTGGCCGAGGGTCTGGCGGCGGCGTACGAGCCGTGCGCGATCGGCGACACGTGGGGCCCGGCCTGGGGCACCACCTGGTTCAAGGTCACCGGCACCGTCCCGGCCGACTGGGCCGGCCGTACGGTCGAAGCCGTCCTCGACCTCGGCTTCGACCGGATGATGCCCGGGTTCCAGTGCGAGGGGCTGGTCCACCGGTCCGACGGCGGCGAGATCAAGGCGCTCAACCCGTACAACGACTGGGTGCGCGTCGCCGATCGCGCCGCGGGCGGCGAGCGCGTCGAGTGGTACGTCGAGGCCGCTTCCAACCCGATCCTGGTCGACCACTCGGCCACGTCCGAGGGCGACCGGCTGACCAGCGGCGACCAGCCCCTCTACCGGCTCGCCCGGATGGACCTCACCGTCTTCGAGACCGAGGTCTGGGAACTGGTCCAGGACCTCGAAGTCCTCCACGACCTCATGACGCAGCTCGACACCGCCGACGCCCGCCGGTACGAGATCCTGCGCGCCGTCGAAGCGGCACTGGACGCCGTGGACCTCGGCGACGTGGCAGGGACGGCGGCCGCCGCCCGCACGTGCCTGGCGGGCGTGCTCGCCGCCCCCGCCCACGCCTCCGCGCACCGGATCAGCGCGGTCGGCCACGCCCACATCGACTCCGCGTGGCTGTGGCCACTGCGCGAGACGGTGCGCAAGGTCTCGCGCACCTCGTCCAACATGGTCAACCTGATGGACGAACACCCCGAGTTCGTCTTCGCCATGTCGCAGGCGCAGCAGCTCGACTGGATCAAGACGTACCGCCCCGAGCTCTTCGAACGGATCAAGAAGAAGATCGCGGACGGGCAGTTCGTGCCGGTCGGCGGCATGTGGGTGGAGTCCGACACCAACATGGTCGGCGGCGAGGCCATGGCCCGCCAGTTCCTCTACGGCAAGAAGTTCTTCCTCGACGAGTTCGGCATCGAGACCCACAACGTCTGGCTCCCCGACTCCTTCGGCTACACCGCCGCGATGCCGCAGATCGTCAAGCTCTCCGGCTCCAAGTGGTTCCTGACGCAGAAGATCTGCTGGTCCCAGGTCAACAAGTTCCCCCACCACACCTTCTGGTGGGAGGGCATCGACGGCACCCGCGTCTTCACGCACTTCCCGCCCGTCGACACCTACAACTCGGACCTCGGCGGCGCCCAGCTGGCCCACGCCGCCCGCAACTACCGCGAGAAGGGCCGGGGTACGCGGTCGCTGACCCCCTTCGGCTGGGGCGACGGCGGTGGCGGCCCCACCCGCGAGCACCTCGCCCGCGCGAAGCGCCAGCGGGACCTCGAAGGCTCCCCGCGGGTCGAGATCGAGCGGCCGGACGCCTTCTTCGAGAAGGCGCACGCCGAGTACCCGGACGCGCCCGTCTGGGCCGGTGAGCTCTACCTGGAGCTGCACCGCGGTACCTACACCTCCCAGGCCAAGACCAAGCAGGGCAACCGGCACAGTGAATCGCTGCTGCGCGAGGCCGAGTTGTGGGCCGCCACCGCCGCGGTGAAGGCGGCGGGGTACGGGTATCCGTACGAGGACCTGGAGCGGATCTGGAAGACGGTGCTGCTGCACCAGTTCCACGACATCCTGCCCGGCTCCTCCATCGCCTGGGTGCACCGCGAGGCTCGCGAGACGTACAGGGCGGTTCGCGAGGAGCTCCAGGGGATCACCCTGGCCGCGCAGCAGGCGCTCGCGGGGGAGGGCACCGAGGAACTGGTCTTCAACTGCGCCCCGCACACTCGTCGCGGGATCCCGGCCGGAGGCGCGGGCCGCCCGGCCGAGGCGGATCAGCCCGTCACGGTCGAGGAGCGGCACGGCGGCGGGCACGTCCTGGCCAACGGCCGGCTGCTGGTGGAGATCGACGGACGCGGGCTGATCGTCTCCGCCTACGACCTGGAGGCGCGCCGCGAGTCGCTCGCGCCGGGAGCCGCGGCGAACCTGCTCCAGATCCACCCCGACTTCCCGAACATGTGGGACGCCTGGGACATCGATGCGTTCTACCGCAACAAGGTCACGGACCTCGTGGGGCTGGACGCGCTGGAGGTCACCGAGAGCGGCCCGTCCTCGGTCACCGTCCGGATCACCCGCTCCTTCGGCCGCTCGAAGGCGGTCCAGTCCCTCACCCTGCGGGCCGGTGCCAAGACGCTCGACATCGTCACGGACGTGGACTGGCACGAGACCGAGAAGTTCCTCAAGGCCGCCTTCCCGCTGGACGTGAAGGCCGAACGGACCGCCTCCGAGACCCAGTTCGGACACGTCTACCGGGCCACTCACACCAACACCTCCTGGGAGGCGGCCAAGTTCGAGATCTGCGCCCACCGCTGGATCCACGCGGAGGAGCCCGGCTGGGGGGTCGCGCTGATCAACGAATCGACGTACGGGCACGACGTGACGCGTGACGTGCGGGCCGACGGCGGCCAGACCACCACCATCCGGCTCTCGCTCCTGCGCGCCCCGCGCTATCCCGACCCGGAGACCGACCAGGGCTCCCACAGCCTGCGGTTCGCGCTCGCGCCCGGCGCGGGGATCGGCGACGCGGTCCGCGAGGGCCACGCGCTGAACCTGCCCGAGCGCGTGGTGCCGGGCGCGGGCCCGGTGGCCCCGCTGGTGGCGGTGGACGACGACGCGGTGGTCGTCGAGGCGGTCAAACTCGCCGAGGACCGCGGCGGCGACGTGATCGTCCGCCTCTACGAGTCCCGCGGCGGCCGCGCCACGGCCACGCTCACGGCGGACTTCCCGGTCACGGCGGCGATCGAGAGCGACCTGCTCGAACGTCCGCTGGAGGGCGCGGCGGTCGCCACCCCCACCCGGGACGGCGGGATCCCCCTGACCCTCCGCCCGTTCCAGATCCTCACGATCCGCCTGCGCCGCGGCTGATTACGCGGTGGGCGTGCCGCCGCCCGGCCCGCAGCGCGTCGCGCAGTGCGGCCAGGTGCGCGGTGTCCACGGGGATCCGCAGCCGTCCCGACAGGGCGATTGCTGCTCGGCCTGTGCGCGGCGACCCGGCTGCTCGCCATGGCAGCCGGGTTCGACCGGTACCTGGCCCTGGACACGCTCGGGACGAGCACGGTGCTGGGCACCGGGCCGGGCGCGGCCGGAGGCTGCCCGTCACCGCCCGGGCCGGCGGGTTCGGCGGGTCGCGGCTCCCGCCACCGATGGCCCCCGCGGCCCTCGTGGGTCGCAGGCCGGGAACCTGGTGGGCGCCGCCGCCACGACCGCGGACGCGAGGGGCGGCTCCGCGCTGGTGGCCGCGGACCTCTCTTCGCCGTCGCGGCGGGACTGGCCGTCGTCTTCGTGCGGCGCCTCTCGGCGATGCAGCCTGAGGCGTGAAGTCCGCCACAGGCGGGGAGGGGCCGGGCCCCTGGCGCCGGGGATTCCGGGCCGGACCGCTCGCACCCGGTTTTGCACCTAGTTGCAAAACCGGGCCGCCCTCGCTAGAACAGGGACATCACCCCCGCGCGAGGAGGCGCCCCCCATGTCCCAGAGCCGGTACCCGCACCTGCTGAGCCCCTTGGACCTCGGTTTCACCACCCTGCCGAACCGCGTGATCATGGGGTCGATGCACACCGGCCTCGAAGAGCACGAGGGCGGTTTCGAGCGCCTCGCCGCCTTCTACGCCGAGCGCGCCCGCGGCGGCGCCGGCCTGATCGTCACCGGCGGCATCGCCCCCAACGACGCAGGCCGCCCCTTCGAGGGCGGCTCCCGCCTCACCACGGAGGACGAGGCCGCCGAGCACCGGGTGATCACCGAGGCGGTGCACGCCGAGGGCGGGAAGATCGCGATGCAGATCCTCCACTTCGGCCGCTACGCCTACCACAAGGACCTGGTCGCCCCCAGCCCCCTCCAGGCCCCGATCAGCCCCTTCGTCCCCAACGAGCTCACCGACATCGAGGTCGAGCGGACGGTCGAGGACTTCGTCCGCGCCGCCCGCCTCGCCAAGCTCGCGGGGTACGACGGCGTCGAGATCATGGGCTCCGAGGGCTACCTGATCAACGAGTTCATCGCCGCAGCGACCAACAAGCGCACCGACCGCTGGGGCGGCGCGTACGAGAACCGCGTCCGCTTCCCGCTGGAGATCGTCCGCCGCACCCGTGAGGCCGTCGGTGAGGACTTCATCCTGATCTACCGCCTCTCCATGCTGGACCTGATCCCCGGCGGCTCCACCCTCGACGAGGTCGTCCACCTCGCCAAGGAGATCGAGGCGGCCGGCGCCACCATCATCAACACCGGCATCGGCTGGCACGAGGCCCGCATCCCCACCATCGCGACCTCCGTCCCGCGCGGCGCCTACACCTGGGTCACCAAGCGGCTGATGGGCGCGGTGGGCATCCCGCTCGTCACCAGCAACCGGATCAACACCCCCGAGATCGCCGAGGAACTGCTCGCCGACGGGCGCGCCGACCTGGTCTCCCTCGCCCGCCCCTTCCTCGCCGACGCCGACTTCGTCGCCAAGGCCGCGGCCGGCCGCTCCGAGACCATCAACACCTGCATCGGCTGCAACCAGGCCTGCCTCGACCACACCTTCAGCGGCAAGATCACCAGCTGCCTGGTCAACCCGCGTGCCTGCCACGAGACCGAGCTGGTCCTCGCCCCCACCCGGCTCAAGAAGCGCGTCGCCGTCGTCGGCGCCGGCCCGGCCGGACTGGCCTGCGCGGTCTCCGCCGCCGGACGCGGCCACGAGGTGACCCTCTTCGAGGCCTCCGGCCACATCGGCGGCCAGCTCGACATCGCCCGCCGCATCCCGGGCAAGGAGGAGTTCGAGGAGACCATCCGTTACTACGGCACCCAGCTCGCCGCCCACGCCATCGACGTCCGGCTGAACACCCGCGCCGACGTGGACACCCTCCGGGGTTACGACGAGGTCGTCGTCGCCACCGGCGTCACCCCCCGCACCCCCGACATCGAGGGCGTCGACGGGGAGAACGTCGTCACCTACCTGGACGTGCTGCGCGACGGCGCCCCGGTCGGCGAGCGCGTCGCCGTCGTCGGCGCCGGCGGCATCGGCTTCGACGTCGCCGAGTTCCTCACCGACAGTGGCGAGGGCGCCTCCCAGGACCCCGAGGTGTACTTCCGCCACTGGGGCGTCGACACCACGTACACCGGCCCCGGCGGGCTCGCCAAGCCCGAGCGCCCCGCCCCGCCGCGCCAGGTCCACCTGCTCCAGCGCAAGGAGACCAAGGTCGGCGCCGGCCTCGGCACCACCACCGGGTGGATCCACCGCGCGGAGCTCAAGCACCGCGGCGTGGTCTCGGTCGCGGGGGCGGCGTACGACCGGATCGACGACGAGGGCCTGCACATCACCGTCGGCGGCGAGCAGCGCCTCGTACCCGCCGACACGGTGGTCCTGTGCACCGGCCAGGAGCCGCGCCGCGACCTGTACGAGGCGCTGCGCGAGGCCGGCGTCGAAGCGCACCTGATCGGCGGCGCCGACGTGGCCGCCGAACTCGACGCCAAGCGGGCCATCCGCCAGGGCACGGAGCTGGCCGCGACCCTCTGAGACCCGCAGGCCGAAAGGGATTGTGGCGGCCCGGCCGGGCCGCCACAATCTCCCGGTGACGTTCTCACCCGCAGACGCAGACAAGGTCCTCGCCGACAACTTCGCCCCCTGGGTGCTCGCCCTCGGTCTCACCGTCCAGGAGACCGGCGACCGGCACGCCGTCCTGCGGCTGCCGTGGTCCGACACCCTGGCCCGGGACGGCGGCGGCCTCTCGGGCCAGGCCCTGATGGCGGCCGCCGACACCGCCACCGTCATCGCGATCTCCGCCGCGCGCGGAGCGTACGGGCCGATGACCACCGTTCAGCAGTCGACGAGCTTCCAGCGGCCGGTGGCCGGCGCCGACGTGCTGATCCACGTACGGGTCACCAAACTCGGCCGCCGGATGGCCTTCGCCGACATCACCATGACCCCCGAGGGCGCCGCCGAGCCGTCGGCCACGGCCTCCACCGTGTACGCCCTGCTCGGCTGAGCTCCTCGGCCACGGCCTCCACCGTGATGCCTTGCTCGGCTGAGCTCCTCGGCCACGGCCTCCACCGTGATGCCTTGCTCGGCTGAGCTCCTCGGCCACGGCCTCCACCGTGACGCCTTGCTCGGCTGAGCCTCGGCCATGGCCTCTACCGTGACGCCTTGCTCGGCTGAGCTCCTCAGTCACGGGCCGAGGCCGGCAGCCGGACCGCCAGCCGGGCCCCGCGCACGGACTCCTCTGCGGTGAGGGTGCCGCCGTGGTGGGCGGTCAGGTCCCGGGCGATGGCGAGACCGAGGCCCGCTCCGCCGTGGTCGCGGCTGCGGGCGTCGTCGAGCCGGGTGAAGCGCTCGAAGATCCGTTCCCGGTCGCCGGGCGGGATGCCCGGCCCGTCGTCGACGACCTCCAGCACGGCGGTCCGTCCGTGCGGTCCGCCGGTGGTGCGCAGCACGACGTCCACCCGCCCGACCGCGTACCGCTGGGCGTTGTCGAGCAGGTTGGTGACGACCCGGGTCAGCCACAGCTCGCTGCCCTCCACCTCGACGCCGGACGCCAGCTCGGTGCGTACGGGTACGCGGTCGCCCAGGCGTGAATCCACCGCGCCGCCGACCACGGCGCCCAGGTCCAGCCGGACCGCCGCGACGGGCTGAGCGGCGTCGATGCGGGCGAGCAGCAGGAGGTCGGAGGCGAGCTGCTGAAGCCGTTCGATGTCCTCCAGCGCTCCGCTGATCAGCTCCGGCCACAGCTCGGGGTCCCGGACGGCCAGGGCCACCTCCAGCTGGGTGCGCAGCACGGTGATGGGGCTGCGCAGTTCGTGGGAGGCGTCGGCGATGAACTCGCGCTGGCGGTTCCCGGCGGACTCCAGCCGGTCCAGGGTGGTGTTCATCGTCTGTGCCAGCCGGGCGACCTCGTCGCGGGTGGGCGGTACGGGGACCCGGCGGTGCAGGTCCCGGTCGGTGATCTCGGCGACCTCGGCCCGGATCGCCTCGACCGGACCGAGCGCCCGCCCGGTGACGCGCCAGGTGACGAGGGCGACGGTGGCGAGCAGCAGCGGGCCGCCGACCGCGAGGGCGGCGGTGGTGGTGTCGTCGGCGGCGTCCACATCGCGCAGCGAGGTCCCGACGAAGACGGTGACCATGCCCTGCGGGGTGTCGGTGGTGACCTGGACGACCCGCTGACGGTGCTCGCCGCCGAGCGTGCCGATCCGCCAGGTGTGGAAGGCCGTACCGGGCCGCATGGGTTTGACGGGCGCGATCGAAGGAGCCGCGGCCAGGTTCGGGGTCGCGCGCAGCACCCGGCCGCGGGCGTTCACCACCTGGACGAAGTCGACGCCGTGCAGCGGCGGCCGCATCCGTTCGAGGTCTCCGGTGGCCGCGAGCTGGGCGACCGTCTCGGCCTGCCGTTCGGCGTCGCGCTCGGCGTTGCGGAGCAGTTCGGCCTCCAGCAGCCCGAGCAGGGCGAAGGAGGCCAGGGCCAGGGCCGCGGCGACCACCACCACGGCGCCCACGGTGGCGCGGGCGCGGACGGTCGTGGGCCACAGCCGCCGCAGCGGCGGCCATCGGAGGACGTCTCGCAGGCGACGCCGACGGGCCGGGCCGGAGAGCGCTGTCTCAGCCACCGTCGGCCGCCAGGCGGTAGCCGGCACCGCGCACGGTCTCCAGGGCGGTGCGGCCGAACGGCGTGTCGATCTTGCGGCGTACGGCGCTGACGTGGACCTCGACCACGTTGGGATCCCCGGCGAAGGCGCTGTCCCACACCTGTTCCAGGATCTCCCGTTTGGGTATCACCTCGCCGGGGCGCCGGGCCAGGTACTCCAGGACAGCGAACTCCCGAGCGGTCAGCCGTATCTCGGTGTCGCCGCGGGCGCAGGAGTGCCGGGCGGGGTCCAGCGACAGGTCGCCGAACCGCATGGCCTGCGGGCCGCGCCGGCCCGTACGCCGCCCCAGCGCGCGCAGCCGGGCGACCAGCACGAGGTAGGAGAACGGCTTGGACAGGAAGTCGTCGGCACCGGTGTCCAGCGCCTCCGCCTCGTCGTACTCGCCGTCCTTGGCCGTGAGCATCAGGATCCCCGACTCGTTGCCGGCGGCGCGCAGCCGCGCGCACACCCGGTAGCCGTTCAGGCCGGGCAGCATGATGTCGAGCACGATCAGGTCGTAGTCGTGCTCGGTGGCCATCCACAGGCCCTGCGGCCCGTCGTGGGCCACGTCCACCGAGAACCCCTCCGACTGAAGTCCCCGCTGCAGGGCCACGGCCAGCCGTCGTTCGTCCTCCACCACCAGTACGCGCATGCCGACAGGGTCTCAGGCCCGGCCCGCGGCCGGCTGAAGAGGTCTTCAGCTGGCTTCAGGTGGGCTTCAGCATCCGCTCGGCATGCTCGGGAACGATCCGGGTGCGGTGCCCGGTTGTGTATGAGGAGTGCCGGTATGTCTGAGTCCGTCCCGCCGTCCGAGCAGCCCGAGACCGCCCGGGAATCCGGCGTTCGCAAGCGCGTGCCCCTGGGCCGTCTGGTGCCCCGGACCAAGGGCGCCCGCTGGGCGGCGCTGGGCGCGGCCGCGGTCATCGTCGGCGGGGGAGCCGTGGCCGTGGCCGTGGCCGAGCACCACGACGACCGGGCGAGGCCGTTCGGGGGCCCGCGCATGGCGTGGGCCGGGCCCGGTCACGAGGGTGTGGGCAAGCGCGGCCCCGGGGACGCCGCGGAGAAGCGGGAGCGCATGCGCTTCGACGTGAAGGGGCTGGGCCCGAAGGAGCTCGGCGCCCTCAAGGAGCGCGGCGGCAAGGGCGGCCACGGCGCCCCGGGAGACTCCGCGAAGGCGGCGGCGCCGCTGCCGTCGCTGGCCATCGGTCAGGCCGTCGAGAAGGCGGCCGGCGCGGTGGAAGGCGGCAAGGTCGAGAGCGTACGGGTGGTCGGCCAGGAGGGCGGCGGCAGCGCGTGGCGGGCCGTGGTCATCGGACCGGACGGGGTACGTCACGCGGTGACCGTGTCCGGCACCGACGGCACGGTCACCGGCAACACCACCCTCACCCACGGCCGGTAAGGGCGAGCCGGAGGAATAAATGCAGGGCGCACCGGGATCGCATCACGTAGCGTCCCGGTGTCGACGTCCTTTCCGTCGCACGCCACACACGCGCCGAGTGCGGAACGGGAGTTCGTCCGGTTTGACTGATCCGTGCCTTCCCCGTGAGCAGCGCCCGCTGGGGCGGAACAGGGACTTCAACATCTTCTGGCTCGGCCAGGCGCTGTCCGTCCTCGGCGGGTCCGTCTCGATGCTCGCGCTTCCCCTGCTGGTCCTCGAAGCCACCGGGTCCGTCGTGCAACTGGGCCTGATCACCGTCGTCTTCGGGGCCACCGCCATCGCCACGGGGCTGTTCGCCGGATACGTGGTGGACCGGGTGGACCGCCGCCTGCTGATGATCGTCTGTGATCTGACGCGGGCGGTGCTGCTCGGCGCCGTGCCGGTCGTCTGGTGGGCCGGCGGGCCGCGGATCTGGCTGCTGTACGTACTGACGGCGCTGGCGACCGTACTGAAGACGCTCTTCGACGTGGCCTACGTGACGGCCGTGCCGAACCTGGTACGGACGCAGGACCTCACCGCCGCCAACGCGCGGCTGATGGGCACCTTCGCCATCGGGACGCTCCTCGGGCCGGTCGCGGCCGGGTTCATCACGGCCGCGGTGGGCCCGGACTGGGCGCTGGGCGCGGACGGGGCGACCTTCCTCGTCTCCGCCGTCAGCCTGGGGTGGGTGAGGTTCCGGCGGGCCGCCGACGGCGGCGCGGACCCGGCGGGGCCGCGGGCGGGGATGCTGCGAGAAGTGTTCGTCGTGGGCTTCCGCTTCCTGTGGAGGCACGCGCTGCTGCGTCCGCTGACGGTGCTGCTCACCCTGTTGACCTTCGTCACCATGGGCGCTGTCGACCTGCTGATCTTCCACGTCCGGAGCGACCTGGACCGGGACGCCGCCACCGTCGGTTATGTGATCGCCGTCAGCGGGGCCGGCGTGGTCGCCGCGGCCCTCGGCGCCGGGAGGCTGCGCCGGATCCTCGGCTTCGGACCCTGCTGGCTGGTCTCCGTCACGTTGATCGGCGTCGCCGTGGCGGGGATCGGCGTCAGCCGCAGTGTGCCGGTGATCGCCGTGCTCGCCGCCGTGTTCATGTTCGGGATGACCCTGGGCGGGGTCTCCAGCATGACCCTGCGCCAGGAGGTGACCCCCGACCACTTGCTCGGCCGGGTCACCTCCGCCTTCTGGACGGTGCACAACGCCTCGGGCCCGGTGGGCGCGGCCGTGCTCACTGTGGTGGCCGACCGCCACGGGGTCCCGGCGGTCAGCCTGGCCGGCGGGGCGTTCTGCCTGCTGATCGTCGGCGCCGGGATGCTGACGCCACTGCGCGCCGCCCGCGGCGGTGCTGCCGGCGCCGTGCCCCCGGCCACCCGGAAGCAGGAAGTGACCTGCGACCCGGAGGGGCGTCCGGGATCGTGAAGGACGGGCGCCGGTCACCGCGGAGGGCGGCTACGACCTCGAAGCCCTCCCCGGCGACCGCACCCGGAGCCGTACCTTCAACACCCGCGAAGTCCAAGGCCCGGGCGAGTTGCTCGTCGGTTTCGCGGTGAGCGCGTCCCGCAAGGACGCCCCCGCCCCCCGGCCGCAGGATCAAGGCGGCCGCGGAGGCGTCCCTCAGGCGCTAAGCGGCTTTGGTGAAGTTGGCTGCTGATCCTTTGATTCGTGCCCGCTGACGTTCCAGGGCCTGATCGACTGCGGTGCCGACCGCTTCGGCGGTGGTGTGGACGCGCTCGGGGTAGTCCTCGTACTTCGCCGAGCGCCACACCCGCTCGATGTCGTTCAGTTCGGGGCTGCGAGGCGGGAGGTAGAAGATTTCGACGCCGTGTAAATCCTCCAGCTGGGCCCGGGCGGCCTGCTGGAGGACGGGGTCGGCCTTGTGCCGCAGCGTGTCCCGGGTCCGTTTCCACCGGAACCCGTCCCGGTGGAAACAACTCGGTGAGCCAGGCCGGCGAGACCCGCACCCCCCGTTCCGCGGCCAGCCAGTCACACAACGCGGCGGCAGGCAGGTACGGCCCTGCCGGGCGGACTCGTCCAGCAGGGCGGCCAGCGCCTCGCGGTCCTCACGGGTGACCGAGGCCGGGCGGCCCAGGCGCGGGGCGTCCGCCAACGCGTCGAACCCTCCCGCCGTGAAGCGGTGGACCGCACCACGCACGGTGACCTCGTTGCATTCGAGCAGGTCAGCCACCTCGGGCACGGTCAGGCCCCGTCCCATCAGCCGTATGCACTCCAGACGCAGTCTGGTACCGGGCACGAGATCACGTGCCCACAGGCGCTCGCGCACCTCGCGTTCCTGATCAGACGTCAACTCCACACGCAGGATCTTCGGCATGAGGCAGCCCCTCCCTGCCTCGTCTCAAACCCGAACAACAGCCCGCATCACCGAGACCGCTTTAGCGCGCGGCCGCGTCGAGGAGGATTCCCGCCAGTTCGCGGGGCCGGGAGAACATCGGCCAGTGGCCGGTGTCGATCCGGACCAGCCGCCAGTTCTCGCTGGTCAGCAGCTTGGCCACGTCCGCGCTCGGCTCGGGGCCGTCGAGCAGGCACTTGATGTACGTCGCCGGCAGCTCGTCGAGCGGGCGGGCCAGTACGGCAGGCTCGGTCAGGGTGGCTCCCGGGTGCGGTGTCGACCGGCCCACGATCCGCGCGACCTGCTCGGCGCCGAGGTCCTGGCCCGCGTAGTCGGGCGCGGGCCGCGGCGCCCAGAAGCCGTCGTTCGCGGCGATCGAGGCCTCCACCATCGCCCGGCCGGCAGGCCAGCCGTCGAGGAACGACTCCCCGTCGGCGGGGACGTTGGAGTCGGCGAAGACCACCCCGGCCAGCCGGTCCCCGATCCGCTCGGCGGCCTGGCCGACCGGTATGCCCGCGTAGCTGTGCCCGACCAGGACGACATCGCGCAGATCGAGACGCTCGATCTCCTCGACGATGTCCCGGACATGGGTCTGCTGCCCGGCCGGTACCCCCTGCCTCTCGGCGAGGCCGGACAGCGTCAGGGCGTGGGCCCCGTGCCCGGCCGCACGCAGCTCCGGCACCACCTCGTCCCACGCCCACGATCCGAGCCATACGCCTGCCACGAGTACGAAGTTCACCATGGCGGAACCGTAGCGGAGGGGTCTGACATTGATACTCGTAGCGGGTTCCGGTGGTCGTGGCTCAGGGTCTGACTGACCCCCTGCTGGGCTGTCTTCGGGCTGTACCGTCCGGCTGCCGGGGCCCGTTCTCATGGCTCCGGCCAGGTGGAGCATGACCTGATACGAGCCTGGCCACAGGCCCCCTCAATGTCCTGTCTGACCCACCCGGCCGGTGTCACCGCCAGCCAGGAAGGCAGCACACAGGATGACGCGACGACCACGCCCGCCACCGAGCTGGATGCGGTGTTCGGCGGAGTGGACTCCCACGCGGACACGATCCACGTCGCTGTCATCACCGACCGGGGCGGTCACGTCGCCGACGCCGAGTTCCCCACCGTGGCAGCCGGATACACCGCGGCGATCGCGTTCCTGAACGCGCACGGCACCGTGACCGCCGTCGGCGTCGAGGGCACCTCCTCCTACGGCCTGGGGTTCACCCGTTCCGCTCGCCGGGCGGGCATGACCGTGGTCGAGGTCAACCGGCCCGACAAGGCCGAGCGGCGCCGGATCGGCAAGTCGGATCCCATTGACGTTTATGCGGCTGCCCGCGCCGCTCTGTCCGGGCGGGCATCGGTCGTCCCCAAGGACGACACCGTCAGCGGCATACGTGCGTTACACAACGCCGCCCGGTCCGCCGTCAAGGCCCGCACCGCCACCCTGAACCAGATCGCGCACATCCTCATCACCGCCCCGGACGACATCCGCATCAAGTACACCGCCCTGCGAGGCAAGACGCAGGTCGACGCCCTCTCCCGGCTTCGCCCCACCGGCGACGGACCACGCGTCGCCCTCCTGACCGCGCTGAAGACCCTCGCCCGCCGGGTCCAGGCCCTCACCGCGGAACACGACACTCTGACCGCAGCCCTGGACGCCGCCGCCACCGAGCACAATCCCGGCCTCCGCGCCGCGTTCGGTGTCGGTCCGGACACCGCGGCCCAGCTCCTGGTGACCGCCGGCGGAAACCCCGACCGACTGCGCACTGAGGCATCCTTCGCAGCCCTCTGCGGCGGCGCACCCGTCCCAGCCTCCAGCGGCAGGACCAACCGTCATCGCCTCTCCCGGGGCGGCGACCGCGGAGCCAACGCCGCCCTCTACCGCGTCGCTCTCGTCCGCATGTCCAGCGACGCCCGCACCCGTGAATACGTCGCCCGGCAGACCGCCGCCGGACGCACGAAGAAGGAGATCATCCGCCTACTCAAGCGCGCGATCGCCCGGGAGATCTTCCGCTACCTCACCACACCGGTCAGCGTCCCGGACGTCTCCGACCTGCGGCCGGCACGCCAGGCCAAGAACATCACCCTGACCACCGTCGCCGAGCACTTCGGCGTCTGGCCGGCCGTCATCTCCTGCATCGAACGCGGCACACGCCGCGACGACGACCTCGCAGGCGCCTACCGAGACTGGCTCACCGCCGCATGACCTTGGCAACCAGACAACTCCTCGATCCCGAGACGTGACGTCATGGATGATGAGGCGATGTTCGTCCGCACAGAGAGCCTGCCCCAGGCCCGGCAGCAGCACATGACAGTTCGGGTTCACACCCCCATCGGATCCGCCGTCGTGCTCTGGCGCGGTGATCCGCAAGAAGCCGACGGCCAGCACCTCATCGAATGGACCGTCGACCCGGACATCCACTGGGGCCAGAACACCCGGCCGGCCTCTGCCACCGAGCCGGAACTCCGGCAGGAAGGCGACCGGGTGATCATGCGCGGCCGCCTTCATCTGACCGACGACGGAGCCGCTTATCTCCAGATGGGCTACTGGTCCGTGCTGTTCGACCTGGCGTCACCTATCCCCAGCAGCATGGACAAGTCCTGGGTGGAGATCAGCGTCGGATCGGAGAGCGTCGCTCTTCACCCCTACCAAACCTGACCGGACCACCATCAGGTTCTTGGCCCCCTTGACTGCCAATAGGAGCATCATCGCCCTGCGGCCAGGGCAATACAGCCAGGGCCTGAGCGGGCTCGGGGAAGTGAGTCACGTCCCCGAGCCGCCCGGCACGGGAACGCACCCTACTTCCCCGAGACCGCTTAGCGGTCAGAACCGGGCCGGGCCGGACGGGAACGGCAGCGGCTTCGACGGGGTCGGGGACACCCGCCGCCCGGCAGCGGCCGACGGGCTCTGGCAGGTCACGTCCTCGGCGGGCAGCCGGCCCGTCGCCAGGTACGTGTTGACCGGGGCGTTGACGCACGAGGCGGGGTCGACGAGGTACACGCCGTGGCCCTCACCGCCGGCCGCCAGCACCATCCGCGAGCCCTTCAGCGCCCGGTGCATGCCCTGGCCGCTGGTGAGCGGGGTCTGCGAGTCCCACTCGTTCTGCACCGTCAGCACGTTCGCCTTCTTGTTCATCGGCGTGGCCGCCTCGGCCGGCCTGTCCCAGAAGGCGCAGGGCTTGATGTTGGAGGCCATGTCCCCGTAGAGCGGGTACTTCGCCTTGTCCCTCGCCGCGTCGCGCTCGTACTGCTCGGTGTAGCGGGGCCAGCTGCCCGTGTCCCCGCAGGCCACGGCCCAGAAGACGGAGGTGCCGTTGTCCGACGCGGGTTCGCCCGCCCCGCCGCCCGAAAGCATCCGCATCAGCTCTGCCGGGGCCGGGCCCGCGGGCTGCGGCTTGCCCTCGGCAGCGGCCTTGAGGGCCACGACCAGGGGAGTGGCCTGCGCCGGGTAGAAGAACACCCCGCGCGCGGCACGGATGAGGTCGCCGGTGACCTTCAGCCCCTCGAAGTCGAAGGGCTCCCGGTCGGCGCGCTCGACCAGCGCCCAGAAGGTGTCGGACACCGCCTTCGGGGTCTCGCCGAGCCCGTACTGCGCCGAGCGCTCGGCCGCCCAGCCCGTCCACCGCGCGAAGGCGGGCTCGGCCTCGGTCGCCCACACCTGGATCATGCCGCGCCAGATCCGCTGCGGGTCCACGCCGCTGTCCAGCACGAAGCGGTCGGTCCGCTCCGGGAACATCTGCGAGTACACCGCGCCGAGGTAGGTCCCGTACGAGTAGCCCAGGTACGAGAGCTTGCGTTCGCCCAGCACCGCACGGATCACGTCCATGTCGCGCGCCGTGTTGCGGGTGGTGATGTACGGCAGCACGGAACCGGCTTTTTCGCGGCACTTGTCCGCGACCGTACGCGCCCACGTCACGTCGGAGGAGAAGGTCTCGGGCCGGTACGGCCGGTCGAAGTTCTGCTCGGTGTCGGTCAGTCCGCAGGTGATCGGGCTGCTGGCACCGACACCGCGCGGATCGAAGCCGATGAGGTCGAACTGGTCCCGTACCTCCTTGGGCATCAACTCGCCTGCCATCAGCGGCAGGTCGAGCCCGGAACCGCCCGGCCCGCCCGGGTTGAGGAGCATGACGCCGTGCCGCTTGGCGGGGTTCTCGGTCTTCACCCGGGATATCGCGAGGTCGATCGCGGGACCCTGGGGGCGCTTGTAGTCGAGCGGGACCTTCAGGGTGGCGCATTCGTACGAGGCCGGCTGACTGTCGGCGCACCGGTGCCAGGCGGGCTTCTGCTTCAGGTACTCCGCCTCCGGCGCGGCGGAGGCCTGGGTCGCGGTCAGCACGGGCACGGTGGAGGCGATGAGACCGGCGGTGGCGAGCAGCGGTGCGAGGCGTTTCAGGCGCACGGTGGCCGTCCTTGCTTTCGGTGAAGTCGCTTACCCCCTCACCCTGTTGCATGCCGAGACGAGGCGAATCATCCCGAAGGCCAGGCCTTGTGCGCCCCATGAATGAGCCGATATCCGGACAACTGGCTGACACGCCGCGTTCGTTGCCCGGTGAGAGCGCACCTGTTCAGTGGTGGCCGCTGTGCGCGGTGCCGATCTCGATGGTGCCCCCGATGTGGCCGCGCAGGGCGGCGAGCGCATCCTCCGACGGACCGGTGACCACCCATCGGCTCCCCACCAGATAGGTGCCGCCGTACATCCGCGACTCGGCCAGCCAGGAGCGCTGCCCCTCGTCGGCGGTGAAGGTGGCCATGCGGTAGGCGCCCTGCCCGGTCTCGCAGCCGCCCTGGCGCAACTCGTCCGCCTGGACTTCGACATGGGCCGTGCAGCCGACTGCCGCAGCGATCTCCTCGATCGACGCGGTCGGCGCTCCGGTCTCCTTCTCGGGGGTGATGTGGGTGACGTGGGCGCTGTGCGTACCCTGCGCCGCCGGGCTTCCGCCGCAGCCCCCGGTCAGCAGCACGGCGCACACCGCGGTGGCCGGCGCGAGGGCGCGGAGAACCCGGCGGTGCGGGCGGGGGGTCGGCAGCGGCATTGCTTCTTCCTCACTGGCTCATCGGCTGATCTGCTCGCGTGCTCATCGGCTCATCGGCTCATCGGCTGATCGGGGGGCGTGGTGCCCGGGCGGGGGAGGCGCCCGGGCACCACGGGTCGTCGCGGGCCGGTCCTAGCTCGCCGCCTTCGCCTTCTTTCCCTTGTCGGTCACGGCGAACCAGAGGCCCTGCTTGTTGTGCCCGAGGACATCGCCGGGCGCCTTGTCACCGGTGAACGAATAAACCGGCCAGCAGTCGATCGTCAATTGTTCCGAACCGTCGGGACGCTTCACCGAGCCGATCAGTTCGGCCGCAATTCCCGACACCTTCGTCTTGTCGACGGGCTTGGCGGGCTTCCAGGTGTCCAGGCAGGCATCGAGGCAACCGATTTTCATCGGCCAGGCACTGTCCTTGTCGAACCGGTAAAGCGTCCGGCCCTCCGCGTCCGCGATGATGTCGCCGAGCATGACGTTCTTCGTGATGGACAGCTCTTCGCCCTGCGCCGGCGCCTTCTTGGCGGCTGCTGCCGGCTTTCCGTCGGCTCCCAGCACGTGCCAGGTGCCGCCGACGCCCTCACCGAGCGCGTCGCCCGCCTTGGCGTCCTTCGCGTAGCGGTACACCGGCCAGCCCGCGAGGGTCAGCTGCCGGGTGCCGTCGGCGCGGGCGACCGAGCCGAGCAGGCCCGCTTCGATCCCCGCGCCCGCCGTCGCGTCGTCCGCCGCCACGGCCGGCCACGCCGCGGCGCAGTCCCCCTCGCAGTTGGACTTGGGGGGCTTCGCGGTGTCCTTGTCGAACCGGTAGAGCGTGAAGCCCCCGCTGTCGGTGACCGCGCCGCCCACGTTCGCTACCTCCGCCACCTTCAGCTCCCCGGCGGGGCTGTTCTTCCCGGCCCCGCCCGCAGGGTTGGCGCCGGAACCGCTCCCGTACCCCGCGTCCGTTCCGGAATCCGCATCCGATCCGTACGAGCCGTCGGCGCCGTAGGCGGACCCGATCTTCTTGCTGTCACTGACCGGTTGCACCGAATTCCCCTTTCCCGGGGAATTGTCGCCGAGGCCGCATCCAGCCGTAAGCAGCAGTACCGCGACCGCCGACCCGGCGAATATCTCACGACGCATTCTCTTCACGATCTCTCCTTCAGGTTCGGTCCCGCGTTTCCGTTCGTCCCTCCGGTAATTCATACGGGGCCCGGGGCGGTGAAAACGGATGAGCGTTGGAATTTGTCAGATCGCGCCAAGGTTGAACCCGCGAGCGGTCCGCAGCCGTGCACCGACTCATTCCTGGATGCGCAGCGCGAGGGCGGGGCAGCGTCGTACCGCGCGCAGCGCCTTCGGCCGCAGCCGGGCCGGCACCGGCATGGACGCCTTCGCCGGGTAACCGTCCGCGTCGAGCCGTACGACCTCGGGAAGGACGTCCACGCACAGGCCGTGCCCCTTGCACAGGGTCCAGTCCACGACCAGCCGCTCCGGACTCTCGTCCCGCGGCAGCGGCAGGGCTCCCAGCACCCGCCGGCCGCACCCGCCGCCGAGGGCGTGGTCGTGGAACTCGTCGGGGAAGGCGGCGAGCGCCGAGGCCACGAAGTGCGAGGTGCCGTCGGGATGGCTGCACGCACCGCGGCCCCGCACCGCCGTCAGCCGCGCCTCCACCATCTCCAGGGCTTCGCCGCCCCCTCCCCGGACGGCGTCCTCCAGGACGTCGGCGAGCCCGGGCAGCCCGCGTACGCAGGGCCCGCACTGGCCCGCCGACTCCTTCGCCATCCACCGGGTCACCCGGGCCACTTCGCCCGCCGGGCAGGTGTCCTCGGGCAGTGGCAGCACTGCCCCCGCCCCGAGCACCGCGCCGAACGACGTCAGGGACTGCCGCGACACCTGCGCGGAGCGCGCGGACATCGGATCCAGCCATCTGCCGTGGTAGCCGCCGACCAGGACGCCCTGGCCGGGACCGGTACCGCACAGCTCCAGGACGTACGCCAGGGACGTACCGGTCGGCGCCTCGACCACCGTGGATCCGGCGACGGTCAGCAGTACGGTGCCCGGCTCGGCCGGCAGGCCGGTGCCGCGGTACTCCCGGGCGCCCAGCCGTGCGGCCAGGCCGAGTTGGGCGAAGGTCTCGGTGTTCGACAGCAGGGTGGGCACCCCGCCCAGGCCTCTCTCGCTGGTCCGCACCTTCTGCCCGGACGGCAGCGTCGCACCACCGTTGAGTCCGCTGACCATGGCGGTCCCCTCCCCGGTCACGAAGCGTTCGGGAAGCCGCGTCACACGCACCCGGCGGCCGGCCGGGCCGCGTTCGGCAACGGCGTCCCGTACCGACTGCTCCACGTCCTCCCGGGTGACGGCCACCACGATGTCCTCGGCGCCGAGCGCGGCGGCGGCCAGCAGGGCCCCGTCGAGCACCAGATGCGGAGCGTGCAACAGCAGTGCTTTGTCCTTGAGGCAACTCGGCTCGCCCTCACTGCCGTTGACGACGACAGCGGTGGGCGCGTCCTGCCCCCGGGCCGACCGGGTGACCGCCCGCAGCTTCCGTGCGAAGGGAAACCCCGCTCCGCCGCGGCCCCGCAGGTCGATGTCCTCGGCGAGGGCGACGAGCTCGTCCGGGCGGTACCGGGGCAGGGTGCCGTGGGCGGCCAGATGGGCGGCGCGGTCGAGTCGCGGAAGCTGGTCGAGTCCGGCCAGCAGCCTGGGAGCGCCCACACAGCCGAGGCTGGGCCGCGGCCCGCCGTTCACAGCCACCGCTCCGCGCCGGCGGGCTGTTCACCGTACAACTGCCGTCTCCCTCCCGCACCGCCCGGTGTGGACGCGGCGTACGGCCGGGGCGCGGGCCGGGACAGCGGGGCCGGCCCCGTGGACACCAGCGGACGCACCCCGCCCACCGCGCCCGGACGCGGGCCCGAGCGCAGACGCGGACGTTGACGCGGGCCCGGGACGGCGGCCGCCGGGCGGGAACGCGCACTCCGCGCCCTCGTCTTGACGCGGAGCAGGAGGACGCCTGCGACGCCGATCAGACAGAGCGCGTAGGCCGCAGTCACCCAGACGCCGCCCGAGCGGCCGGACTTCAGCCCGTGCACGAGGGACGCGCCCCACGCCGGATAGGCGCCGAAGTGCAGGGCTCGCCACCACAGCGAGCGGCTCTTGGTCGCGAACACGCTGCGCACCGCGCCGGAGACGGCGACGGACACGAAGAGGTAACCGGCGAGCGTGCCGAGTCCGATGAGGACGGGCCGGTCGGCGTCCGCGAACGGCAGCACCGCCGCGGCCGCCGACGCCTGCTGCTCCGCGACCTTGACCCAGATGTGCAGGGCCAGGAAGGACAGCCCCGCCACGGCCAGGCCGCGGTGTGCGGCCTGGGCGAGCAGCCTGTGGCCCGGCCCGAGGAGCACCCGGTCGGTGGCCAGCAGCCCCCACAGGACGGTGGCGGTGAGCGAGACGAGCGAGAGCACGCCCGCCCCGAAGTCGAGGAAATCCCATACATGGGTCAGGGCGCCCGCGCGGGCCACCACGATGACGGAGACGACGGCCGCGGCGACGGCCGGGACCGTCGCCGGGTGACGACTCCTGCGGCGCGCCCGGTGCGAGCGGCGTATGTGCGGCTGGGGCAGGGGCATCCAGATCTCCTGTGCGCCTGGGATCCGAGCACGTGTCACCTGGCGCTCGGCACCCGGGGGTTGTTGTCGGTCGAGCCCGGCAGCGCTGTGAATTCCTGCGCCGGCCGAGGAGCGTGGGGCCGGAGTGCAGAAGCATCGTGGAGCTGCGTGGCACCTCCACAGGATTTATCGAAACGTGATAATTTCTCGCACCGCGTCTACGGCGCATCGAACAACCCCGGAAGATTCCCCTCCAGCGGAGGTTTCGACAGGCCACCGCACCGCCCGCCGGCTACGCGTCCTCCATGGCAAAATCACGGCAAAACCACGGGACCGTAGCTGGCCGGACCCCTCCAGGAGGGAGTACGAGGACCGCAACTCTCTTGTTCAACAGGGCTGTTGGCGAGAGAGGCAACCTCGGCGGGCTTGTCGCTCAGCCACCGGACAGGCCTCACCCCGGCACGAACGAGGAAACGATGTGCGAACTTCTGAACCGCATCTGGTCCCGCCCCCGAGGCGAGTGGACCCGCGTCCTGCGCAGGGAACTCCCCGCGCTGGCCGCCGAGATAGTGGAGGAGCTTCTGCATGGAATTCCGGGATTTTCCACACTTACCGATGACAACGATGCCATCGACGACGAATTGCTCAGACAGTGCGTGGAAGAGGCCCTTCTCACCGCTCTCGGCTACCGCGACGCCCGCGGTTGCCACTCGGGCAAGGAACCGGAACAGCACGAGGACCGGCAGCAGGGCCGGCACGTGGAGCAACACGAGCAGCAGTCAGTGGACTTGGAACCCGGACCGGACGAACGCGTGTGCGCGAGCGAGGAGCAGCACGAGCGCGCGAGCGAGATCGGGGCGGAGGTCAGACAATACGGCGGGCAGCACGGCGGGCAGCACAGTGGTCCCCACGGCGGCCAGCACGGTGGTCCCCACGGCGGCCGGCCAGGCCGGCCCGGCGGCGACCGGGCGCGCCAGGACCTCTTCAAGGCCCTCACCGATGACCGTGCCCCCTCCGAGAGTTCCCTCGCCGAGCTCGCGGAGGCGGCCGGCTGGCCCCTCCCGGTGGCCGTACGGGCCATCGTGCCGGCCACGCCCGGCGAGGCCCAGCAGCTGGCGGCCGTCCTGGACGACGCCCTCCCCGGCATGTTCGCGGGCCGCCCCTGCCTCCTGGTCCCGAGCCCCGATCCCGACACCCGGGCCCCTCTCGAACTCCCGCTGCGCGGACGGTTCACAGCCGTCGGCCACGCGGTCCCGCTCCGGGACACCGCGTCCTCGCTGCGCTGGGCGCTGCGCCTGCTCGCCCTGACCCCCGCCCGCGCCGGTCTGGAGGCCCGCGCGGTCTTCGTGGACGACCACCTCTCGACCCTGCTGCTGCTCCAGGACGAGCCCCTGGCCCACGCGCTGGCCGCCCGCTGGCTCCGGCCGCTGGCGGATCTGACCCCGCGCCAGAGCGAGCGGCTGGAGGTGACCCTGCTCGCCTGGCTGGAGGGCGGCGGCGCCCCCGAGGCGGCCAAGGCCCTGAGCGTGCATCCGCAGACCGTGCGGTACCGCATGCGACAGCTGGAGAAACTCTTCGGACCCGGCCTGCGGGACCCCCGCACCCGGTTCGAACTGGAGATGGCCCTGCGCAGCCGCCGACTGATGGCCCAGGTACGGCGTCAGCACTCGCGGGTGGGACGCCGGACGGCACGCGTGGTCACGGCGGACTTCACGCCCGTGGTCGTCGGGCGGATGGCGCGCGTCAACGGCCTGTGAGCAGCCACGTACGACCGGCCCGGCCCCGTCCGCACGGGGGCCGGTCCGGTCGTACGGAGGGCCGGGCCGGATGTACGGAGGGCCGGTCCGGTCGTACGGAGAGCCGGTCCCGATGTACGGGCGCCGGGCCGGCCCGTACCTACCCGGCGGCGGGAGCCGCGGATACCGCCCCCCGCATCGTGGAGTTGAGGTCCAGCAGCTCCTCGTACGCCCGGGCGCACGGCCCGCACGCCGCCAGGTGACGGGCCAGGCCGGGGGGCTGGTGCGTACGGCTGCGCCGGACCGCCGAGCCGAGCATGTGGCTGTAGTGGTCGCACCGGGCGTCGGCCGCGGTGTCCAGATGGGCGAGCAGGAACGCCTCGCGCAGCCCTTCCCTGGCGCGGAAGGCCAGCGAGGTCACCGCGCTGGGGGTGATGCCCAGCAGCGCGGCGACCTCGTGCGGCGAGTCCTCCTCGACGAGCGTGTGCCACAGGACGGCCTGCCAGCGCGCCGGCAGCGTGTGGAAGGACCGGGCGATGAGCCTGCGGTCCTCGCCGGCCAGCAGCCGGCGCTGCGGGTCACCGCTTGCGGCGGCCTGCTCGCACCAGGAGTCGAACTCCGCTGTGAGCAAGGTCCTTTCGTCACCGTCGCTCCACTTCATGGCGGTGTGCCGGACGACGGCCAGCAGGTACGCGCGCCAGGGGCCGCGCGGCCCGGCGCCGGAGCGGACGGCCTGCAGGGTCCGCAGGAAGGCCTCCGACACGAGGTCCTCCGCGTCCTGCGGGGTGCGGCAGCAGGTGCGCGCGTACGCGAGGGCGGCCCGCCGGTGGCGCCGGTAGAGGAGATCGCACACGGCCGCGTCCGCGGCGCCCGAGCCGAAGCCCCTCCTGAGCCGCCGGGTGAGTTCCCCGTCGGAGGGCGGCGGCGCCTTGCCACCGCCCGGGTGGTGCGGACCGTCCGCGGATTCACGAGAGCCGGACACGGAGCCGGACATGGAGCCGGACATGGCACTCCTCGTAGGGTCGGGACCCGGCTGGGCGCAGGTATGCGGTGTTGGCCCGAAGTCGGCTTCGGGCCAACACCTGTCCCGGGCGGGGCGCCGCGCATGGGGAGGGAGCGTCTCGTCCGGGAGCTGGGGGAGGGGACGTGCGCGCGGCGTCAGCGGCAGGTGCGCCCGCCGTTGATGCAGCCCACCGCGGTGGCCATGAGCCGGTCCGGCATCACGTTGATGAAGTCGTCGTGGTCGGTCACCGGCTTGTGCAGTTGCTCGGGGAAGCTGTCCACGGCGAACCGGGCCCCCGGCGCGACCCCGTACGTGATCCGCTGCACCAGCTGCGGAATGGCGCTGAAGCCCTTCGGGCAGCGGCCGCTCTTGTCCGGGAAGGCCACGTGGGTGCGGTGGTTGGCGCTGTCGGTGTTGCGCCCGTCCCAGCAGCTCTGGAAGGTGAAGGTGCGCACCACGTCGCTGCCCTTGGGGCAGACCGGGTACTTGTCCTTCAACTGGCGGTTCTCGAAGCCCGTGCAGCTCCACGAGGCGTTGGCGTTGGCGTTGCCGTTGGCGAATGCCTTGGCGTCACCGGTGATGATCCGCAGGAAGCGGGGCATGGCCTTGACCTTGCCCACGGGACTGCCCTTGAAGGTGATCGTCACCTGCTTCGGCCGCAGGATCGTCCCGACGTTCGCGTCCTGGCCGCCTCCGGGCGCCTTCGCGTCCTTCTCGGCCTTCCCGTCGCGCAGCCGCAGAACCGGCCAGTAGTAGCTGGAAAGGTCGCCGTTGCCGCAGGTGGTACCGGCCTTGGCGAGGCTGTCGTTGGTGGAGAAGGCGTCGGTGGACTTGTTGCCCACGTAGTCGTGCATGTGGTGGGCGCCGTTGGAGACTCCGGGGGCGACGATCACGTTGTCGGGGTTGAAGTGGCCGTTCTCGTTGCGTCCGCACTGCGAGCTGAAGGACCCCGTGGACGCTCCGGCCGACGCCCCGGGGGCGCGGACGTTCGGCCGGATCCTGGTGATGTCGACGAAGTCGCTCCGCGCCGGTCCGCCCTTCCCCCCGATGCTCCGGGCGGCGCCCGCGTCCGCCGGGCCCGCAGCCGCAGCCGCGGCCGGATCGGCTGCCGCGTCGTCCTGGGCGGAGGCCTGCTTCATCTCGCACCCGCTCAGGGACTTGAGCTCCTCCGGGCGGGCGGCGGAGCGGGCTATCGCGTCGGACATGCGGCTGATGGTCCCCTCGCGCTGCACCCGGAGCTCGCCGAGGAGGGCGTCGCCCCCGGCCTCTCCGGCGGCGAGGCGCCGGTAGGCGTCGGCCACCTGGACGTCCAGCTGGGCGAGGCTCTCGTCGACCTCGGTCCGCGCCTGGTCGGGTACGGCGGTCAGCCGGTCACCCACGTCGGGGCAGTCGATGGTGGCGACCACCTGCGCCGCGCGGTCGCCGGTCCGGTTGCCGTCCTGGCCCGCGTTCGCGTTGCCTGCCACGACGGCGACCCCACCGCCGCCCAGTACCAGGGCGGAGACCACGGCCAGGAGCTTGTTCGACAAACGGGGGCGTTTATGGCCCTTTTCACTCATGCGATCACTTCACTTCACTTCGTCGGTCGGACAGTGGACGGAGCAGGGGTCTTGTCGGGGACGGCGAGCGCGTCGAAGTCGACCAGCCCGGTGTCCTCGAGGACCGTGATGTGGTCCAGGACCGTGGTGTTGGCGGATGTGGCCAGGGCGCGGACCTTGGAGTTCCTGGTCTGCGCCCGTATCTGGGCCACCAGCGCGAACACCTTCCCGTGCGCTCGGCGCAGCAGCTGTACGAACAGTCGTTCGTATTCGTCCCCCTGGGCCTGGGTCAGCTGGTCCAGCCATCCCCGCTGCTGCTCGGAGGGCTGGTTGGGCAGGTCGATCCCGAGGGCCTGGCCGGCCTGGATGACCTGCCGGTCCAGGTCGGCGTGGCCCTCGATCAGGTGCTCCCCGGCCGTCCGCACCGACGCGCGCGTCCCGCGCTGCTGGGCCTGCCGACCGGCGGGCAGCTCCCACAGGCCGGCGAGCCGTACCTTCCGTACGAAGTCCCGGTCCGCGGGGGTCAGCGGTCCGTACGCCGTACTCAGGATCCCGGCGCCGTCGTCCTCGGCGGCGGGCTGCCCGGCCGCGGCCGCGGCCCGGCCGCCGAACTTGTCCACGGGGACCAGCAGCGCGATCAACGTGAGGACGAGAGCGGTGATGACGAAGCCGGTTCCGACCATGTATCTCGTGGCGACCGAATAGCTGCTGAGGGGTCGCCGCCGGAATGACAGCACAGTGCCTCCTTGGTCCGAGGCCGGGAGGGGTGGCGGGGCCGGAGGTTCCGCACGTGCCGTGCGGTGCACACCCGCATTCCCGGGGTGTCACGGGACGCTAGTGGCACGGGTGGTGTCCCGGCGGGAGGACCATCACCATTGGATAAACATCCGGGCAAGCCCCCGAAGGGCTGATATCTTGCCGCGCCCGCAGGTGTCGGTGAGCAAGCCCCGCAGTGGCGGCTTAGAGGGACATCTTTCCAAGGCAGCCATCAGGGCCGAGCCGTCCCGGTATCACCGCGGATGTCCGCCGAGTGGCAGGCGCTCCCCAGAGCATTCCTGTGAGTGAGCTGTACAGTTCCGCTGACCTGACGGCGGTAACCGGACAGCCGTCCATGTGAGGGGCGGTCGAAGGATGAGCGCGCGCAGTTCTGACGGCGGACCGCAGCCGATCGGCGGCCGGAGCCGCGCCGGCGCCGGCGGGCGCCTGGCGGCTCTCGACGGCGTTCGGATACTCGCCGCGCTCGCCGTGGTCTTCTACCACTACGTGGTGCTCGAGAGCGCATGGGGCGAACCGACCGTGGGCGTCTTCCCGGTCGCCAGCAGGCTCGCCGTCTACGGCTGGCTGGGCGTCGAAGTGTTCTTCCTGGTCAGTGGCTTCGTCATCTGTATGAGCGCCTGGGGTCGCACCGTGGGGGACTTCGCGGTGTCCCGGGTCTCCCGGCTGTTCCCCGCCTACTGGACGGGCATCGCCTTCACCTCCCTCGTCCTGTTCACATGGCCGGAGGTGAGGCCGGTCGAGGCTCTCAGCGACGTCGTGGTGAACCTCTCGATGCTCCAGGGCGGCGTCGGGGTTCCCCACGTCGACGACGCGTACTGGACACTCTTCGCCGAGCTCAAGTTCTACGTGCTCTTCTCGGCCGTCGTCATCCGCGGCGTTACCTACCGCAACTGCGTGCTCTTCTGCGGGCTCTGGACCGTCGCCGCCGTCGTGGCCCCCACCGTCGACAACCGTGTGCTGTCCTTCTTCGCGATCACGCCCTACTCTCCGTACTTCATCGCCGGGATCGCCTTCTACCTGATGCGCCGGTTCCGGCCGAGCGCCGTCACCTGGGCGATCGTCGGCGTCCAGTTCGTGCTCGCACAGCACTACGTACACTCCCGCATGCTGACCAGCCTCGGCCGGGGCGTCACCGAGCGGACACCCGCCTGGCCCGCCCACGTGATCATCACGCTCGGCTTCCTCGTCATGGCCGCCATAGCGCTGGGCCTCCTCGACGGCATCCGGTGGCGCTGGCTGCCCCACGCCGGCGCGGTCACCTACCCGTTCTACCTGATCCACATGATGGCCGGGCTGACGATCATCCACCACTTCCGGGACAGGGTGGCGCCCGTCCCACTGGCGCTCGGCGTGACCGCGCTCATGCTGACGCTCGCATGGATCATCCACCGGCTCGTCGAACGCCCGCTGGGCCGCGTGCTGCGCGACGGCCTGCGCCGCGGACTCCAGGACATCCGGTCGGGGACCCCCGTCCCACCGGCTCTCCCCCGGCTCCCCGCACAGCCCTCCGCGCCCGAAGCGGAACGTATCCCCTCCATCCGCTAGACGAGTCATTCCGAAGTGATCGTGCTCAGCTTGCCGATGGGCCAAGGGGCCATTCGATGGCTCGCTGCTGGCCCGTGGACATGCATGCTGCCTGCGCCAAGGCGGGCTTTGCGTCCCTCGAGAAGCCGGCGAAGTAGATGACGCTCGCCGCACAATGGAGGCCGGAGCTGGTGCTGCTTGTCCCGGGCCCCTCACGGCAGCTGCCGAATCCCTCCCCGGGGCTTCAACTTAGCTGGTCGCGCACGAGATCAAGGAATGCCTGTCGGCTCGGATGGATGTGCGCCCAGACCTTCTCATCCTGTGGCTCTCCCGAGTCTTCGGGGCCCTTCCTGATCACCTCCTGTACTGCCCACGCGAGGCTGCGTGCCGCTTCGCTGACCTCGGACGCGCACAGTACGTGGATCGTCTTCTGCGTCACCCACACCCTGTCAAGGACCTGCCTTGCCCGGGCCTGCCACTGCTCGTCAGCCAGGTTGTGGTGATACCGATCCACCGCGACTCGTTCTGCTTCCTGCACCGCAGACAGAAATGCGATGAGGTGCGTGAGACGCTCGTTGCGGCGCGCCTCGGCAAGTTCACGGACACTGCGGCGCGCCTCGCCGCGTTCCAAGGCGCGTCCTGCCGAGCGTTGGGCCAGCATCGACATGAGCCCGCCGAGCAGGACGCCGATGAGCGGCGCAAGCGTTGTCCACACAACGTCCGATTATGACATCGATGGCATGAACACGGCACGGGGTTCGGGCAATATCGGGCCGGGACCGGGACGCGCAGACGGCCAGGTTGTCGCAGCCTTCGACAACGGCGGGCAGCAGACGGCGGAAGATCTGAGATCTTCGCGCTGCCCTGGGCGCTCTTGGCCACAGCGCGGACCGGGAGGTCCGGTACTGGGCATGAGGTGGCGTCCGGTCTCCCGTGTCTTGTCGGCCTGCTCAAGCGTGAAGCCGGGCAATCGGGCAGCCCCCTGCCGGCGGCCGGAGAGACAGACAGGGCGGCCAAGATCGTTCTGTGACGAATGACCTGGACGCCCTGCTCACCGCACTGTATGTGAAGATCGACGACGAGATCACGGACACCCGGTGGCTGGGACGCCCTCCCCGGCTGACCGCTTCCGAGCTCGTCTGCCTCGCCGTCGCCCAGGCGATGCTGGGCTTCACCTCGGAGTCCAGGTGGCTGCGGTTCGTCCACTCCCGCCTCGGCAAGATGTTCCCCTTCGTGCCGAAGCAGCCGGGCTGGAACAAGCGGCTGCGGGCTGCGCTGTCGCTGGTCAAGCGGGCTGTACGGCTCCTTGCGACGGACACCGACTTCTGGTTCGACAACCACTGGATCATCGACTCCACCCCGGTCGAGTGCGGCCGGTCACGCCCCACCGTGAAGCGGTCGGACCTGGCCGGCTGGGCCGGATACGGGTACTGCGCCAGCCATTCCCGATTCTTCTGGGGCCTGCGGCTATACCTGGTGTGGACCCGAACCGGTATGCCGATCTTGTGGTCCCTTGCGAACCCGAAGCTGGACGAGCGCGAGGTGCTGACGGCGATGTTGGATCGTGAGCCGGACACAGTCACCGACCGCCCCGGCCTGCTGGTGATCACGGACAAGGGCTTCGCCTCCAAGGAATTCGAGACCGATCTGGCCATGCGCGGGGCAGAGCTGCTGCGGCCCTCGTTCAAGCGGGAGAAGCGCCGCAAGGGCGAGTCACTGCTGAAATCGGTGCGGCAACTGATCGAGTCGGTGAACGACACCCTCAAAGGCCAGCTCGACCTGGAACAACACGGCGGCCGGACCTTTGAGGGCGTCGCCGTCCGCGTCGCCCAACGCGTCCTCGCGCTGGCCGCAGCAATCTGGCACAACCACAAGACCGGACAGCCAATCACACGGTCCCTGATCGCCTACGACCACTGATCACTTCGGAATGACTCATCTAGAGCCCGCCCTCCCGGACAGCGCCACCCGTTCCCACCCGCGGGAGGGGCTCCGCAGCCCCTCCCGCGGGCACTCCCCGGAGATCAGCTGACCGACGCCATCAACGACGTACGGGCGCGGGCCACGCGCGAGCGGACGGTGCCGATCGGGCAGCCGATGGCCGTGGCCGCCTCGGCGTAGGGGAGGCCGAGGAGCTGGGTGAGGACGAATGCCTCCCGGCGCTCGGACGGTATCGCCTCCAGCAGCTCCGCCAGCGCGATGCCGTCCTCGAAGCCGGGGACGCCGTACGGCTGGGTCTGCTCGGCGGCCGTCTGCCAGTCGTGCCTGTCCGAGAGTCTCGGCCGGGCGGCGGCGTGGCGCAGGCTGTCCACGACGGTGCGCCGGGCGATGGACAGGAGCCAGGTGCGTGCCGAGGAACGGCCTTCGAACCGGTGGAGGCCGGCCAGCGCCCGGAGGAACACGTCCTGGGTGAGGTCGTCGGCGGCCTGGGTGTCGGCGCTGAGGTACGCCACGTACCGCCAGACGTCGCGGTGGAGCGCGCGGACGAAGCGGTCGGCCTTCGCCGGGTCGCCGTCACGGGCGGCGAGCGCCAGTCGGGTCACGGCCTCGTCCGAGCCGGGGGTGTGCCGGCCCGGCCTTTCGCCGGCGGGACGGTGCTGGGTGGTCAGGGCAGGAGTCATCGCCACAGGTCCTTACGGGCAAGGGATGTCCGGCGCCGCCCGATGGGGGGCGGGGCCGGTGAGGGGGTACGGCCTGCCGGAGGGCACGGCCGATGCCCGAGGCGCGAGGCGGGCGCGCGGGAACGCGGCCGCCGTGCGTGCTCGGGGAACCAGCTGTCAGAGGACAGCGGTTCCCGTCGGCGGCCCCCGTGAGGTGATGGCGTGGACGAGGAAGAGCTGCCGCGGCGTGCGGCGTCGGCGCGGACGGTGTACGCGGACGCGCGGCCGGTGCGCGGTCGCGGGGAGGTGCAGCAGCAGGCGCAGCGGCGTCCAGAGCCATCCGGCGACGGCGCGCACGACGCGGAAGACGGCCCGCTCTCCGTAGGCGAGCCACAGACCGCACAGCACGGCGGCCAGCAGGTGGGCGGTCAGCATCCCGGCCGGTGACATGGCGGCCGCCCCATGGCCGGCATCCGGGACCGGCCCGGAGGTGGGGGCGGACAAGGTGTGCGCCATCCCGTGCGCGGCGTGGTGTACGTGGGCGGCCGTCTCCGGCACGGCGGCTACCGGCGGCACCGCGGTGACGGGCGGCAGGGAAGGCCGGACGAGCGACTGGGCCAGGGAGAACCCGCCGTGCAGCGCCGCCTGCACGGCGACGGCCGCCCCGGTGACGGCGAGCGGTCCGCGCTCGCGGCCCGCCAGCGCCCAGGCCGACGCCGCCGTGGCGGCGAAGGCGGCGGACAGCGCCCACCAGGGCACCGCCCTACCCGACATGAGGATGTGGCCGGTGGCCGTGAGCAGCACGCAGACGGCTGCGAACATCGCAGCCCGTGCGGCTCGGAACAAGTGGCCTGGCGTCATTGCGGGCTCATCCTCGCACCGGCTTTCCGAGCCGCGCACCGAGGTGCGCACTTCCGGACAACTTCCCGTGTGGTGCAGGGCACAACGGCGGCGAGGGAACCGATCCGCCACTCCACCCGACTGCCTACCCGGCCGGTCGAAGGGTTCAACGTCCGGGGAACGGAGACTTCTGTGGCGGGGGAGGGGACGGCGACCGCGTCGTCGGCGGGGACGAGGGACGGTGGGGCGGGCCGGTGGCTGACCGCGCTCCTCACCTGCGCCATGGCTTTCTCCATGCTGCAGCTGTTCCTGCTCGGGGCGCTCGGGCCGCGCCTGGTCGACGAGTTGGGGGTGTCGCCCGCGGTGCTGGGGCTGACGACCACGATCGGCTTCGGGACCGCCGCCGTACTGTCCCCGGCGGGCGGCCGGATCGTGGACCGCATCGGCCCGCGTCGCTCCTTGGTGGTCCTGCTGCTGGTCTCCGCCGCGGCGCTCGCCCTGATCGGCGCCGCGCCCGGCACCGGTGTGCTGCTGGGCGCCGTCGCGCTGGGCGGCGGACCGCAGGCGCTGGCCAACCCGGCCACCAACAAGGCCGTCCTGCGCGCTGTTCCGCCCTCTCGGCGGGGCGCGGTGACGGGCCTCAAGCAGTCCGGTGTCCAACTGGGCGCCTTCGCGGCCGGATTGCCCCTGGCGGCGCTCGCGGGCGGGATCGGCTGGCGGGGCGCCGTGTGGACGGGCGCCGGTGCGGCACTGCTCGCCGGGCTGTGGGCGCTGCGCGCACTGCCGGCCGACCCTCCGCCGCCCCCGGCAGGCGCCCGTACGTCGCTCGTTCCGCGCGGAATGGTGGCCTGGCTGGCGGCCTTCTCCCTGTTCCTCGGCGCCGGGATCGCCTCCGTGAACACCTATCTCGCCCTGTTCGGCACGCAGCGCCTCGGCATGGGCCCGACGACGGCGGGCGCTCTGGTCGCCGTCCTGGGCGTGGCGGGGATCGTGGGCAGGGTGAGGTGGTCGAAGGCGGCCCGGCCCGGGCGCGCGGAGTGGCTGCCGGGATGGCTCGCGTGCGGCGCGCTCGGGGCGGCGGTCCTGCTGGGAGCCGCTCTCGGCGCGAGTCCGCTGGTGTGGGCAGGCGCCGTTGCCGTCGGTGTGTTCGCCGTGTCCGGCAACGCCGTCTCGATGGTGCTCGTCATGCAGCGGGCCGCGCCCGGCCGGGCGGGACAGGACTCCGCGCTGGTCGCGGCCGGGTTCTTCGCCGGATTCGCGGTGGGGCCGCCCCTGTTCGGCCTGCTCGCGCAGAGCGGCCGGTACGGGTCCGGCTGGCTGCTGGTGGCGGGGGAGTTCGCGGCGGCGGCAGCGGTCGCGTTCTTCTGGGCCGTACGGGACCGGCGGGGTCAGCGGCAGGACCGGCGGCTCCGGCGGGGTCCGCGGGAGGAGGAGGCGGCGTGAGCGCCGCGACGACCGACGACGACTGGGCCCGCCGCGCGCTGGCCGCCGTCATCGAACGGGTCGCGGTGACCGCGGCCGAAGTGGGCACGCGCTTCCCCTTGTACGCGGGGCCCGGCGACGGGCGGTGGACGACGACCGGCCGCGGTTCGTGGACGGGCGGGTTCTGGGCCGGTCTGCTGTGGCTGCGCGCGCGGCACACCGGTGACGCGGCCGACCGGCGGGCCGCCGCCGCGTGCACGGCCCGGCTCGCGCCGTGGGTGGACGCCGACACCGCCACCCGCGGGCTGATCCTCTGGTACGGGACCGCCCCGGCCGGGGACGACCCCGGAGCCACCGCCCTGCGCGAGCGAGCCGCCCGTGCCTGCCTGTCGGCCTGGGATCCCGGACTCGGGCTGCTGCCCTGGGGGAACGCGCTGGGCGGGCCGCGCCTGCTGGCCCGCGCGGACGGGGTGCCCGGTACGGTCCCGCTCCTGGCCGGCGCCGGGCCGCAAGGGGCCGCCGCCGCAGCGGCCCATCTCCACCGGCACCTCGACCTCTGCCTCGGCGAGGACGGGCCGCCGCACCGCTCGATGCGGCCGGCCTGGCGTTTCGACGAGGGCGCGGGCTGGCAGCCGTGCCCGGATCCGCCGCCGGGCTGGAGCCGGGGAGCGGCCTGGCTGCTCCTCGCGCTCGCCGACGCCCTACTGCGCCCGGAGGTCGCGCGGACCGGCCGGGTCCGGCTCGACGGAGCCGCCGAACAACTCCTGGCCGAGGGAGGCGGATCGGCCGGACCGCTCGTACCTCCCGCCGGCGCGTCCCGGCCGGACGGGCCCCTCGACACCTCGGCCGCAGCGATCACCGCGGTCGCCCTGCTGAAGCTCGCGCAGGTGCCCGGCCCGCGGGCGGCGGCGTACGCGGACCGGGCCGCGGCGGTCCTTCGCCGCCTCGCGAGGGCCCATCTCACCGGGCCCGGCCCCTGGCCCCGTCCGGGATCCGGCCCGGGGACCAGCCGCCCGGCCGGGATGCTGCTGGACGGCTGCTACGACGCCGGGAAGGAGCTGGCGGTCCGGCACGAACTCGTCTGGGGCGACTTCTTCCTCGCGCTCGGGCTGGCCGCGCTGGAAGGAGCCGTCGACATCACCCGCGTGTAGGTCCTGCCCCGCCGGGTTCCCGGCCGCCGTGCTCGCGCAGGACGCGGCGGGCCACGGAGGTGATGTGGAGCTCGTCCGGGCCGTCGAGGATGCGGGCCGCCCGGCCGGTACGGAAGAGCGCGGGCAGCGGGGTGTCCGGCCCGAGCCCGGCGGCGCCGTGCACCTGGATGGCGGAGTCCGCGACCCGCTGGAGCATGCGGGAGGCGGCGACCTTGGCCAGCCCCACCTCCGTGCGCGCGTCCTGCCCGGAGCCGATCAGGGCCACCGCCTCGTGGACGAGCGGCCGGGTGGTCCGCAGCGCGAGCAGGGCGTCGAAGACGTGCTGCTGGACCAGTTGGTGGCCGGCGAGCGGTCCCCGTGATCCGCGTCGGGTGGCGGCCCGTTCGCACATGAGGTCGAAGGCGCGCTGGGCTTGGCCGAGCCAGCGCAGACAGCGCAGCGTACGGCCGAGCTGGAGCCGCTCGCCCGCGAGGGAGAGAGCGCTGCCGGGCTCGCCGAGGAGATGGTCCGCGGGCACCGGGACCCGGTCGAGCGCGATCTCGTACTGGCCCGCCGTGCCGAGCACGGGAAGACCGCGGACCACCCGGAAGCCGGGGGAAAGGGTGGGCACCAGCAGCAGGGACAGCCCCTCGCGGTCTCCGGTGGATCCGTCCGTGCGGGCCATGACGGTCACCAGGTCGGCCTCCGCCGCGCCGGAGGTGAACCATTTTCGCCCGGTGACGACCCAGCTGCCGTCCGGCCGGCGTTCCGCCCGGGTGCCGGTCAGGAGGGGGTCGGTGCCCGGCACGTCAGGCTCGGTCATGGCGTAGCAGCTGCGCAGCTCCCCGGCGACCAGGGGTTTCAGGTACTCCTCGCGGACCCGCGGCCCCCCGTGCCGGGCCAGCATCGTGACATCGAGCAGGGGTGCCGACCCCAGCGCGGCGGGGCCGTGATCACTGGCTCCCTCGGCCTCGGCCAGCTCGGCGTACGCCTCGAAGGTCAGCCCGCCGCCGCCCAGTTCCGCCGGGAGCGGCAGCGCCCAGAGTCCCTCGCTCCGGGCCTGGCGGCGCAGTTCGGCCAGGGCGGCGGCCGCCTCGGGGCCGCCCGCGTCCAGTACCGATTCCTGCGGGATCACCCGGGTACGGACGAACCGGTCCACCCCGGCCCGCAGCTCCCCCTTCTCCACCGTGTGTGGTGCGCAGCCGATGACGGGGGCCGGGTCCGGTCCTGTCACTGCTCTCCTCCTCGTTCCCGCCCGTTCCCGGGAACTCGTGGGAACGGCTGTCCGACTCTCTGTCCGTGGAACTGGTCGGGTGCGGAGGCTCCCGGGTTCCCCGCGTTCCGTAAGACCCGGGCGACGGCCACCGCCGCGCCAGGAGAGGAGAGGCATGGCGTCACCAGCAACCACGCAGACGGTCCGGCCGCTCGACACACTGCGCTTCGACACCTCGGGGCCCCCGCAGATCACCAGCGTCGTCACCGACCACCTGCGCATGCTCGGCGCACGAACGGACCACCCCGGCCGGGGAGAGGGCGCCGCCACGGGCGGCATCACGCTCGACGGAGGCGACTTCGCGCCGGTCCACGCGCTCGCCACCTGGGCGGATCCCGGGAGCGGACTCGCCGACGAGGCCACGGTGCAGGCCGCCACCGGCATCATGGCCGTGCACGGCCGCAGGGACGGCAGCCCGCGCGGCCTGGCCGCCGACTTCGCGGCCACGGCCACCGCCGTCCTGACGGTGCAGGGGCTGCTCGCGGGTCTGGTGGGCCAGGCCCGCGGCGGCGGCGCCGCCGGCCACGTGACCACCAGCGCGGGCCGGGCCGGACTGCTCACGGTGTCCCAGTACCTCGCCGCTGCCGGAGCCGACGAAGGTGAGGAAGCCGAACTCGCCCCGGGGGGACCTCCGTTCACCTCCTCCGAGGGCGTTCTCTTCGAGCTGGAGACACTCGATCCGGGTGCCTGGGCCGGCTTCTGGCGGGCCCTGGAGGCACCCGCCGATGCGATCCGGAAGGGCTGGCGGCCCTTCCAGTTCCGCTACGCCACGGCCTGTGCCCCCCTCCCGGCGGCCCTGCACACGGTGACGCGTGCCCACGGCTGGGCCCGGATCAGCCAGGCGGCGGCCCGCTCCGGAGCCCAGGTGTGCGCCCTGCGCACGCTCGCCGAACGGGCCGGTGAACACGACGGCGCCGCCCCCTGGTCCCTGACCCCGCTGGGTTCCGGGCCCGTGATCAGCAAGCCGGGCCCCCCGACACCGGGCCCCCCGACACCGGGCCCCCCGACACCGGGCCTCCCGACACCGGGCCGTCCGCTGGCCGGACTGACCGTGCTGGAGGCCGGCCGCCGGATCCAGGCACCGCTCGCCGCCCACCTGCTGCGTCTGCTCGGCGCCGAGGTGATCCGGATCGAGCCGCCGGGCGGTGATCCGCTGCGCGGAATGCCCCCGGCCTGCTCCGGAACCTCGGCCCGCTGGCTCGCTCTCAACAGGGGCAAACAGGCCGTCGAGATCGACATCAAGGCGGAGGGGGACCGGGCCCGGCTGCGGGAGATGGCGGCGCAGGCCGACGTGTTCCTGCACAACTGGGCGCCGGGCAAGGCCGCCGAACTCGGACTCGACGCCGAAGACCTCGCGCGGGTCAACCCGGCGCTGGTCCACGCCTACACCAGCGGATGGTCCGGCCGGCTCCAAGACGCCCCGATGGGAACCGACTTCATGGTTCAGGCGCGTACCGGGGTCGGCGAATCCGTCCGCCCCGAAGGCGAGCCCGCGGCCCCTTCGCTGATGACCCTGCTCGACGTGCTCGGCGGACTGCTCGGCGCCGAGGCCGTACTCGCCGGACTGCTGCTGCGTGAGCGCACCGGCCGCGGCGTACGGGTGGACTCCTCCCTCCTCGGCGCCGCCGACACGCTGACCGGTCCCGCTGTGCGCCGGGCGGCCCGGGGTGAGAACCCCCGCATGCCCGCCGGCTTCCGGCAGCCACTGCCGACGGCCGACGGCTGGATCGCCCCCACCGACGCCTGCGCCGCCGCGGTCGCCGCGTACGACCTGCGCGCGCTGGCGACCGACGAAGCCCTGCGGCAGCTGCACGACCACGGACTGACCGCGACCGCCGTCACCACCGAGCTGTCCGACCTGCACCGCGACCCGCGTTTCGCAGGCTCCATCAGCCGCGACGCGCACGGCGCCCCCGCAGTTCCCGACCCCTGGAGCTTCGCGTGACCGTCGAACTGCACGACCTGTTGCCCGCCGCGCTCCGCCGCTCCTGGGTGGTCGACGGCACCTGCCCGGACCTCGATCTCTACAGCCTCTTCCGGGCCCGTCAGATCGCCGACCTGCACCGGACCGCCGTCCTCGATGCCAAGGGCGCGCTCTGCTACACCGCGCTGGACCGCAAGGTGCGGTGTCTGGCCACCGGTCTCGGAGACCTCGGCATCCGCCCGGGCGACGTCGTCGGCGTGCAGCTCCCCGGCAACCGCAATGCCGTCATCGCCGATCTGGCGCTGGCCGCCCTCGGGGCGATCGCCCTCCCGTTCCCCGTCGGCCGGGGCACCCTGGAGGCCGAGTGCCTGCTGCGCCGGGCCGAGGCGGTCGCCGTCATCGCCGCGACCGAGCACCGCGGATTCCGGCACGCGGAGGCGCTGCTGACCCTCGCGGGAACGCTGCCGGCGCTCCGCCACGTCGTTGCCGCGGGCCCGGGCACCGCACCTGAAGGAACGATTCCGTTCACGCGGCTGCTGCGCTCCGACCCCAGCGGGTTCGTCCCCGCCCGGCCCGACCCCGACAGCGCGGCACGCATCCTCGTCTCGTCCGGCTCGGAGGCCGAGCCGAAGATGATCGCGTACTCGCACAACGCGCTGGCCGGCGGACGGGGGAACTTCCTCGCCTCCCTCATCCCTGACCGGACCCCGCCGCGCTGCCTCTTCCTCGTACCGCTGGCCTCCGCCTTCGGTTCCAACGGCACCGCCGTCACCCTCGCCCGGCACGGCGGGACCCTCGTCCTGCTCGACCACTTCACCGCGGAGGCGGCGGTCGCGGCCGTACGCGCGCACGAGCCGACCCACGTCCTCGGCGTTCCCACCATGGTCCGCATGATGCTCGAACGCCTCGACGAGACGGGCGAGAAGCTGCCCGCGCCCACCGCGCTGATCCTCGGCGGAGCGCCGCTCGACGAGACCACGGCCGCGGGCGCGGCGCAGGCTTTCGGCTGTCCGGTCGTGAACCTCTACGGCTCCGCCGACGGGGTCAACTGCCATACCGGGCTGGGCCAGACGGTCCCGCCCACTGATGGTGCGGGTGTGGTCGCGGGCCACCCCGACCCCCGGGTCGCCGAGATCCGCATCGCCGACCCCGACACCCACGAACCGCTGCCCGACGGGGACATCGGGGAGATCATCTCGCGTGGCCCCATGACCCCGCTGTGCTACGTGGGCGCCCCCGACCTGGACGCCCGGTACCGGACGCCCGACGGCTGGGTCCGCACCGGCGACCTGGGCTATCTCGACACGGACAGCGTCCTGCACGTCGTCGGCCGCCTCAAGGACATCGTCATCCGTGGCGGCGCCAACATCAGCCCCGCCGAGGTGGAGCGCGAGCTCACCGCGCACCCCCGGGTCCGGGACGTGGTCTGCGTCGGCGTCCCCGACCCGCTGATGGGGGAGCGGCTGGCGGCCTGCGTGGTGGCGCGCGGCGGGCGGCCTCCCACCCTGGCCTCGCTCGGCGACCACCTGAGCGGGCGCGGGCTGGAGCGGCGCAAACACCCGGAGCGGCTCCTCGTACTCGATGAGCTGCCGCTCACGGCGGCCGGTAAACCGGACCGGGCGGCGCTGCGCGAGCGCCTGACGGAGAGCCGGACGGAGAGCCGGACGGATGGCGTGACGGAGAGGCTGACCGAGCGGCCGGCGGATGGCCCGACCGAGAGCCCGACCGAGCGGCGTGCGGACGGCGTGAGCGAGAGCGTGCCGCAGTCGCGCAGCGGCGCGGGCGCCGAGGTCCCGCTCGCGAAGGCGGGATGACGGCGGGGCCCGGCGGCTCCACGCCGCCGGGCCCCGTTCTCCTGGTGCCCTCCGCTCAGGAGGTGCCCATGGCCTTCTTCAGCTCGGCGGCCGCGTTGCGGTAGACCGGCAGCAGGTCGAGGTCCTCGCCCGGGTAGTTGACGATCTTCACCTGCCTGGCGCCCGAGTCGGGCAGGACCGTGCCGGTGGACATGTGCGCGTTGTCCAGCACGAGTGCGGGCTTCTTCGCGGAGAGCTCGGCGAGCTGCGCCGGGGTCACGGCCTCGGGCCCGTACGTGCCCACCGTCGTGGCGCCCGACAGCTTCGCCGACCACGCCGTGAAGACCTGGGTCACCACCGAAGGGCTCTTGCCGTCCGGCCAGGCGGCCCGGAGCTCGTTGTTCAGCTGCGCGTACTCGGTGTCGAAGCCGGTCTTCCACCGGACGGCCGCATCCTCGGTGCCGAACAGCTTCCCCAGCTCGGCGACTTCGGCGGTCACCTTGTCGGGGTCGTTGTCGAGGTTCACCTCGACCAGCTTCGCCCGGGAGCCGGCCGCCTCCTTGATCTTCGCGGCGTACGGCTCGAAGGGCGCGTACAGCACGAAGTCGGCCTCGGCCACGGCGGCGAGGTCCGAGGGCTTCGGGTCGTAGTCCGGGGCGTGGTGGACGGACTGCGGCACGATGACCTTGATGTCCTCGGCGCCGGCCGCCTTCGCGAAGGCGCCCTCCCATGTGGTGGTGACGACCACGACCGGCTTCCCGTCGTGCTGGTGCTTGCCGGCCCCGGACGAGGCGTCGTTACCGCAACCGGCGGCCAGGAAGAGCGCCGCGCTCAGTGCGAGGAGGGCATGGATACGGCCGCGGGTGCGCGCCATGAGCTGATTCTCCGTTCGGGTACGAGATGGACGGCGAGGACCAGTACCCCCGCCGTCAGGACGAGGACCGGCCCCGGCGGCCAGTCCAGCCACAGGGCCAGGAGGAACCCCGTCAGATTCACCGCGACGCCGATGCCGACCGCCCAGAGGGTGATGGACTTCAGCGAGCTGCCCAGGCGGCGCGCGGCGAGTGCGGGCAGCAGGGTCAGGGCGTCGACGAGCAGAGCGCCGGTGAGTTTGATCGCCCCGGCGACCGCGACGGCGACCAGGACCAGGAGCGCCGCGGTCAGTGCCCGCACCGGGACGCCGGAACACTGGGCGAGCTCACGGTCGTACAGCAGCAGGGCGATCTCGCGCCGCCGCCACCAGAACAGGGCGGGTACGACGACGGCGAGTACGCCCAGCACGACGAGGTCGGGGGTGCCGACGGACAGGATCGAACCCCACAACAGGGCGAAGGCGCCGGAGGCGTTGACCCCCGACACGGCCAGCACGAGCAGCGCGGCGGCGATGGCCAGACTCATCAGCAGGCCCATCGCACCCGACAGCCCGTCCGGGGTGCGGGCGAGCGGTGCGACGCCCGCCCCGGCCAGGGCGCAGGCCACCAGCGCGCACAGCACGGGGTCGAGTCCGGTGAGCAGGCCGACGGCGATGCCCAGCAGCGCGACGTGCATCATCGCGAACCGGACCGGCATGATGTCGAGCCCGACGATGACCACCCCGATGACCGGCAGGCCGATCGCGGCCAGCAGCAGGGACAGGCCGGCCCGCTGCACGGGCAGCAGTTGGAGGAGCGTGCCGAGATCGGCGGTGGCGAGGGTCACCGGACCTCCCGCAGCCGGCCCGCGGCCATCTCCAGTACGCGGTCGCAGCGTTCCGCCAGCGCGCGGTCGTGGGTGACCACCACGAGGGTCACCGGCAGGGAGGTGAGGACGTCCGCGGCCTCCGACTGGCCCTCGAAGTCGAGGGCGGCGGTGGGCTCGTCGGCCAGGAGCACCTGGGCGCCCGAGGCCACGCACCCGATCGCCCGGGCCAGGTACATGCGCTGCAACTGGCCACCGGAGAGGGTGTGCAGGGGCCGCCCGGTCAGCGGACCGACCCCGAGCCGGTCCGCGGCTTCGGCCGCCTCCGCCGGAGCGCCGCCGGCGGCCAGCAGTTCGGCGCCGAGGAGGGGGAAGCGGCCGGCGGCGGGCTTCTGCGGGATCCAGGCGCAGGCCCGGCGCCGCCACGCCCACTCGGCGGGCGAGCGGGTGTCCCGGCCGCCGACCACGATCGAGCCCGTCACCTGGCGGTGCAGGCCGAGCACGGCACGAAGCAGCGTGGTCTTGCCCGAGCCGTTGGTCCCGGTCAGCGCCACGTGCTCACCGGCGGCAATCTCCAGATCCACGTCGGCGACGGCCTCCACCCGGCCGTGCCGGCAGGTGACCTCCCGCATGCGCACATCCAGCCCGCCCATCACACGCCCCTCGCTCGTCCACTGCGGCGTGGGAAGCGGGGCTCCGCCTCCCACGCCGCAGTAGTCGGATGCCGGGCGCCCGGGGTTCCCGCTGGGGGCAACCCGTTTCCGTACGGGTTACAGGCCGGCGGCCGGGCGGCCCGGGAGTGGCGCAGTGCGCAACGAGCCCAGCGGGTAACGAGGTTGGGCGCCGGGCGGGCGGACTCCGCAGCGGCTCGCGGTCGCTGGTCGCCGGTGACGACTCTTGCGCGCTCAGACCGGGTGGCCCGTCGGAGTCCGTGTGGTCCTTCTGGCTGGAGAACTTGTTCAGGAACACGTCGTACCGGCCGTCGGGTCGGCGGGTGTGGGTCGCGCCGTCCTGCCGGATGCCGTTCTCCTCCCACCGGTCGCTGCCGTGCGGGTCGCCCTGGTTCTGGTGGATGTTGTGCATGCCCATCAGGGCTCGGCCATGCGGATGCAGGGGCTGCCGGGCTGCCGCTATCGCTCCATCAGGCATGCGTGCGGCGTGAACGGTCTCGCGTCGGGGTGGTGGTTCTCGACGAGGCAGGGAAGACCGGTCGTACTGCTCACCGACAGACGGGGCTTCTGCATCTCCATCCCGGACTGGAGCTCCCGGTAGATGTCCAGGGCGTTCAGGTGAGCGGGTGCGCCGGGTACTCCCTCACGCAGCACCTTGGCCAGCGTCGTGTTGAACCCGCTGTGGAGGAAAGCGGCTTCACGGGGCCCGCAGGAGGAGATGACCGTGCAGTCCTCCAGCCTGGCGGCGCCGATCATCACCGACCCGGCGTGGGAGCAGTCGAGGAAGAGAACCACGTGCGCCCGGGTGCGTCCGACGGTCCCGAGCAGGTCGGAGATGTTGACCTGCGACCACGGCTCCGAGGCGAGCGAGTCGCGGGCCGCGACGTACAGCTCTCCGGTGTCACTCAGGTCTCCATGACTCGACACGTGGACGAGCAGGAGATCCTCCGCCTCCTCCCCCGCCCTGACGAGCGTCCGCATGATGCGGTCGCGGCTGACGTTCTCGAGGACGGAACAGTGGTCCGGCGCGAAACCCGCTCCTGGCGGTTCCACCAAAGCGTCTCGGAGTTCGGCGATGTAGCTCTCTTGGAGATCGGGGAAAGCCGGGTCGTCGAAGCGGAACGATTCCACGATGACGGCCCGGGACCGGGACATGTTCAGTCGCTGCGGATGGTCCGGAGAGCCGGTCCCGGAGGCGTGCGCGACATTCCTGACGATCACTGTCCGGTTGGCGCTGTGCGTGTTGTACTGCTCGGGCAGCGGCCAATTGCTGCGGCGCATGCGCTGCCGGGTCTCCTGGTAGAGAGCCTCCATGGAGAGCCCCGCGCCGACTCCGGGAATTCCCTCGCCGATCACATCCAGCAACGTCCCGGTGAAGGCCGTGTACGTGGCGCCGATCGGCGCCTTGGCCTTCTTCGTGCCGGACGTGGCGGTGAGGACGTAGACGCCCTCCGCCTTCAACTGGTCCGAGATCTCCGAAGCCTCGTTGCTCATGAGGTCCTTCGCGCCACGGCCACTGAAGCAGCAGTCCAGGACGATGATCTTGACCGGCGCCGGTGCTGTTTTGACCACATCGGCGACATAGGCGAACGGGAGGGTCGTCCATGCCCTCCCCGGATCGCTGTCACGAAACGTCAGATGCAGTTCGGACTGGCTTCCCACGAGCACGCCGTGGCCGGAGTAATAGAAGAGGAGGACGCCTTCCGCGCCCTTCGCGGATTGCTCCAGGGTGGCCATCGCGTCGGCGGGCCGGGCGTCCGCGTCCACCACGGCCACGCGTTCCGCGGGAAAGCCGACGATCGCGGGGTCCGACAGGACCGACCCGAAGCGGAGGACGTTGTTGGGGACGGCAGGCAGATCCGGGAGCCTGTCGTGCTCGAACGCATCGATCCCCACGAGCACGGCGCTCGACTGCGACAGGTCCGGGAAGTCGTCCGGGATCACTTCTCCTGGATCTCCCGGAGGATCGACTCGACGACCGCCTCGGCGTCGTCCACGTCGGCGCTGTCGATCTCCACCTCGGTGTTCCCTTGCCGCACGCGGATGCGCGTGCGCCGGCCACGGGACTCCAGCCAGACGCCCACGGCGGTCACGACGGCGACCAGAACCCCGTCCGGCTCCAGCAGGATCTGAACGGCGTCCGCCAGGGGCCCGAGTTCGTCCGGCCGCGGCTCCGACTCCAGTACGTCGACGGTGGCCTTGGCCTCACGTACGTCCGCGTCCCGCGCCAACCAGTCGGCCAGGCTCCTGACCTCCGCCCCCGTCGGATCGGAATCCACCCGAACCTCGAACTCCATGACCGCTCCTCCCCGTTCATCTCCCACGTAGGCGCGACCGTACCCCCGCCGCAGCGGGAAGGCGGCCGGTTCCCCGAAATTGGATCACTGTGCCGCGCCGCACGGCGGTGGGGCCGGGATGCGCCTGAGCAGCGGCTCATCGGGACCGGCCCGGGCGAGCGGCTCAGTCTTCCTCGCCGGCGACGAGGAGTTCGCCCACCGTGTCCGCGAGGACCGCGCGGGCCGGGGCCGGCATTGCGGCGTCGGTGACGAACCAGTCGGCCCGGTCCAGTGCGGCGAAACCGCTGAGCCCGACCACCCCCCACTTGCTGTGGTCGGCCACGACGGCGACCCGTCGTGCCGAGGCGACCAGGGCCCGGTTGGTCTGGGCCTCCATGAGATTGGGGGTGGTCAGCCCCGCCTCCTCCGCCACCCCGTGCGCGCCGAGGACGAGCAGGTCCACGTGGAGGGAACCGATCACCAGGTCGGCGAGCGGGCCGACCAGCGCGTCCGAGGGGGTCGGGGAGCCGCCGGTGAGCAGCAGGGTCGGGGCTCCGGCCCCCGGATCCCGGCCGGCGGCGCGCACCAGCTCCGCCACCGGAAGGGAGTTGGTGACGATCGTGAGTCGCGGGACGCCGAGCAGCCGGGCGGCGACCGCGTGCGCGGTGGTTCCGCCCGAGACCGCGACCACGCTGCCCGGTTCCACCAGGGCCGCGGCCGTCTCCGCGATGGCGGCCTTGGCGGCGCCCTCCAGATCGGACTTGGCGTCGAACCCGGGCTCGTGGCCGCTGGCCCCGACCGCGGCGACGGCCCCGCCGTAGACCTTCTCCACGGCGCCGCGCCGGGCGAGGGCGTCCAGGTCCCGGCGGACCGTCATGTCCGAGACGCCGAGCCGCCCGACCAGGTCCGCCACCCGTACCGCGCCGTCGCGCCGGACCGCGTCCAGGATCAGCGCACGCCGCTGGTGGGCCAGCTGGGCAGCCTGCTCGGCCACGTTCGACTCCCGGGATCGGCAAATCCGGTCAGAAGGCAGCAAGATAGCACAGCAATATTGTGGGAGTCTGGGGAAGTGTGCGGGTGGGCTCCTATCGTGCTGGTGATTGATGTTGGGGTCTGTTTATTCTTGGCGGGTGAAGAAAACACGCGCGAAACTCGCGGACGGCCGCGAACTGATCTACTTCGACGCCGACGAGAGCGCCGTACGCGAGGCGCCCGACCTGCGTCCGCTGGACCGCGTGCACAGCCACCCGGAACTGCGGCGGGACGAGGCGACCGGCGACTGGATCACGATCGCCTCCCACCGGCAGGGCCGCACCTACCACCCGCCGGCCGGTGAGTGCCCGCTCTGCCCCTCCCGGGACGGCCGGCTCGGAGAGATCCCCGCCGCCGACTACGAGGTCGCCGTCTTCGAGAACCGCTTCCCCTCCCTCGCGGGCGCGGCCGGCCGCTGCGAGGTCGTGTGCTTCACCCCGGACCACGGGGCCCGCTTCGCCGACCTCACCCCGGCCGCCGCCCGCCTGGTGCTGGACGCGTGGACCGACCGCACCGCGGAGCTCTCGGCCCTCCCGGGCGTCGAGCAGGTGTACTGCTTCGAGAACCGGGGGACCGAGATCGGGGTGACGCTCGCCCACCCGCACGGCCAGATCTACGCCTTCTCCTTCGCCACGCCCCGCACCGCCAAGATGACCGCCGCCGCGGCCGCCCACCGCGCGGCCACCGGCCGCAACCTCTTCGAAGACCTGCTGGCGGGCGCCCGGGCCGCCACCGAGCGTGTGGTGACGGCCGGGGAGCACTGGACCGCTTTCGTGCCGTACGCCGCCCGCTGGCCGTACGAGGTGCACCTCTATCCGCACCGTCGCGTCCCCGACCTGACCCGCCTCACCGAGGCGGAGCGGGCCGAGTTCCCCGGTATCTACCTGGACCTGCTGCGCCGCTTCGACCGGCTCTTCCCCGTACCCGGACAGCCGGAGGGGGCGGCTCCCACGCCGTACATCTCCGCCTGGCACCAGGCGCCGCGCACCGACGGCGCGGAACTCGCCCTGCACCTGGAACTGTTCACGGTCCGCCGGACCGCGGACAAGCTGAAGTTCCTCGCCGGGACGGAGTCCGGCACGGAAGCCTTCATCAACGACGTGGCCCCCGAGGCCGCCGCGCGGCGACTCCGGGAGGCCCTGTCGTGAACCGGACGGACCAGTGCGACGATGAGAACCGGGCGGCGGACCGGGTCGCGGACGCCTTCCGACAGCTCTTCGGCGGCTCGCCGGACGGGGTCTGGGCGGCGCCGGGCCGGGTCAACCTGATCGGCGAACACACCGACTACAACGACGGGTTCGCCCTCCCGATGGCCCTCCCGCAGAGCACCCTGCTCGCCGCCCGCAGCCGGGCGGACGGACGGCTGCGGCTGCACAGCGCGCAGGGTGACGGCCGGATCACCGAGCTGGCCGTGGCCGCGCTGGCCCCCGGCACCGTGCCGGGCTGGGCCGGCTACCCGGCCGGCGTGGTCTGGGCACTCGCCGAGGCGGGGCACCCCGTCGGGGGCGCGGACCTGCACTTCGACAGCACGGTGCCCACCGGCGCCGGACTCTCCTCCTCCGCCGCGCTGGAGTGCGCGGTCGCCGTCGCGTACGACGAGCTGTACGGGCTGTGCCTGCCCGGGCCCGCACTGGCCCGGATCGCCCAGCGCGCGGAGAACGCCTTCGTCGGCGTTCCGTGCGGGATCATGGACCAGATGGCGTCCGTCTGCTGCACCGCCGGGACCGCCCTCCACCTCGACGCCCGGAGTCCGGAGCGCCACCGGCACGTGCCGTTCGACCTGCGGGGCCAGGGGCTGCGGCTGCTGGTGATCGACACCCGGGTCAGCCACGACCTCGGCGACGGGGCGTACGCCGCCCTGCGCGCGGGCTGCGAACGCGCGGCCGCCCTGCTCGGCCTGCCCGCCCTGCGCGACCTGCCCGAAGGGGAACTCGCACGGGCCCTGGACGCCCTGCCTGCGGAACTGGCCCCCCTGGTCCGCCACGTGGTCACCGAAAACGCCCGCGTCGGCGAAGCCGTCTCCCGGCTGCGGGAGGGGAACGCGGCAGCGCTCGGCCCGATCCTCACAGAGGGCCACGCCTCGCTCCGCGACGACTACCGCGTCTCCTGCCCGGAGACCGACCTCGCCGTGACCGCGGCGCTGGACGCCGGGGCGCTCGGCGCCCGGATGACGGGTGGCGGCTTCGGCGGCTCCGTCATCGCCCTGGTGCGGGCCGGCCAGGAGAGCGCGGTGGGCGGCGCCGTCACGGCCGCGTTCGCCGCCGCCGGCCACCGCCCCCCACACATACTCGCCACCACCCCCTCCGCGGGCGCGCGCCGGCTCGAGCCCGAAAGCCGTCAGCAGCCGCCGCAGTTGTAGTAGAGGACGTCCCAGTGGCTGCCTTCGTCGGCGTAGACGTTGCCGGAGCCGGACCGCCACATCGGCGCGCCGTCGCCGCGGACGCCGATGTACGTGAAGGTGTTCTTGATGTAGTTGGTGAGGCACGTGCCCTTCGCGTAGTCGAGCTTGTAGCCGTTCCAGTGCGAATACGTGCCGCTCGCGTGCCCGGTCTCGGTGCCGCCGGTGATGTTGAGGGCGCATCCGGTGGCGCGCTTGAGGGTCTGCGCGCCTTGCGCGGTGGCGAGGTTGAGCTGCTCGAAGGACGTACAGGTCGGGTTGTTCCGGTCGGAGCAGTTGCCGGACGACGACCATGTGATGCCGACCTGCCGGAACATCGAGGTCGCGGTCGCATGGCTGATCTTGGTGGTGGCGGCGTGGGCACCGGTCGTGGCGACCAGGGCCCCGAAGCCGGGTGCGAAGAGAGCGCCGAGGACGAGGGCGAGAGCGGTGAGGACGGAACGGGTCTTCACTGAACGGCCTCCTGCGGGTGACGGCCGGTCCGGTGGACCGGGACGGGGCGGTGCAGGTGGTGCGTCGAGCACAGCGATGGTGCCCGACAGCCGGGCGTGAAGGCCAGAGGGCCTCGCCCTCACCGGTCATCGGGGTGTGCGACCGTTCGCCGCGCCATGGCGCGGTGAGGTGAGGAGAACGGCAGAGACGCCCGAAAGGCCGTGGGCCTCTCCGGCGTCTGCTGTCCGGTGGGGTGGCTCGCCGGGATCTGCTCCCCGGGGGTCTGCGGGACCGTCGCCGCTCAGTGGGCGAGCTTCGCCTTCAGGTCCTCCTTGAGCTGGTTCTTGATCACCTGCTTGACGACCTGGCTCACCGTGCCGCCCGTACCGGTGCCGTCGCCGCCCACGGAGGTGGCGTCGCCGGAGTTGATGGCGTCGGCGCTGGCGTTGCCGCCGGTGGCGGCACCGGTGGTGATCGTGCACCCGCCCGTGCATTCGCCCACACCGGAATTGGCCCGTCCGCCGGTGGCCGTGCCGCCGACCGTCGTGTTCCCGGCGTTGGAGTCGCCGCCGACGCCGAGGCCGTCGGCGCTGTCGCCGGGGGCCAGGGTGACGGCGTGCTGAGGGACGGCGGCCGGCGCGGCCATCGCGGTCGCCGGCAGGGCCATGCCGCCACCCACCAGGGCCAGGAAAGCTCCGGCCAGAACAATACGGCGGGTCGAGAAACGCTCGAACATAAGAATTCTCCATTCGATGTAAAAGTGGGGTTCGTATCCCTCGGGAGTTCCCCCATGAGGGCGTGCTTCAAGTGAAAAACGCGAGATCGCGTGCGTCACGACACTCGAATACGTGGCTTGACGCCGAAAACCGATCTTGGTAAAGACTCCGCCGTACCGGATGGCGTGCTTTTCCGGGCTCGTCCCCGGGCACTCGTGTGGATCACTGGATAGACTGGTAGGGAAGGCGGCCTTGCCGCGTCGACGGCGCGTCCGAGCCGCCTCAGTCGAGGACGGGGTCGGCATGATCGGCACGTTCGCCCACGAGCACCGCAGCGGCGCTGTGCCGCCTTCGGGCCGGCCGGCCGGGTGCGGGGGCGCCTGATGGGCACGGCATCGAACCTGAGCGTGTACATGGGCCGGGCCTCGGGCCTGATCGGGAAGCAGATCGCCGGCTACCGGGTGGAGCGCATGCTCGGCCGCGGTGGCATGGCCGTCGTCTACTGCGCCAAGGACCTGCGCCTGGACCGTACGGTCGCGCTCAAGCTGATCGCCCCCGAGCGCGCCCGTGACGACACCTTCCGGCGCCGCTTCACCCACGAATCGCGGGTGGCCGCGTCGATCGACCACCCGCACATCGTGCCGATCTTCGAAGCCGGTGAGACCGAGGGCGTCCTGTACATCGCCATGCGTTACGTCCCCGGTCCCGACCTGCGGGCCTTGCTGGACCAGGAGGGCCCGCTCCCCGTCCCGACTGCCCTCCGTATCGCCGCCCAAGTGGCATCCGCACTCGACGCGGCCCATGAGCACGATCTGGTGCACCGGGACGTCAAGCCTGCCAACATCCTGGTCGCCGCGGGAACCGACAGCGAGCACCCCGAACACGTCTATCTCACGGACTTCGGGCTGACCAAGAAGGCGTTGGCGCTCTCCGGGTTCACCACCGCGGGCGAGTTCGTCGGCACGCTCGACTACATGGCGCCGGAGCAGATATCCGGCCGGCCGGTGGACGGCAGGTGCGATCTCTACAGCCTCGCCTGCGTGGTGTACGAAACCCTTGCCGGCGGGCCGCCCTTCGAGCGGGACGGAGACCCGGCGGCGCTGCTGTGGGCGCACCAGTACGATCCGCCGCCCCCACTGACCGAGAGGCGGCCGGGGATCTCGCCCGCCGCCGCCGACGTCCTGGCAAAGGCACTGGCCAAGGTTCCCGAGGACCGGTACGACTCCTGCCTGGAGTTCGTGGCGGCCCTGCGCGTCGCCACCGGGAGCGGCGTCGGCGAGCCCGCTGATTCCACCGGGCCGGACCCCGGGCCTCCCGGGATCTCGGAGACCTTCGTGCCGCCACCGGAACTTCCGGCCTGGGCCCTGCCGGTCTTCCGCGGCCCGCCGGACGGGCCGTAGGCCGCTCGCCCCCCACCGCCCCCTCGGGTGGCCCGGCGTCACAGCCCCATGGAGACGGCCAGTCGGGTCAGTTCCGCCGTGTTGTTGGTGCCCAGCTTGGCCCGGATCCGGCGGAGGTAGGCGTCGACCGTGTGCTTGGAGAGCCCCATCAGGCGGGCCGTCTGCAGGTAGGTGCACCCTGTGGCGATGTGTCGCAGTGCCTCCTGCTCACGCGGGGCCAGCGCGGCTGCGGGGGCTTCGGCGTGCGGCGTGGCCAGGGTGAGGCTCATGAGATTTCCTCCGACGGATCGGGATCGGTCATGAACTGCTCGCACCCTCGGAAGCAGGGGGACATTTACCTGAATGTTGTGGTTTGTCCTTACTGAAAAGCTTGGCCGCGTGACTTCATGAAGCTGTCCGCCGACTGTCACAGGCGTGTCACGGGGGATGCCGGCATCAGTACCCGGCGAGGGACTGCTCGGCCCAGATGGTCTTGCCGATGGGAGCGTGCCGCGTGCCCCAGCGCTGCGCGAGCTGGGCGACCAGCAGCAGGCCACGCCCTCCCTCGTCGAAGATCCGGGCCCGCCGCATGTGCGGGGCGGTGTTGCTCGAGTCGGAGACTTCGCAGATCAGGGTGCTGTTCTCGTGGATCAGCCGCAGCTGGATGGGCGGCTGGCCGTAGCGGATCGCATTGGTGACCAGTTCGCTGACCAGGAGTTCGGTGACGAAGGAGGCCTCTTCGAGACCCCAGGCCGTCAGCTGGTCGGTGGTGTGCCGACGGGCGTGGGCGACGACAGAGGGGTCGGACGACAGGTCCAGGACCACGACCTTGTCGGCATGGAGGGCCCGGGTCCGGGCGACGAGCAGGGCGACGTCGTCGTCGGGAGGGTGACTCAGCAGAGCCGTCAGTACGCGGTCGCAGACGGTGTCCAGCGTGGAGGCGGGCTGGCTGAGGGCCACGAACATGCTGTCCAGGGCCTCGTCGATGTCGTGGTCGCGGGGTTGCAGCAGACCGTCCGTGTACAGGGCGAGGACGCTGCCCTCGGGAAGCTCGACATCGACGGTCTCGAAGGGCAGGCCTCCCAGGCCCAGCGGCGGGCCGGCCGGGACATCGAGGAGGTAGACGGAGCCTTCCGGGGAGACCACAGCGGGCGGCGGGTGGCCGGCCCGAGCGACAGTGCAGTGGCGGGTGACCGGGTCGTAGACCACGTACAGGCAGGTGGTGCCGATGCCCAGGGCGGCGGCCTCCCCGGCGGCCTCCTGGTCGGCCTCGTCCGCGGACAGGCGGATGACGAGGTCGTCGAGGTGGGTGAGCAGCTCGTCGGGCGGCAGGTCGACGTCGGCCAGGGTACGGACCGCGGTGCGCAGCCGGCCCATGGTGGCGGCGGCACGGATCCCGTGGCCGACGACATCGCCCACGACCAGGGCCACCCGTGCGCCGGACAGCGGGATCACGTCGAACCAGTCGCCGCCCACGCCGGCCTGGCCACCGGCGGGCAGGTAGCGGGAGGCGGTCTCGAGTGCCGCGTGATCGGGCAGCGTGTGGGGGAGCAGGCTGCGCTGCAGCGTCATGGTGGTGGTGTGCTCCCGGGTGAACCGGCGCGCGTTGTGGATGCTGACGGCCGCCCTGGTCGTGAGGTCCTCCGCCAGCCACAGGTCCTCCGGCTGGAAGGGCTCCCCGCGCTGGTGACGGCCGTAGACGGCCAAGCCGAGAGTGACACCCCCGGAACGCAGCGGCACCACCATCATCGAGTGCGTCCCGCTCTCGCCGATCCAGCCGGCCCCGGGGTCCTCGGTCACCCATCGGGCGACGGGCTGGTCGGCCGTCCCGTACACGGCGCCACGGCCCGCGGCCAAGGACTCGACGGGAGGTGACAGCGCCGGATAGACGGCCGTCTCGCCGACCGCGACGGGGGACTCCGGGCGTCCCTGGAGGACGGACCGCACTGCGGTACGGCGCACCGTGACCGGCCCCGCCACCGGGCCGAAGGGCGGCTCGTCGCCACGCGGGGGAGGTTCCAGCAGGTCGACGAGCGCGAAGTCGGCGAGCCGGGGTACGGCGGCGTCGGCCAACTCCTCCGCGGTGCGGGCGGTGTCCATGGTGGTGCCGACGCGGGCGCCGGAGACGTTCGACAGGAGCAGCTGCTGCCGCTCGACCTCGATCCCGGTCCTGTCGTGCGCGGCCAGGCACACGGCGCGCACCCGGCCGTCCGGATCCCGCAAGGGGGCCAGCGAGGTCGCCCAGCCGTACTCCACGCTCGGACCCGTGGGGCGGATGAAGGCATCGACGTACTGCGGCTCACCGGTCTCCCACGCCAGGCGCATCTTCCGCTCGGTCTCGTCGCTCACGGGATCCGGCGCGATCTCCGGCAGACGCAGCCCGCGCATCTCGGCCTCCGTGAGGGACAGCGTGTGCTCCATGCCGGCGTTCGCCCGCACCAGCCGAAGGTCCTCGTCGAAGACCGCCAGGAAGCAGGGGGACTGGGTGAAGGTCCACTCGTTCAGCGGTTCGCTCCCGGTTGCGCGGGGCTCACCCGCCACGGCGGACACCACGAACCACTTGGTGGTCCCGCCGGTGGACGTCCAGCGGTGCGCGAGCAGTCCCAGTTCCAGCCGCCGGCCGTCACGGTGGCGCAGCGCCACCGTCCCGCTCCACCGTTCCTGCCCGGGCGCGATCCGGGGCGCCGCGTCGTCGGCGCCATCGGCGAGCAGCTGGGCAGCGGACGTCCCCACGACCTCGGAGGGCAGGTAGCCGAGCAGTCGACCGGCATCCTCGCTCCACTCGGTCACGATGCCCTGCTCGCTGATGGTGGCCGTGGCCGTGAATGCCGACCCGAGGGAGGCGTTCGTCTCCTCCGGCCGTTCATCAGGAGAGGTGGGAAGTCGCTCCATCGCCGTTCATCTCGCCCTCGCTAGTTCCTTGCCCGCTGTCCCACGGGAACCTGCACGGCCAGGGGCTCCACTGACAAGCATGATCCGGCGGGGCAAGGAGCACCAACGCAGTGCCGTCACGGGCGGCGGAGGGCGCTCAGCGGGCTGCACCGCAGGACGGGACCGGAGGGAGGCCCGGTGTCGTGGCCGGGTGCGCGAGGACGAGGGCGAGGACGGCGTCTCCCGTCAGCCACAGCATCGCCCGGCGCCGTCCGCCGAGTACGGGCGGCCGAAGGCCGAGGATCGCGATGCGGCGCGCGGCGGCGCCGAAGATGCTGCTCCGGTCGGCCTTGACCGCGGCTTCCTTCAGCGCCCAGGCGCCGGCCATGACATCGGGCCGGTCGGTATCGATGAGGGAGAGATCCTCGGACGAGAGGGCGTGGTCCGCGACACGGCCTACCGACGCCGCCGAGACGGTCTCGCACAGGTCCACTCCGACCGGTTCCGGTGCGACGGCCGCGGCGACGTGGCCGGCGGTGTGGCTGATGGAGACGTTCACCGCGGGCATCGGGGTGCCGCCGACGACGACGTACGGGCTGCCGTCGTCACGCGGAAGGATCTCCACGGCGTTCGCCGGCGCGGCGACGAATTCGCCGACCAGACGCTTGGCGAGCACCCGGCCGGCCAGCCACTCGGCCTGTCGCCAGGCCGGCAGCCCGTGGACCACGCGCTGCTCGGCCGGTGAGGGAAGCGGTCCCCGAGGAAGGTCGGAGCGCCGGGCCACGATGAGGCCGGCCCCGCCCCATCGGTGGACACGGCCCGGTGCGACCGACGGGAAGGTGGTGTGCACGGCGGCGGGGGTCACGCGGCACGGACCGTGTCCGGGCGGGCCGTGTCCAGGTGCCCCAGCTCCCGCTCCAGTACGGTCACCGCGTGACGGATCTGGTCGGGCGTGTGGTCACACGTGACGAAGAAGCGCAGCCGGGCCATTTCCTCGGGTACGGCCGGGTAGAGGATGGGATTGACGCTGATGCCCTGCTGGAACAGGGCCTCCGCCAGTCGCAGGGTCTTCAGCGAGTCCCCGACGATGCAGGGGACGATCGCCGCGTCGTGACTGTCGCCGACATCCATGCCCGCATCGCGTGCGAGGCGGACGAACAGCGCGGCGTTCGCCGAGAGGCGCGCCACGCGCTGCGGCTCGGCACGCAGCAGTCGCAGGGCGGCCAGGGCCGCGGCGGTGTCGGCCGGGGGCATGCCGGCGCTGAAGATGAACCCCGGAACGGTGTAGCGCAGGTACTCGACGACCGAGCGGGTCCCGGCGACGTAGCCACCGCAGCTGGCCAGTGCCTTGGACAGCGTGCCCGACCACAGGTCGACGGCCGAGCGGTCGATGCCGAAGTACTCGCCGATGCCGCGCCCCGTCGCACCGGTCGTTCCGATGCTGTGCGCCTCGTCGATCATGAGCAGCGCGCCGTGCCGGTGCTTGACCTCGACGAGGGCGGGCAGGTCGGCGATGTCACCGTCCATGCTGTACACGCCCTCGATGACGACGAGCACCCTCCGGTACTGGTCGCGGACCTGCCCGAGGACGGCGTCGAGGGCGGCCGCGTCGTTGTGGGGGAAGGGCCGCCGGGTCGCGCCGGAGAGCTTGCACCCTTGCAGGATGCTGTCGTGGGCGAGGGAGTCGTGGATGACGAGGTCCCCGGGGCCGACGAGGTGCCCGATCACCGTGACGTTCGTGGCATGTCCGTTGGCCAGGGTGAGCGAGGCTTCGCAACCGAGCAGGTCGGCGAGTTCCGTCTCGAGTTCCAGGTGGAGCGGACGGTTCCCGGACAGCAGCCGGCTGGCGGACACCGACGTGCCGTAGCGTTCGATCGCCTCCTTGGCCGCGTCGATCACCTGAGGGTGCGTCGCCATGCCCAGGTAGTTGTAGCTGGAGAAGGAGACGAGTTCCCGGCCGTCGATGACGGTCGTGTCCGTGATGCCGCCCTCGTGGACGAGGAAGTACGGATTGGGCAGCCCCGTCCGGGCGAGCGAGGCGACGCGCTCGTCGAGGGCGGTGACCTCAGGGAAGCACTCGATCCGCGTCTGCTCTTCGGGCAGTGGGGTGGCGGCGGAGGCGGCCGGCGCGGTCCGGTCCGCACGGGGGTCTGCGGACGACAGGTCCGTGCGCGGTTCGGCGGACGAGAGGTCGGTGCGCGGTTCGGCGGACGACAGACCGGTGAGCGGAGTGGCCGGCAGGTCCGTACGCGGCTCGGCGGACGGCGGGACCGTGGGCAGGTCGGCGGGCGCCGACGGCCGGGCCCCGGTGCCGTGGCCGGCGCGCCGGCCGGGGAGGGCTGCCGGTGCGGCGTCCACGGAGCCGCTCGCGATCATCGCGGCGATCTTCCCGACGGTCGGCCGGTCAGCATCCCTTTCGTCGAACGTCCACTGCGGCCACTGCCGCGCGAGGGAGGTGAACAGGTCGGTCAGCATCAGCGAGTCGAAACCGAGATCGTCGATCAGCAGCTGGTCGTCGTGCAGATGACTCACCGGGAAGGCGCTGATCCGGGCCACCTGCGCGAGCACGGCATCGACGACCTCGTCGACGGCCCCGGCCGCAGAAGGCTCCTCGTCGGCCGGTGCACGATCGGCGGGCGGGTCGGCGGGGGGAACAGGGGCAGCGGGGTCGGCAGGAGCAGCGGGGTCGGCGGCTTCGAGGACGGCCGGGGAAGCGGGGGCAGGCGCGGGTCCGGCCGCCGCCGGGGCGGTGATCTCTGCGGCGGGGGTCTGTGCGGTGAGGCCCTCCGGGGCAGGGTTCTGCGCGGGGAGTGCCTCGCTGAGGCGGCTCAGCAGCGTCACCTGCTGCTGAACCAGCTGGAGCAGTTCACGCATCGGCTCGTTCGTCGGGGCGTTCGTGGGGTGCTTCACCGGGTGGTTCATCGAGGTCTCCTCGAGGAGGACGGGCTGGGGCGGGACGGGGACAGGGGCGGGGGAGGCGTTCTTCTTCGCGGGGCGCTTGCCCGGCACCCAGTAGGACTGGGTGCCGAGCTTCGCCACCGGCAGGTCCAGCAGACGGCGGTCTTCCTCGGCAACGAGGGTGCGCGGGTCGACCGGAGCGCCGAGGACCGCGAGCCGGGCGAGGGCCCGGACGAAGCCACGTCCGCCGTCGGGCTCCGTGCCGCCGGCGGGGACGACGAGAACGTCGTCGTGGCCGGTGAGGTTGCGGCGGACCGAGGTGAGGAGCGAGTTGCCGCCGGTCACCTGGAGGAAGACGCGGGCTCCCTGGTCGTAGGCGGTACGGACGGCATCGCCGAAGTGGACCGGGGCGGACGCGTGACGGGCCCACAGCTCGCGCAGACGCTCGGGGTCGGTGCAGACCGCCGCGTCCACGGACGAGACGAACGGCAGGACGGGGCTGCCGATACGGCGGTCGGCGAGGTCCGCGCGCATGGTCTCGTCGGCGCAGGCCAGCCGCGGCGAGTGGAAGGCGTTCGACACCTCGAGCGCCACCGTGACGATCCCGGCCTCGGCGCAGACCTGCCGCACGGCGGCGAGCCCCCGCGGCGTGCCGCTGACCACGACCTGCTGCGGCTGGTTGAAGCAGGCGAGCCACACGTCGTCGATGCCGTCGGTGAGCCGGCGGCAGGTGTCCTTGTCGCTCTGTACGGCGAGCATCCCGCCCCGCAGGCCGGTCTCGGCCTGCCGGAGCGCCGCGCCCCGGTGGACCAGCAGCCGGACGGTGTCCTCGTCGGTGAGCGCTCCGGCCGCCGCGGCCGCCGCGAACTCGCCGAGGCTGTGGCCGAGGGTGAGGCCGGGAGCGACGCCGCAGTCGGCGAGGAGACGGGTGGCGGCGATCTGGACGGTACCCAGCAGGGGCTGGCACACATCGGTGGCGGCGAGCCGCTGCCTGAGCTCCTCGGCGTCACCAGGGGCGGTCGCGGCCTCGCCGTACAGCAGATCGGTGAGGTCGAAGCCGGTGCCCCGGCGGGCCACGGCACTGAGGGCGTCGACGGTTGCCCGGAACCCGGTGAACCCCTCGTACAGGTCCCGCATCATGCCCGGCCGCTGACTGCCCTGCCCGGGGAAGAGGAAGGCGATGCGGCGCTGCGCGGCCGGCAGCGGAGCGTCGGCGGCGTAGGCGCCGTCACCGAGGTCGCCCCTGGCTCCTTCGGCGAGCTGCCGACGGGCACGGCGCAGCCGCTCGACGAATGCGTCCGTGCCGGCGGCCACGATCGCGAGCCGGGCCGTCAGCGGCGCACGCGCGCCCAGGGTGTGGGCCAGTGCGCCGATCGGCGGGCGGGGTGCGGGGTCCACCGTGTCGAGTACCTCGCCGATGTGCCGGTCCAGCAGCTCGGGGGTGCCGGCCGAGAGCAGGACGAGCTGAGGACCGGTGCCCTCGGTGCCTACCGAGATGCTGCCGGGCACCGTCGCGGGCCGCTCCTCCAGCACCACGTGGACGTTGGTGCCGCCGAAACCGAACGAGCTGACGGCGGCACGCCGCGGGGTGGCCCCGGTCGGGAAGGGCCGCGCGGTGTCGGCGAAGCGCAGGCCCGCGGCGGAGATGCCCAGGTCCGGACGAGGAGTGGTCCGCGGCTGCGGCACGATCGTGCGGTGGTGGACGACCAGCGCCGTCTTGATCAGTCCCGCGATGCCCGCCGCGGACAGGGAGTGCCCGATGAGGGCCTTGCCCGAGGCGAGGTAGCACAGGGCGGGGTCGTCGTCGGGGTACTCGGTGCGCAGCCGGCGCAGCGCCTCCACCTCGGCGCGGTCGCCGACGGTGGTGCCGGTGCCGTGGGCCTCCAGGAAGCCCACGGAGGACGGAGGAACCCCCGCGTCGTCGTAGGCCCGGCGCATGGCGCGCAGCTGGCCCTCGGGGGTGGGAGCCAGCGGTCCGGGAGACGCGCCGTCGTTGGCCGAGCCGACGCCCTTGATCACCGCGTAGACGCGGTCGCGGTCGGCGAGCGCGTCGGCGAGCGGCCGTATGACGACGGCGCCGGCCCCCTCGCCGAGGACGAAGCCGTCGGCATCCTCGTCGAACGGGCGGCACACGCCGGTGGCGGACAGCGCCCGGAGCCTGGAGAAGCCGACCAGGGAGTCGGGGGTGAGGTTGAGGTACACCCCGCCGACGACCGCCGTGCGGCAGGTGCCTTGGCGCAGCTGGGCGATCGCCTGGTCGAGGGCGACCAGAGAGCCGGAACAGGCGGCGTCGACGACGAAACTGGGGCCGCCGAGGTCGAACTGCCGGCTGACGGTGCCGGACGCCATGTTGAGCAGGCTCCCGGGCAGGGTGAAGGCATGCAGGGTGCCGAGCTGGCTCGCGTGCTCCTTGACGGCTTCGGCGCCGCCGGGGTGGCCCGCCGCGTGCGCCGCTTCGGCCAGGGCGATGGCCCTGAGGGGCACCGTCATCAGGTCCTTGTAGTCGGACACCGACATACCGATGAAGACCCCGGTGTTCTCCCGGTCGAAGTCGCCGCGGCCGAGCCCCGCGTCGTCGAGGGCCTCGCGGGCGACGTCGAGCATCACCCGCTGCTGCGGGTCCATGGCCTGGGCGCGGGAGGGCGGCACCCCGTAGTGCATGGCGTCGAAGCGGTCCACGTCCTCCAGGAAGGCGACCTGGTCGGTGTACGAGGCGTGGGGGGCGGACTGGTTGCCGGGGTCGTGGAAGGGCTCGTGGTTCCAGCGTGCCGCCGGGACGTCGGAGAACTGCCGTTCCCCGCTCATCAGGAGCTTCCAGTAGGCGTGGACGTCGGGGGCGCCGGGGAAGCGGCAGCCGAGTCCGGTGATGGCGATGTCAGTCATGAGTGATCTGCCTTGTCGTGGTGCCCGGGGCCGACGGCGACCGGGGCGGCGGGGAGGTGGGTGGAGGGGCTGGGGGTGGAGGGGCTGGGGTGTGCGCGCCGGGGGTCAGCGGCGCGCGGGGGAGGGGGGACGGACGGCGACGCGGCCGGGGGGCACCTCCCGGCGCCGGCCGGAGGCGGGCGGGTCGCCGGGCGCGGCACCTTTCGCCTCAGCAGCCGCGGTGCCCACCAGTTCAGGCCACCCGCCAGGCGCATGAGCGCCGGTACGAGGACGCCCCGTACGAGCGTGGCGTCGAGGAGGACGCCGAGGCCTGCGCCGATCCCGAAGAACTGCAGGAGGGAGACCTGGGAGGTACCGAAGCTCAGGAGGGTGAACGCGAGCAGGGCGCCGGCGGTCGTGACGATGCCGCCTGTGCGGGCGAGGCCCGTGACGATCGAGCCGGCGTTGTCCTGCCCGGCGTCGTACGCCTCCTTGATGCGCGCGAGGACGAACACCTCGTAGTCCACGGAGAGCCCGAAGACGATGCAGAACAGCAGCACCGGCATGGTCGTGCTGAGTGGGCCGGGCGTGAAATCGAGCAGGTGGTGCAGATGGCCCATCTGGAAGATCCACACCATGGCTCCGAGGACGGCCGCCAGGCTCAGGGCGTTCAGCGCGATGGCCTTCAGCGGCAGGAGCAGGCTGCGCGTGAAGCCGAACAGCAGCGCGAACGTGGTGAGGGTGATCAGGGCGAGCGCCAGCGGAAGCCGGTCTCCCACCGTGTCCTTGGCGTCGACCAGTACCGCGCTCTGCCCGCCGACGAGGACGTCGGTGCCGGCCGGGGCGGGACTGGTGCGGATGTCGTGCACGAGCTGCTGGGCGGCGCGCGACTGGGGGTCGACTCGCGGCACCACGGAGAGCTGGACCGGGCCGGCGCCGGGCCTGGCCATGGCTCCGGCAGCACCGGAGACCACTGCCTTCCCGCCGGACCGGAAGCTGCCGTCGGGCCCCACGACCTGGGCGACCTGCGGGAGCGTGGACAGCCGGCGGGCGTAGTCCTTCTGCGCCGACGGGGACGCCTTACCCGTGATCACGACCGTGAGCGCGCTGGAGCCCTTCATGTCGAACGCGTCGCGCACCAGGTCTCCGGTCTGACGGCTGGACGCGCTCAACGGCAGCGCCCGGTCGTCGGGGGTGGCGAAACCGGCGTGCGCGAACGGCGCGGCGAGCACCGCCAGCAGGCCGATCACCGGCAGGGCCGCGAGCAGCGGGCGCCGTACGACGATGCGCGCCAGCCCCTCCCAGAAGCGCGACCCCGAGCCGGCGTGGGCCCGGCGGCGCCACGGCACGGGCCAGGCGTTCACGCGCCTTCCGAGCAGCGCGAGCAGAGCCGGCAGTACGGTCAGGGCGCTCACCGCCGCGATCGCCACCACGGCGATGCCCGCGTAGGCGAAGGACCGCAGGAAGTACGGCGGGAACACCAGCAGCGTCGCGAGCGCGGCGGAGACCGTCGCGGCACTGAAGAGGATCGTGTGGCCCGCGGTGCGCACGGTCCGTATGGCGGCGGTGCGCGGCATGAAGCCCTTGGCGAGTTCCTCACGGAACCGCGAGACGATCAGCAGCCCGTAGTCGATGCCCAGCCCGAGGCCCAGCGCCGTGGTGAGGTTCAGCGCGAACACGGACACGTCGGTGACGGCGCCGAGCACGCTCAGGACCAGCATCGTCCCGGCGATGGCCAGCACCCCGATCAGCAGGGGCAGCGCAGCGGCCACCACACTGCCGAACACCAGGACCAGCAGGATCAGGGTTCCCGGCAGGACGACGGACTCGGCCCGCTTGAGGTCGGACTCCGAGATGTCCTGGAGCTCGGCGTCGACGAGCGCCGTCCCGCCCACCCGCACGGTCAGGGGCGACTCGGACGCGGTCGGGCTGGTCAGCTCCTCGCGCAGCCGCTCGACCCGCGCCCCGAGCTGTTCCCCCTCGCCGTCCACGTGCGCGACCACCATGGCCGCGTGGCCGTCCCGGCTGCGCAGCTCCGCCGCGCCGCCGGTCCAGTACGAGGTCACAGCGCTCACATGCGGCTGTGCGGCGAGGCGCTCGGCCAGGCCCTCGCCGGCGCTCCGGGCTCCCGGTGCGTCGACGGAACCGCTGCGGGCCTGCGCGACGACGACCAGGTTGGGGGGCGCCCCCAGGCGCTCGGCCGCCACGTGGGCGGCGCGGCTGGATTCGGATCGCGGGTCGTCGTATCCCTGCGTCTTCAGCCGGCCGGTCGCTTCTGCGCCGAACACGGCGGACAGCAGAAGGAAAACGAGCGCGGCGAGTAGGACGAGCCGGGGTCGACGGGTCACGAAGACCCCTGAGCGACGGGACATGGCTTCCTCTGAATCCGGATGGCGGTTCGCTCCTGCTCTTGCGCAGGACGGTCGATTTCCACCGTGCCGGGAGGAGGGATGACGTCGTAGCCCCTGTTATTCGTCACTTGACAGAAGCCGACAAGACGGTCGGGGGTCCGGCCAGGGCTGTTCGGCTTCTCGTCCGGTCGCAGAAGGCCCGTTCCGCCGCCTCTACCAAGATCGCTTTTCGGCGTCAAGCCACGTATTCGAGTGTCGTGACGCACGTGCTCTCGCAGGGTTTATTTGAAGTACGCCCTCACCGGGGAATCCCGGAGGGAATGCAAAGCCCCCTTACACCGAATGGAGAATTCTTATGTTCGAGCGTTTCTCTACCCGTCGTGTTGTTCTGGCCGGTGCTTCCCTGGCGCTGGTGGGTGGCGGTATCGCCCTGCCGGCGACGGCGATGGCCGCGCCGGCAACCGTCCCGCAGCAGACGGTCACCCTGGTTCCCAGTGACAGCGCCGACGGCATCGGTACCGGCGGTGACTCCAACGCCGAGAACACGACGGTCGGCGGCGAGGCCACCGGCGGAAACGCCAACTCCGGTGTGGGCGAGTGCAAGGGCAAGTGCACGATCACCACGGGTGCCGCCACCGGCGGCAACGCCAGCGCCGACGCCGTCAACTCCGGCGATGCCACCTCCGTGGGCGGCGACGGCACGGGCAAGGGCGGCACCGTGAACAAGGTCGACAAGCAGGTGATCAAGAAGCAGCTCAAGCAGGACCTGAAGGCGAAGCTCGGCAAGTGAGGGCTGACGGCCCCGCAGGCCCCCCAGGGAGCAGATCCCTGCACGCCACCACCCACACAACGGACGCCGGAGAGGCCACAGCCTCTCCGGCGTCCGTTGCTCTGACGCTTCCCGCGTCCTTCCCGCGGCCTTTCCCCCCGGCTAGGAGTCCGTGGCCGTCGCGTCTCCGCTCACGGCAGTCGCGTCGCCGGTGTTGGTGGCGTCGGCGCTGGCGTTTCCGCTCGTCGCGTCACCCGTGACGATCGTGCACCTGCCGATGCAGGTGCCGACGCCGCCGGAGGTCGCGGAGCCGGAGGTGGCGGTACCGCCGACGGTGGTGTTCTCGGCGTTGGCGTTGCCGCTGACAGCGCTGACGTCACCGCCGTTGTCCGTGTTCTTGGCACCCTTGGCACCCTTTGCGCCCTTGGCCCGTGCGCCTTGTCCGACCGAGGACACGGATGCGGATCTGCCGGCGCTCAGCACGTCATCGCCCCAGGCGGTGCTGACACTCCCGTAGCAGAGGCCGCTGCACTTGTTGGAGGCGCCGTCACCCACAGCGGTGTTGGTGCTGGTCCCGCAGAGGCCCGTGCACTCGTTGAACGCACCGGCCCCCACGGTGGTGTTGGTGCTGCCGCCGCACAGACCTTCGCACACGCCGGAGACATCGTCGCCCACGGCGGTGTTCGTGCTGTCGTGACAGAGGCCCCGGCACACGCCGGAGGCACCGTCGCCTGCGGCGGTATTGCTGCTGCCGTGGCAGAGGCCCTCGCACACTCCGGGGGCGCCGCTGCCCACGGCGGCGTGGAGACTGCCGTAGCCGTACAGCGGGACTGTCGGTGAGGCCATGGCGGTCGTCGGCATGGCGATACTGCCGGCCAGTGCCACGGAAGCCGCGGCCAGCACGATACGACGGGTCCAAGAACGCTCGTTCATCGGAATTCTCCGGGATTCTTGTGTGAAGTCTCCGCCTGTGGCCAAGCGGGCGGGCGCTGAGGCTGCAGACCGGATACGTCCGGTTGTATGCACACGCCAAGGGACGCCTGGGGCCTATTTCGAGGTGGACGTTATCGTGTGGATCATGCTGCGAGCAGGATCTGGCGAAGCGCGGCGTGTTCTCGCCCCTTCCCCCCTCTCCTTCTTGAGCGTCTTTCAGGACTCGCCACCGCTCTGCAACAGGGTCGGTTCCGCTGTGTCTGCCCACTCCCTATCTGATGCCGAGGGTGCGGGGACCCATACGGCAGAGGATTGTGCGGGGCCTTCGCGGCTCGTACGACCCGCACGACGGGAGCTTTTACCAAGATCGATTCTTGACGTCAAGCCACGTATTCGAGTGGCGTGACGCACGTGCTCTCGCAGGGTTTATTTGAAGTACGTCCTCACCGGGGAACCCCGGAGAACGTGAAGACCAAATGATTGTTCCCGGCCTGTTCTGCGGGACGGCACTCAGAGCCCTTTTACATCGAATGGAGAATTCCCATGTTCGAGCGTTTCTCTGCCCGTCGTGTTGTTCTGGCCGGTGCTTCCCTGGCGCTGGTGGGTGGCGGTATAGCCCTGCCGGCGACCGCGATGGCCGCGCCGGCCGCCGTCCCGCAGGCCGTCTCTTTCCTCCCCGGCGACAGCGCCGACGGCATCGGTACCGGCGGTGACTCCAACGCCGAGAACACCACGGTCGGCGGCACCGCCACCGGCGGAAACGCCAACTCCGGCGTCGGCAGCTGCAAGGGCAAGTGCACGATCACCACCGGTGCCGCCACCGGCGGCAACGCCAGCGCCGACGCCGTCAACACCGGTGACGCCACCTCCGTGGGCGGTGACGGCACGGGCAAGGGCGGCACCGTGAACAAGGCCAACAAGCAGGTGATCAAGAAGCAGCTCAAGGCGGACCTGAAGGCCAAGCTCGGCAAGTGAGGGCCGACACTCCCTAGCGCCCCCCGGGAATACGTCCCGGCAAGCCCCCGCCCCCCGCCCGGCACCGCAGACGCCGGAGAGGCCACCGCCTCTCCGGCGTCTGCGGCCGTACTCGTGTCTCCATCCGCTGCCCCGGCCGTCTCCTCGTGAGGCGCTCGTCCGACCGCGGGGTCACCGCGTGCGGACGAGAGCACGGCCAGGTCAGAGCGTTGCGCGTGCCGCCGGCCCGGGGTGGTGCGACGGTGGGAGGAGGATGCGGCCGCGGGGGAGCGACGTGCGCGGCAGGGGGTGAGCGGACGTCCTGCGAACCGTGAGGAGACCCATGAAGGGCACAATGCGGGGCGGCGCGGCCTGGTCCCCGTCCCTTTGGCTCGTGACGGGCGCCGTCACCTGCGGCCTCTTGCTGGCCGCCGGTCCGGGCGCCGCGGCGCACGAGACGGCCGGGCGGCGGGCGCCCGCCGCGCCTTGTACGAGCGAGCAACTCATCGCGAACAGCGCACAGCGGACCGGCGGCAGCCAGGTACGGATCACCGTGATCAACGACGGACCGAAGGCATGCGTCCTGAAGGGGTTTCCCACGGTGGCCCTCGCCGGTCAGGGCTCGCCGGACCGCAACAGGCCCCTGAACGTGGTCCGTCAGGGCCAGGCGCGCGCCGTGGCCCTGCCGGCCGGCGGCCGGGCCTCGACCCAGCTCACCTTCACCCCGGTGCTCGGAGAGGCCGACGGGTACTGCGCCTCCGGCGCCGAGCCGACCGTCGCACCCTCGATCGTGCTGGGGGTGGGAGGGGGCGGGCTCCAGCTGGCGCCTGACGACGGCGGGGAGTTCGCGCTCTGTGGCAACACCGTGCGCGCCACGGCCTTCCGGGGCAGCGGCTCCTGACCCGGTTTCCCGTACGGGCCTCCGCCGCTGCTCGCGGGCGGCGGAGGCCCGGTGTTCATGCTCCGGCACCGGCGAGCGGCCGGGTCGTGCGTGGCCCACCGGCTCCTGTCAAGACACGAATTCCCGAGACGTGACGTGCGGTCTTCCGATCATGCCTAGTGGAATCCAGTACTCACTCGGACAGCGTGAGGCTGATCACCGGCCGGAAAGCGTTCCGCGCCGAACTGCCGCACAACGACACGGGAGAGGCGGTCGCGATGACTTCCGAGAGCAGCACGGTCCGGTGTCCGTGGGAAATGACCAGAGGCTGCGTATGCACGCTTCGTGAGGCGTGCGGATCCCGTACGTCGACCCTTCGGGGGGTCAGGCGCTGGGCGCCCGCCGATCAGGTACCGGTGGAATCCGACGGCATCTCCCTGGCCCGGTCCCTCACGGAACACGTACGGCGGACAGGAAAGCATTTCCTGCCCGAGCAGATGCTGGTCCGATTGCGTGACGTCCGGCATCGGCACACCGCGGACCGCCCGTTCCTCAACGCTTTTCTCGACTGCATGCTCGACAAACACGAGGGGCGTTTCTGGAATCGGACCTACCTTGCGCTGCCGGTACTGGAGCTCCTCGTGGACGAAGGGGGTGCCGGGCTGGACGCGGACCGGATGTCCACCATGCTCATGTCCGACGTCGTTCGCTTCGAGATCGAGGCGGCGCGCGGGTCCCGCGAGGGGCCCAGCCGCGGCCGGCCGGATCCGGCGACGCTGAGCACGCGGTTGCGGCATGCCGTGCGGTTCGTGGCGACGGGCCTCGGCCGGTCGGACGCGGGCGACCTGCCGTCCCGGGTGGCGCACACCCCCTCATCCCGCCTGGAAGGTCTCCTCGACCACCTCCCCCGGCCACCGGCGACGGACGCCTGGCGGTGGTTCGGCGTCACCGTCCAGCCCGTCTACGTACTGCATGACGAGTACTTCTTCATCCGGGCCCTCCAGACCCACGAAATGCTCTTCACCGCGATAGCGGCAGACATGAGATCAGCCATCGGGGCATTGCGCGCAGGGAACCTGGACGAAGGGGCGGAGCGAATAGGCCATGCCGTTGCCATGTTCGAGCGTGCCGCTGCACTGTTCCGCGTAGTCGCCACGATGAGGGCGGAGCATTTCTCCGGCTTCCGGCAGTACACCCAAGGCGCCAGCGCCATCCAGTCCGAACAGTACAAACGCTTCGAGAGCCTGTGTGGTGTCCCGCCCGTCCCACGCCTCCACTCGGCCGCCTTCACGAGCGTGCCCGCCGTGCAGGCCGAGGTTCGAGCCGCCGGCCATGACACCGTCGCCCAGGCGTATCTCGACCTCCGCAGCGAGGGAGGCTTCGGCCGGGCGGAGTGGAGTCGCCTCGACGCGGCGCTCAGCCAGCTGGAAGACACGCACCAGCGGTGGAAGTCGGCCCATCGCAGCCTTGCCGCGCGCATGCTCGGCGACGCGCACGGTTCGGGGTACACCGACGGAGTTCCTTACCTGACGGAATGCCTGGGGAACCGGCTGTTCCGGCAGCTGGGCAAGAGCCTGTCGGCCACACCGGACGCGCCGGGCGACCGGCCGGCTGATCCCGGCACCGCTCCGCGGCCCGGGTGCGTCGCCGACCCGGCTCGCACCGGGCCCGGCGAGGCTCAACACGCCCGCTCGTCCGCCGTGACGGGGCGGGCCGGGCCCTGTCAAGTCCCGAAAAGTCGCGGCATGACGTGATGCAGGCCCGGGTGGCTTACTCACCTCATGGGCCCACACCGAGTGGTCCCACCCGCGACAACTCTTGAAGGGACGGACCCCTTGTCCGGCCGGCTCTTCAGCTTTTTTCGCGGGAGTGGAATTTCCATCATTCACGCCTCCACGACGTGGAGGTCATAATGGCAGTCAGGAGCGAGCAGATGCGCATAGCCACCATTTTCCCGATGTCCTATCTCGGGGGGAGAGTGTCGTGAGTTCACTACCTCCTCCGGGCGAGCGCCCCACCGGCCCTCCGTCCGGTCCGCTCTCCGAACGGCCGACGAACGAGCAGGCTCCCCCGCCGGGGCCTCCGCCGCCAGAGCCTCCGCCCCCGCCGGGGCGCCCGCCGGGGCCTCCTCCCGGTCCGCCGTCCGGCAGCGGTGAGCGGGGCGGGCCGGGTGAGCCGGCCCGGCGCGGCGGAGGGGCAGCTCACGGGTGGCGGTCGCGCAGGACCGTACTGAGTGCCAGCAGCGCGGTGGTCATGGCGACGGCGGTGGTCCTCGCGTTCACCGTCATGGGCGGGAACAAGGCAGCCGGCGGAGAGGTCTTCCTCGAGGCCACCTCGGCGGCCGGCCAGGACCCGTTCACGCCCTCGACGGCCACGGAGTCCCAGGACACGGAAGTCACTCCCGCAACCTTTGGCAAGGCGAAGGGCGGCACGAGCGGCACGCGCACCCTCGAGGTCAACGGTGCGTACCCGGGTCTGTACGGCGGCACGCGCAACGTCGTGAGCTGTGACGTCGAGAAGCAGATCAAGTTCCTCGCGCAGCACGCGGACAAGAGCAAGGCCTTCGCGGCCCCCCTGCAGATCGGGCAGCCCGACATCGCCTCCTACCTGCGGTCGCTGACGCCCGTACGGCTGGTCTGGGACACCCGGGTCACCAACCACGGGTACAAGAACGCCGCGCCCACCAGCTATCAGGCGATCCTGCAGGCCGGTACGCCCGTCCTGGTCGACGACCGGGGCGTCCCCCGCGTCCGCTGCGCCTGTGGCAACCCCTTGGCCCCGCCCGTCGCCGTCAAGGGCAAGCAGACGTACAGCGGCAAGGAGTGGTCGTCGTTCCAGTCCTCCGACCTCGTTGCGGTCAAACCCGCCGAGAAGCCGGTGAAGACCGTCACGATGTTCGACCACGACCGCAAGGGATGGTACGAGCGCCCGAGCGGCGACGTGCAGGGCAAGCACGACCACGAGGTGCCTCCCCCCAAGGGCCAACAGCCCGACTCGCCGTACCCGGTCCTGCCCCCTCCCCATGAGGGATCGGTGGAAAAGCCCCCGGTCAAGGAGCCGGACAAGGGCACGGTCCAGAAGCCGGGCGAGGGCAACACGGAGCACAGGCCGGGCGACGGCACCGTGGAGAAGAAGCCGGTGGAGAAGCCGGACAAGGGCACGGTGGAGAAGAAGCCGGGCGAGGGCAACACGGAGCACAGGCCGGGCGACGGCACCGTGGAGAAGAAGCCGGTGGAGAAGCCGGCTGACGGCACGGAGAAGAAGCCGGGCGACACGGAGAAGAAGCCGGCTGACGGCACGGAGAAGAAGCCGGGCGACACGGAGAAGAAGCCGGCTGACGGCACGGAGAAGAAGCCGGCCGATGGCACGGAGAAGAAGCCGGCTGACGGCACGGAGAAGAAGCCGGCCGATGGCACGGAGAAGAAGCCGGCTGACGGCACGGAGAAGAAGCCGGCCGACGGCACGGAGAAGAAGCCGGGCGACACGGAGAAGAAGCCGGCCGACGGCACGGAGAAGAAGCCGGGCGACACGGAGAAGAAGCCGGCCGATGGCACGGAGAAGAAGCCGGCCGACGGCACGGAGAAGAAGCCGGGCGACACGGAGAAGAAGCCGGCCGACGGCACGGTGGAGAAGAAGCCGGGCGAGGGCACCACGGAGCACAAGCCGAACGATGGCACCGTGGAGAAGAAGCCGGGCGAGGGCACGGAGAAGAAGCCGGCCGACGGCACGGTTCAGAACCAGCCGGGCGAAGGCACGGGCCAGAACCAGCACGGCGACGGCGACGGCGACGGCAACGGCAACGGCAACGGCAACGGCAACGGCAACGGCGATGGCGGCAACGGCGGCGACGGCAACGGCAACGGCTCGGGCCAGGACTCGGGCAACGGCACGGGCGACGGCCAGGGGTCCGGGGAATGACCCCTCGCCCCCGGGCCGGGCCCCGGGGTGAGAGGCCGGGGTCGTCAGCGACGTTCGCGGCTGCCGCGCGCGGACGGGGTACGGGGCGGCCGCCTCGGAGGCGGAGGCGGCTCCAGGGACCTACGGTGGTCAAAGAGACGGGACGGGCCGATCCCCGGTCCTGAGGAGGCTGCCATGGAGGAGCACTTTGTCTGGGTGACCACCCGCCGCATCAAGGCGGGCAGCTTGGAGGAGTTCGAGAGGGCGTGGCGCCCGGGTTCCTTCCCCGAAGGCATGCGCCGCGCGTATGCGTACTGGTCCGAGGACGGGCAGGAGATCACCGGAGTGTCCCTCTGGGACTCCAGGCAGGCGTGCGACGCGTGGCGGTCCTCCGACGCGGAGAAAGAGCGGCGCGAGGTCATGGCCCCCTACGTCGTCGAGGAGCGGGAGAGCTTCTATCGCGGAGGCGAACTCACCCTTCCCGCACGGTAACCCCGACCGGGCATCGGGCATCCAGCCCCGCGCGCCCTGTCCTCACCGCACGCTGGGAACTGGCGGCCGGGGTCCGCGACTCCAAGACCTTCCCGTGCGGCGTCAGGAGCCACGCGGCGGATGGACTGTGTAGGCGCCTTCCGGGGCGCGGGTGATGTGGGTGCCGAAAGCGCGGCTGGTGCGGGCAAGGACCTCGCGGAGCCAGTCGGAGTCCTCGCGCGAGGCGTGGCGCAGGCGCATCCGATGGGCCTGCAAGGGGACGAGGCGGGCGTGGTCGAGCCGGCCGGTGTCCGGCTCCAGTGAGATGAAGTGCAGCAGCCGCAGATCGTCCCGGTAGTGCTCGTGGCCGCCGATGCCCTCGTAGTCGTCGATCAGGTCGCCGCAGCCGTAGAGGACCGGATGCCCCCGGTACACCTCGACCGGGCGCGGATGGTGCGAGGAGTGCCCGTACACGACGTCCGCGCCGCCGTCGACGAGCGCGTGCGCGAAGCGGATCTGGTCGCGCGGTACGGCGTAACCCCAGTTGGAACCCCAATGGATCGAGACGACCACGAGGTCGCCGGATCGTTTCGCCCGCCGGATGCGGCCGGCCACCTCGGCCGCGGCCGCATCCGAGGCCTCGTCGACGAAGTCGATCCCGCTCCGGTCCGCGGTGGCCGCCCAGGTGTGGGGGACACCGCTCGACGCCGTACCCAGGGAGAAGACCAGCAGGCGGCGGTTCCCGGAGAGGGAGACGACCGCGGGCCGCCGCGCCTCATCGAGGTTTCGGCCCGCCCCCGCCGTCCGCAGTCCCGCGGCGGCGAGCGAGCCGAGGGTCTCGGCCAGGCCGTGACGGCCGTAGTCCAGGACGTGGTTGTTGGCGAGGGCACAGACGTCGGGCCGTGCGGCGGCCAGGCACGGCAGGTTGGCGGGGTGCATCCGGTAGTGGACACCCTTGCCGGGGGCGAGGTCGTCACTCCGGCTGACGGACGTCTCCAGGTTGAGGATCCGGGCGTCGGGCGCGGCCGCGTCGAGGAGGCCCAGCGCCTCTCCCCACGGCCAGGAGAAGGGCGCCCGACGCGGAACCGGGCCGTTCGCCGTCTCCGCCAGTTCGACGTACGTACGGGCGTCGCTGACGTACGCCTCCGGCAGGGCCGGGTCGCCGGGGTGCGGAAGGATCTGGTCGACGCCGCGGCCGAGCATCACGTCGCCGGCGAGGAACAGCGTCACGAGTTCACCGCCCACCTCTCCAGGCTAAGGCGGTGTCTCACCGGCGACGCGCGACGCGCGACGCGCGACCGCGACGGCGGCGCCCACGTGCCGCCCGGCGTGCCCGCCCGGCGCCCGCGGGGCACCCTGGAGTCATGGCCCGAGCCAACGACCAGGTCGAGGCGCTGCTCCAGGAGTACGCGGACCTCATCGCGATCCGGGGCGGGGAGGCCTTCAAGGCGCGTGCCTACGAGAAGGCGGCTCGCGCCGTGGGGGGTTACCCGGAGGACGTCTCGACACTCGGCGCCAAGGAGCTGCGCGAGATCCCGAACGTCGGCAAGTCGGTCGCGGACAAGATTCTGGAGTACCTGCGGACCGGCCGCATGTCCGTCGTCGACGAGGCCAGGAGTTTCGTGCCGGCCGGAGTGCGCGAGCTGATCACGATTCCGGGGCTGGGGCCCCGCAAGGCCATGGTGCTGTACGAAGAGCTGGGCATCACCTCCGTCGACAAGCTGCTCGACGCCATCCACCAGGAGCGGCTGCGTGATCTGAAGGGCTTCGGCGAGCGGACGGAGGACAACATCCTGCACGGCATCGCGCTGCTGCAGAAGGCCGGTGAGGGCCGGATCCTCGTCAGTGCGGCCATGGACGTCGCCGAGCAGCTCGTCGCCGAACTGTCGGGCATCCGCGGCTGCGTTCGGTGTACGTACGCCGGCTCCCTGCGCCGCATGAAGGAGACCATCGGCGATGTCGACATCCTGGTGGCCGCGCGCCGGTCGGCTCCGTTCATGGACGCCCTCACCGCCCTCCCGCACACGGCCGAGGTCATCGCACACGGGGCGAAGAAGACCTCCGTGCGGACCGTCACAGGCCTGCAGGTCGATCTGCGGGTCCTTCCCCCGGCCTCCTGGGGGGCGGGGCTGCAGTACTTCACCGGCTCCAAGGCACACAACATCCGCACCCGTGAACTCGCTGTGCGCCAAGGCCTCAAGCTCTCCGAGTACGGGCTCTTCGACGCCGAGAGCGGCGAGAGCATCACCTCCGAGACGGAAGAGGCGATCTACGCCAGGCTCGGCCTGCCCTGGATACCGCCGACGCTGCGCGAGGACCGCGGCGAGATCGCGGCCGGCCTGCGCGGTGAACTCCCCGACCTCCTGACGGAGAAGGACATCCGGGGCGATCTGCACACCCACACCGACCTCACCGACGGGCTGGCCACTCTGGAGGACATGGTCGCCGCCGCTGCCGCCCGCGGATACGCGTACTACGCGGTCACCGACCACGCCCCGAACCTCTCCATGCAGCGCATGACCAGCGAGAAGATCCTCGCCCAGCGCGAGCGGGTACGCGCCCTCGACGGCGCGCACCACAAGTTGCGGCTGCTGCACGGCACGGAACTCAACATCGGCCCGGACGGCTCCCTGGACTGGCCCGACGAGTTCCTCGCGGACTTCGACATCTGCGTGGCCTCCATCCACTCCCACTTCGACCAGAGCAGGCAGGAACTCACCCGCCGCCTCATATCCGCCTGTGAGAACCCGAACGTCGCCGTGATCGGCCATCCCACGACCCGCCGCATCGGGAAACGCCCGGGCATCGACGCCGACTTCGACGCGGTCTTCGAGGCCTGCGCGCGGACGGGCACCGCTCTGGAGATCAACGCACACCCGGAGCGGCTCGACCTGCGGGACGAGGACGTCCTGAGCGCGAAACGCTACGGCGTGAAGTTCGCGGTGAACTCCGACGCGCACGCCACCACGCACCTGCCGTACATGCGCTACGGGGTGGGTACGGCGCAGCGCGGCTGGCTGACCAAGGACGACGTCATCAACGCGTGGCCGCTGACGAAGCTGCGACGGTTCCTGAGCAAGAAGGGCGCCTGACCTGACGCGCTCGCCGACGTCTCGACCGGCCGCCGCGGCCGCCGTCGGCAGGCCGGGCGCGGTGCCAGGTGTTGGTCCGGGTGCCCGGTACGCCCGCACCTTACGGTGAGCTGGGTGAAGGAACACGCGGCGGACTCCATGGGCACGGATACGGCCGCGGCACAGCTCAAGGAGCGGCTCTACGCGACGATCACCATGATCTCCGTCGTCGTCGGGCTCGCGGCCGGCAGCCACGTGGACGTCCTCGGGGCCGCGGCGACGGTCGTGACTGCCTCGGTGGGCCTGTGGCTGGCCGCGCTGGTCGCCGATCAGCAGGCCCATCGCGTGACGCACGGCGCTCTCGCACGCGGACGGGAGCTGCGCGCGATGCTCTTCGTCAGCAGCCCGCTGCTGCTGTCCGCGGCGGGCCCGCTCGTTCTGATCGGCGTCTCGGCCCTGGGGGCGATGGGTCTCGAGACGGCCCTGCTCACGGCAGCCGGGGTCAACGTCGCCACCTTGTTCGCGTGGGGGTGCTACGGCGGGATCCGTATGGGCGGAGGGATCGTGTTCGCGCTGCTCGCCGGCGCGATCGACGCGGCGATCGGGACCGCGGTCGCGGTGGTCAAGGCTTCCGCCGGACACTGACGCCCGCCCGCCCGCCCGCTCCGCGCCCGGGGCTGGGCGGGGTCGGCGATCAGCCCGGCGTGCCCGTCAGGGCCGGGTCGGAGAAGAACTCCGAGGGAGCGGTCACCCCGGCGATCACCCGGACGAATCCGTCCATCGTCTCTTGCCGCTGCGCGATGGCGCCGAACATCTGCTGCATCTCCGGGGTCGGCGGGTCGAGGTTGGCGAAGTCGGCGGTGAACTC